>JAITOW010000012.1 GCA_031289835.1 Puniceicoccales bacterium | reverse complement strand
AATAGCCTGTAGGTGTAACTTTTTTCTGGAGACAAGCTCCCATCCAACACTTGGCTTACCTCCGATGGTGCGGTTTCGAGCTCTCCAACGAAAACTTCACCCGTGGTCCCATCGATGGACACCGGGTCACCTTCACCTATGATAGTATCTCCCACAAAAATCTTCTTTGTGCTATAATCTATGCTCAATTTTCCGGCGCCACACACACATACTTTCCCCATTTGGCGGGCAACCAGCGCGGCATGGGAACTCACTCCACCTCTGCTCGTTAAAATTCCTTCCGCGGCAAGCATGCCTCGTATGTCCTCCGGAGAAGTTTCTATTCTGCAAAGAATTACCCTTTCGCCATTGGCACGCATTTCTTCGGCCTTTTTCGCCGAGAAGTAAACATTTCCCGATGCTGCACCTGGGCCTGCGGGAAGCCCAGAAGCGATGCTATGCATACGTTCTTTGCTTTTGCTATCAAAGATTGGAACAAGCAGAGTGGAAATGGAATCGGCGGGAATACGCTTGACGGCGATTTTTTTATCGATCAAGCCCTCCTCGACCATCTCAAGGGCAATTCTGATGGCGGATAGGCCCGTCCTTTTTCCATTTCTCGTCTGCAGCATGTAGAGCTTATCGCTTTCGACTGTGAACTCGAAGTCCTGCATGTCGTGGAAGTGGGACTCCAGAGTCTTGCACACGTTTACGAGTTGGTCAAACACGACGGGCATGTCCCTTTTCAAGTCTGCGATTGGGTTGGGGGTGCGGATTCCGGCTACGACATCTTCCCCCTGGGCATTGATCAGGTACTCGCCATAAAATTCCTTTTCGCCCGTAGCCGGGTTACGAGTGAAAGCGACACCCGTGGCACAATTTTCACCCATATTGCCAAAAACCATGCACTGCACATTGACCGCAGTTCCATATTCGCTTGGTATGTGATACTTCCTTCTATATATTGTGGCACGCTCGTTATTCCAGGATTCGAAAACCGCGCATATCGCCCCGCGTAGCTGCTCGAAAACGTCCTGTGGAAATTCTTGACCGGTGTTTTCGCGGATTATTTTTTTGTAGGAAACAATTAATTCCTTGAGATCATTTGCGGATAATTCGGTGTCCACACTCGCGTGGGCTTTTTCTTTGGCTGCATCGAGCGCCCCTTCGAAGGGATCCCTCGAATGCTCATCCTTCGCTTTGATGCCGAGAACAACATCGCCGTACATTTGAATAAATCTGCGGTAACAGACGTAGGCAAAGCGCTCATTGCCACTTTTCTTAGCCTGACCAACCACCGTTTCATCGTTTAGGCCCAGATTGAGAATCGTGTCCATCATACCCGGCATTGATTCCCGTGCTCCAGAGCGGACTGAAAACAACAAAGGATTATCTCTGTTGCCGAATGTTTTTTCCTGCTGTTTTTCCAAATTTTTTACCGCAACCTTGGTTTCTTCCCATATGTCTTGGGAAAGTCTGTTTCCATCCCTACAATACCCATTGCAAATTTCCGTTGTTATCGTGAAGCCAGGAGGGACGGGCAGCCCTATTCTCGCCATTTCTGCCAAATTGGCCCCTTTACCTCCAAGCAATGCCTTCATCGAAGCTTCGCCGTCGGTGGACTTGCCGAATTCGTATATATTTTTTGAAATTTCCATAGTACGGTCCCAAAATCAGGAAATTTTGCGTGTTGTCAAATTATTATGTGAATTGATGTTGACATTTGACGCGATTGAATTTTCTTTTAAAAAAGTTCCCTTTAGTATAAATAAGAATGAAACTCCCCTACGTATTTTACACTCCAATTGGGCAGGATTGTTGCCATGGGCATATGATAGCGAGATGTGTAGCGGGGTTTTTGTTGTCTCTGGTCGTCGGCTTTTTTGCATCGCCGGTGACCTTTGCCTACCTTGGAAGAAAGAAGCTTAATCAAATTGAAAGGGGACGTGATGTCATACGTGATCTAGCCGATCTTCACCGGGGAAAAAATGGAACAATAACCATGGGGGGGCTGGCAGTATTTTTGTCAGCGGCAATCCCGATTATATTTTTAGTGAAGTTTAATTTTTATGTAATTCTTACTCTGTTTGTCTGCATGTCGCTGGGAGCTTTGGGTTTTGTCGATGATTTCCTAAAATTTTCGAAAAGAAATACGAAGGGCGTTTCCGGGAGAAAAAAAATGGCGGTGCAGCTGGTGGTTGCGATTGTTGTTTTTGTTACATTGTACCGGTTTCATGGCAAAGACTTCGTTGCAATGCTTCCACTTTTTGGCCGATGCTCCGGTTGGCTTTTTTTCCCAATGGTATTGGCGTTTATATTTTGCGTCATTGCTGGAACGAGCAATTCTGTCAACCTGACAGATGGGTTAGACGGCTTGGCTTCGGTGTGCGTTATTCCAAATCTCATATTTTTCGGCGCTATGTCTTGCATTCTCGGCTCCGAAAAGTTGTCCGGGCTCTGCGGATTTGCTCCCATGCCTGGCATTGGAGAATTGGCTGTTATGCTGGCATGTTTCTGCGGGTCATTGTTGGTATTCCTATGGTACAATGCGCATCCGGCGAGTGTGATGATGGGGGATACCGGTTCGCTGATGCTAGGCGGATTACTGGCGGTTAGTGCGCTTTTGCTGCACATGCCATTTTGCCTACTGCTAACCGGGATTATATTTGTAACGGAGGCTTTGTCGGACATAATTCAAGTTGGGTCCAAGAAGTTGCGCCACGGAAAGAGGGTATTTTTGATGGCTCCGATACATCACCATTTTGAGCTTTCCGGTGTCAAAGAGACGAAAATAGTGGCCCGTGCGGGAATTATAACCTGGGTTTCGACCGTAATTTGTACCGTTGTTTTATTCCATGTTAACTGATATTTTTACTGAGGGCTTTAAAGTTGGAATCTTCGGCTGTGGAGTCTCCGGCAAAGCTGTGCGCAAGTGGTGTGTGCGACATGGTGTCGATCATTCCATTTTCGACGAAAATGGTGGGGAAATTTTTTCGAATAGCATTGCGGGTTATTTTGATTTAATAGTTCGAAGCCCCAGTTTTTTAGATGATCATCCATGGGTGATTATGGCATTCAAAAACGGGGTGCCGTGCATCGGTGAACTCGATTTGGCCGCCAATTTTTGGAAAGGAAGAATAATCGCCGTTACGGGAACCGATGGCAAAACGACGACGGTCGAGTTCCTAAAGCATTCTCTGTGTAATATTGGCCATCAAGCTGTGGCCGTGGGGAACATTGGGTTGCCGTTCGTGAGCGTAATCGATGATGCCATTAACGTTCCGAATTCGTGGGCAGTTGTGGAAGTTAGTTCTTTTCAGGCGCAGCTGCTGCAGATAATGCATCCCGATTACGTTTTGTGGACAAATTTTGCGCCGGATCACGTGGACAATCACCACTCGCTGCATTCCTATTTTAAGTCGAAGAACAAGTTGGTCGAGATGGCAAAATTTTGTGATGCCAGGCATGTTTTCATCGGTGTAAGTGTTAGAAATTACGCAAAAAATTACCCTGAATTTAGCCAGCTGTCCAATGCTAGTGTGTGTTGGAAATATTGTGATATCCCCCGCGATTCCTGCCTCAACATCCCAGTTCAGTGGGAAAATTTTGCGCTTGTCGAAAAATTTTGGCAAACTTGTAATCTGGGCTTGGATAAGCTCAGGGCCTCGGCGGAAACCTTTCGTTTGCCGAAACACAGGTTGCAGAAAATATGCTCCGTTGAAAAAACGGATTCCAGCAGCGGTAAATTTAATGTTGAATTTTGGAATGATTCAAAGGCTACAAATTTTCATTCTTTCAAGGCGGCTATGGACTCGTTCGATCGAAAATTAATCCTTATCGCGGGCGGAAAGTCGAAGGGCGAGGAAATTGGGCAATACATTGAAGTTTTTTTAGAAAAAATTAAAACTTTACTCTTGATTGGAGAAACGGGAAGGACAATTTTTGATGCATTGAACGGGAATAATTTTATAAAAATGTTCGAATATTGTAAGTTTTTTGGAGATAATCGGTCGGATTCGCTGACCATTATGCGCAACGCCGTAAAATTTTCATTTAGTGTTGCAGATGCGGAAGATGTGGTGCTACTATGTCCAGGATTCTCAAGTTTGGACATGTTTAGCGGGTACGACCAGCGTGGTTGTTTGTACGAAGAGTGTGTCGAGGGATTGAAAGAGATGAATTTTTAGTTTTTAAGAAGTCTTGTTATGAGCAAAAATTTGATTTTTAATATATGTGCGACCTGTGGGCTCTTGTTTTTGACAGGGTGCTCGCTTTTTCAAGCGGAAAAAGTCGCGACGAACGAATTGACAACGTTGCCTACGGCGTTCCCGAAAGTGTTGCCAAAAGCGGAGTTGATGTGAGAAAAAAGCCCACAAAACCGTCTTGGACGGAGGATGTTTATGGCCACAAGGAATTGGAGTTTAAACCTGCAAGGCCCGCTCCCATTTCATCGAGCGGGGGAGAAGTTTACGTTGTCAAAAAAGGCGACACAATTTATGGCATAGCGCGATGCTTTGGATTTTCCCCTCGGAAGATCATGGAATTGAATGACATGGATAGGTCGTCGAAGTTATATGTCGGTCAGACGATGAAACTTCCCGGAAAAATTTCGA
>JAITOW010000008.1 GCA_031289835.1 Puniceicoccales bacterium | reverse complement strand
TTCGAACCCTCGGTACCGTTACCGGTACACAGCATTTCCAGTGCTGCACAATCGGCCACTCTGTCATCTCTCCATGGGGAAATTTTTAAATCTTGGTGGGACCAAGTTGTAGAGTCCCGCAGCGATCAGGGCCTTTAAAATTTCAGCTGGCACGAAGAATAAAAATCCGCATGCGAATGCCTGTTTTGGGCCAATGAACAGGGAAAGCGTGAGTGCACCGAGGAGCAGGACGATAATTTGCGCCGCCAGTATTTTGCCGAATAATTTTAGAATACTCCCGCTGTGCTTGAGGGTTAGGATGCATGCCATGGGGAAGAACCCCGCGACGTACCCGCTCGTCAGCAAAAATTCGTGGCCGCTCTGTAATATTCTATACACCGCGAAAAGAGCTAACCCTTGTAGCACGCGCTTCCTCGATGAAAAAAAGCAAATCAGTGGCAGGGCAAGCGTCTGAAGCGTAAATGGTACCGGGTAAAACGGCACTTTGATCAGTGTTGCTGCGAATATCAGCAAAGAAATCACAACCACTACGAAAATCTTCCCGGTAATTTCCGTGTTTATCGCCACTATTTTTGAGTGCCTATTTTTTTCCATGTTTGCTATTTCTTCCTGTTGGTGCCCAGAGAGGGGGTCGAACCCTCACTCCCTTGCGAGAATCGGATTTTGAGTCCGACGCGTCTGCCAATTCCGCCATCTGGGCAATCTAAACGCACAATGAAACTTTGCTAATTCTTGGCAAGTCAAAGTTGGAAAATTTTACCGATTTTCTATAATTACGGAGTTAATTTTGGCCAAGTCGACTTTTTTGATGTTCATGTGGGCCAGGTCGCGCTCGTGCATCAGGTAGTCAAGATTCAGCAACTGAACATCGATATCTCTGGGACTAAATTCGATTATTTGCCCATTTTTCAGAAAAACTTCCATGCGTGACCATGTGGCGCCGCTGCGGTGATCATATTTTTTCAGGGAAAATTTTCTGATTTGCCCATAAATTTCCGGATATTCGATCCTCAGCGTCTTTATTAGGTGCTCAACGGCTTTTATTCCCTCGACTCCCCTTATTCCAAGGGGAGATTTCTTTGATTTTTCCAGCTTCAGCTCCGTGTATGGCGTTGCCAATATTAGGCTCTTTGGCATGCAAGCAGCCATGAAGATTGATCCGTCCTGGGAATCTACGAACAATAATTCCTCCCTGCCATTGTTTTTTATTACAAATTTTAACAGGGGATGTCGTTCGTTCATTTTGATGCTGATGGAGTTAGGGAATTGTTTTTCGATGCAGGCGTCGCGGATTTGACTGAATTCGAGCAGACGTTTTTTCAGCGCAAAAACATCTATTTCGGAGAGAAGTACGTTTTTTTTGATGGCCAAGGCCTTTGCAAGCCAGCGTCCCGTTATTGTTCCGTCCGAGGAGAACCGGAGGCTGCGCAGGGGAAGAGTATTTCGCGGAAGTTGCTTTGGAGTTACGTTTTTTTCGAAAAAATACAGAGCCAAAATGCCGGCGATGAAAATTGTCACGCACAATGATTTCTTGGCTACATCTTTAACTTTCATCCTGCAAAGCAATTAGGGAAAAACAATTGACTTTCGGCAATGTTTTTTTGTTTTGGCGTTGACGAGTTTTTTCCATATTTTACCTCTGAAACAGGTAATGAATGAGTTAAGTTTATCCGGTAAAATTTGCGTTGTAACTGGAGCGGGTCGCGGAATCGGCAAGGGTACGGCGCTGAGGTTGGCTACGGCTGGTGCGCATGTCATTTGCATAAGTAAAAATGAGTCCTCCTGTGCCAGTACGGCAGCGCTGATTCGGGAATCCGGCATGGGTGCGGAGCACGTCGCCGTGGATGTTTCCGATGCTGGGCTCGTGGCAGCGACCTGTGAAAGCATACTTTCCAGACATGGCGCGGTGGATATACTTGTAAATAACGCCGGCATTACAAAGGATAATTTAATGCTACGCATGTCCGATGGTGATTGGCACGATGTGATAGATACTAACCTGAGCAGCTGTTTTCACTGGACAAAGGGCCTGCTTAAGGCGATGGTGAAGAGGCGCGCGGGGAGGATTATTAATCTGTCCTCCGTTGTCGGGTGCACTGGGAATTTTGGCCAGGCCAACTACGCCGCCGCCAAGGCCGGCGTGATAGGATTTACAAAAAGTGTTGCCAGGGAGGTTGCGACTCGAGGGATCACGGTTAATGCGATTGCCCCCGGGTTCATTCAAACCGACATGACAAATTCCCTGGGCGAAGACATCGTCGAAAAAATCAAGGAAACGATCCCGATGAAGCGGTTGGGTGAAGTTGACGATGTGGCGTCGATCATAGAGTTTTTGTGCGGCGACGGAGCGAAGTACATCACCGGCCAAGTCATTCACGTCGATGGCGGAATGTACATGTGAAAAAATGTGTGCAAAAAATACTTGCATACGTATCAGGTTTCGTTTTGTTGTGCTTTAATTGTTATATATATTATGGCTACTATAGAAGAAAGAGTTCGTAAAATAATTGTTGACCAGCTTGATGTCACGGAAGAGCAGGTTACCGGAGACGCGTCCTTTTTGGATGATTTGGGGGCAGATTCTTTGGATACGGTCGAGCTCGTAATGGCTTTCGAAGAAGAATTCAAGGACGAGATTAAGGGTGAAATTCCTGAGTCTGAAGCTGAGAAGATGCGTACCGTCGAAGACGTTATTTCATACATCAAGGGCAAGATTGCAGAATAAGTGGTAATTAGACGCGACAATGTCTGATAAGTCGGAGCAAATTTCCGTTGGTAACAGAGTTGTTGTTACGGGGCTTGGTGTAGTAACCTCTCTGGGAATTGGGGTTTCGCAATTTTGGAACAATATTGTTGCGGGAAAAAGTGGCATAGAAGTTGTTTACTCCTTCGATGTTTCTAGTTTCTCTTGTAAAGTTGCCGGGGAAGTTTTGGACTTTGAGGTATCGGATTACATGGATGTGAAGGCGGCCAAGCACAGCGATCAATTTGTTCATTACGCCGTGGCGGGGGCCAAGTTAGCATTGGGTGACGCAAATATTAAGTCCGGGGAGGTTGACCCCGAAAGGTTTGGCGTTTTGATCGGTTCCGGCATAGGTGGCATGCGGACGATAAACGAGCAGTCTCGCGTTTTCCATGAAAAAGGCACCCGCTATGTGTCTCCCTTCATGGTTCCGTCTCTGATCTGCAATATGGCATCGGGAATCGTGGCCATAGAAGTTTGCGCTCGTGGGCCAAATTTTAGCGCCGTTAGTGCATGCACGTCCGGTACGCACTCAATCGGGGAAGCATATCACATGCTTAAGCTCGGCAAAGCGGATGTGATACTGGCCGGGGGGAGCGAAGCCGCCGTTAGCCCGCTAAGTTTTGCTGGATTTTGCGCCATGCGGGCGATGTCAACGTCGTACAATGATCGTCCACATGAGGCCAGTCGACCATTCGATATCACACGTGACGGCTTTGTAATGGCCAATGGCTCGGGAATCGTGGTTTTGGAGACTTTGGAGCACGCATTGAAGCGCAAGGCTTACATATACTGTGAACTTGCCGGCTATTCTGCGAGCTGCGATGCATATCACATAACAAGCCCCGATCCGGAAGCGAGGGGTTTGGCGAAGTGTCTTGCTGATCTATTCAAGGAGACGAAGTTGCTTCCCGCCGATGTGGATTACATAAATGCCCATGGGACGTCCACGGAGTACAATGACAAGGCGGAAACCAAGGCCATACATAGGGTCTTCGGTGATCATGCCAAAAATTTGCTCATAAGTTCGACGAAAAGCATGACCGGGCATTTGCTCGGTGCGGCGGGTGGGGTGGAAGCCGCCATTTGCGCGAAGGTAATTGAAACGGGCAAAGTTCCTCCGACTATAAATTACAGAAATCCAGATCCTGACTGCTACCTGAATTACGTGCCAAACACCGCTGTAGACGCGGACATTAATGTTGCGATCAGCGATAATTTGGGATTTGGCGGGCAAAATGGAGCGCTGCTATTCAAAAAATTAAGCTGATTCCACGCGACTATTTTTATCGCAGAAAAAGCTGGCAATTTGCGGTTCAATTGTTGTATAGGGTAGCTCCGTGATATGACCAAGCGGCTGGCCTACCTGATCTTCTTTTTGGCAATTGTGTTTTTTTGCGCTTTTTTTGCCTGGCCCATTTGGCAGGTGCTGAGGGGGGGATTTATCGACACCAACGGCCATTTTACTTTTACCTACGTGCTCGCCGTTTTCGACAGCCACGTTTATTTGCGCGGAATCTTGAATTCCATTTTCCTCGGCGTTGTCACCACAATTTTAGCGCTGATAATCGCGCTACCTTTGGCATATTTTGCCGATCGATACCAATTTCCAGGCAAAAAAATTTTCACAAATATCGTTCTGCTCCCGATCATGTTGCCTCCGTTTGTTGGCGCGATTGGCATTCAGCAAATATTTGGCACCCGGGGAGTTATCAACCTAATTTTGCTCAAATTTGGGCTCATTGACGGCGCCCACCTGATAGATTGGCTGGGAAATTACAAATTTTTCGGAATGTGTTTGCTGAACGCGCTGAGCCTGTATCCGATTCTGTACCTAAACATTCTGTCCTCCCTCGCAAATATTGATCCCGCCATGGAGGAGGCCGCCGGCAATCTGGGCTGCCACGGGTTGAGACGATTCTTTAAAATAACATTCCCGCTGATCCGCTCCGGTGTATTTGCCGGTTCGACGCTCGTTTTCATATGGGCTTTCACCGAACTCGGCGTTCCACTGATCTTCGATTACAATCGCGTCGTGTCCGTCCAAATTTACAACGGCTTGAAAGAAATAGGGAGCAAGCCGGTTCCATATGCGCTGGTCAGTGTGGTCCTCGTACTATCACTGGTTTTTTACCTTATCGGTAAGATCGCGGCTGGGCGGCAAAGTTACGAAATGATGGCGAAGGCTTCCCACAGTACATCGATGCGAAAGATTGGATTTTTCAGAAAAATGCTCTGTTGCATCCTGTTCATAGGAATAACCTTAGCAGCGATATTGCCGCATTTATCGGTTGCGATCACCTCCTTTGCCGGCGATTGGTACAATTCGATCCTGCCGAACATTTGGACGCTGACAAATTACAAAATTACCCTCGGGCACCCGCTAACGATCCCCGCCATAAAAAATAGTTTGGTTTATTCGAGTTTTGCCACCCTAGTTGCGATGATGCTGGGGATTGCTATAGCTTTCGTTGTCGTTCGATCAAAAATCCGCGGCCGCAATCTATTGGACACGATTACGATGCTGCCGCTTGCCGTGCCAGGTCTAGTTATGGCGTTTGGATACCTCGCAATGAGCCAGAAAGGCCGGGCTTTTGAATTTTTGAACCCCATCGAAAATCCGACAATATTATTGGTGCTATCCTACTCCGTACGAAAGCTCCCGTTCATGGTACGTTCCGCCGTTGCCGGTCTGCAGCAAATGAGTTATACCTATGAGGAAGCTGCGCAAAATCTCGGTTGTTCACCGCTTAAGGCGAGCCTCACCGTGACTTTTCCGCTGATCATGGCGAATTTGTTGGCCGGTGGACTGCTGGTATTCTCACAAACAATGCTCGAGGTCTCGGATTCGTTAATTTTGGCGCAAAAGCAGCAATTTTACCCGATAACAAAGGCGATCTACGAGTTGATGAATTTGTTCGGTGACGGGCCATTTTTAGCCTGTGCGCTGGGGGTTTGGTCGATGGCATTTCTAGCCACAACGATCATAGGAGCGTCCATTTTCATGGGTAAAAACTTCGGAGCCATTTTCCGGGCATGACTTTCGAAATAAAATCCTTCCGTTTTGTCTAATCTGTGTTACATTCACGTTCATGAGTAATGTTACTGAGCCCGTTGTTTTGATAATCCGCGATGGTTGGGGGGAAAATCATAACCCCGCCGAGGATGGTGTGAATGCCCTCAAACTCGCTCGCATAGACTTTTCAAACAGCTTGAGCAAAAATTATCCGCGCACCGAAATTGCCGCTTCCGGATTGCCCGTTGGCTTGCCCGACGGGGTGATGGGAAACAGCGAAGTGGGCCACCAAAACATTGGCGCCGGTCGCATAGTCGACCAGGAAATCGTCCGCATAGACAAGGCGATTACGGATGGCTCATTTGGGAAAAACAAAGTTATTGTCGGTGCCTTTGACAATGTGAAGAAACATCGTTCAAAGTTACACCTATTCGGGCTCTGTTCCGATGGTGGGGTGCATTCGATTCTGAGACATTTGTATGCCATACTGCGCTGCGCTAAAAATTCAGGCTTGGAAAGGGTTTACATCCATTTTTTTTCCGATGGCAGGGATACGCCGCAGAAAAGTGGGATAGATTTTTTGTCAAAGATTGAAAGCAAGTGCGCCGAGGTTGGTGTGGGAAAAGTGGCCACCGTTATCGGACGCTTTTTTGCGATGGATCGTGATAAGCGCTGGAACAGGGTCAAGCAGGCCTATGATTGTCTGACCGGCACCGGAGAATGTAAAACGGCGGCATCGGCGCAGCTGGCCATCCGCAGTTACTACGATTCGCCCACGGACGGAGCGATGGTGGGAGACGAGTTCATTCCACCGACCAGGATAATTTCGGGCACAGGTGAATTTGAGGGGAAAATTGAGGACGATGACAGCGTGATATTTTTCAACTTTCGCGGAGATCGCCCCCGTGAGCTAACCCATGCCTTTGTCGATGAGCATTTCAGCGAGTTTGCGCGCGAAAAAAAACTATCACTCTACTACGCCATTTTCACGGAATATGAGGCCGATTTGGTGCAAAATATCGTTTTTCAACGGCCGGCCAAGATGAAAAATATTCTCGGAGAATACGTTAGCTCCCTAGGTCTGAGGCAATTTCGGTGCGCGGAAACGGAAAAATATGCGCACGTCACATTTTTTTTTAATGATTACCGAGAGGAAGCATTCCCGGGTGAAGATCGGTCGCTGATTCCAAGCCCGCGTGACATTGAAACCTATGATAAAAAGCCGGAAATGAGCGCATTCTTGGTAAAAGATGCCGTTAGGGAGGCAATTCTAAGCAAAAAATATTCGCTGATAGTTGTGAATTTTGCCAATCCGGACATGGTCGGCCATACGGGAAATTTGCAAGCGGCAATCAAGGCGGCCGAGGTGGTTGATGCGTGCGTCGAGGAGATTTTGTCGTGCCTGAACGCGGTAAATGGATCCGCGCTGGTCACGGCCGATCACGGAAACTTGGAGTGCATGCGCGATATCAAAACGGGGCAGCTGCACACCCAGCACACAACAAACCCCGTCGAAGTTGTGCTGTATGGGGCAAAAGTTGGTTCTTTGAAATTGCGCGAGGGAGGGTATTTGGCCGACATTGCGCCAACCCTACTCGAAATGATGGGGCTTAAACAACCGAAGGAAATGGCGGGCGTTTCTCTGATTGCGCACTGATGCTATCCGCCTAGGTCGCTGTGTAAAAATTTTCGATCAATATTGTTTGGCATAACGTCATTGCCGCTGTGCAGGATAACGACGCTTTCGCAAAAATTACGCAACTCGCGTATATTCCCCGGCCACTTGTATGCCGTCAAAATGTTCATGATTTCCGGTGACAATTTCGGCGCAGCTAAGTTGTTGTCATTGCAGAACTTTTGCATGTAAAATGAGAGAAGTTCGGCGATGTCACCTTTGCGTTCGCGCAGGGCAGGAACGTGTATTTTTATGACGTTTAGCCGATAAAACAGATCTTCGCGAAATTTTCCATCATCGACCAGCTGGGCGAGGTTGCGGTTTGTGGCACACACGATCCGAATGTCGACCGCTATCTCGCCTGTTCCACCAATTCGGTGAAATTTTCTGGTTTCCAAAAAGCGCAGGAGCTTCACCTGCGTACCCAGGTCTATTTCGCCTACTTCATCGAGAAAAACAGTCCCCCCATTGGCGCGTTCGAATAGGCCGAGATGCTTGGCATCGGCTCCCGTGAAAGATCCCTTTTCATGGCCAAATAGCTCGCTTTCAAGCAAATTTTTTGGCAGGGCCGCGCAGTGTATGGCTACGAAGGGACCATCTTTGCGGCCGCTGTTGGCGTGAACTGCGTTGGCAAAAAGTTCCTTCCCCGTGCCGGTTTCGCCTTCAAACAGCACACTCGCTCTGGTCGGGGCGATTTTTTCTATGAGGGCTAAGGTGGCATGTAAACTTTCCGATGAGCCTATGATTACGGCCGATTCCGCCGATTTTTTTTTGGCTACGGCTTTTGCCTCTTTCACCGGAGCTCGCGAATTGATCGCGCGTTTTATCAAAACATTGAGCCGATCAAAATCGATGGGCTTCGTTACAAAATCAAACGCCCCATGCTTCAAAGCTTCGACCGCCGTTTCTATGTTACCGTAGGCGCTCATCATGATGCAAACGGGCCCGCGCGGCAACTTGCTCACTTCATCCAAAAGCAGCATGCCGTTTTTCCCCTGCATGCGCAAATCGGTCAATATGACATCGAAGCGCTCATTTTTCAGCAAATTTATCGCCTCGTCAAAATTAGCGGCGCCAAATGCCTCATATTCCGAGTCGAACAGCTGGGTCAGGGTATCGCGGGTATTTCTTTCGTCGTCAACTACAAGGATGCAAGGCAACATTTACTCTTTAAGTTCTCTTGCGAAAAATGGAATTTTATCAAGAACTTTTTCCTGAAAATCTTCGAGGTAAAGGTATATGACAGGGGTAATGTAGAGGGTGATTATTTGCGAAACAACCAGACCGCCTATGATTGACAGCCCCAGGGGCATCCTAGCTGCACCATCCGCTCCGATACCA
Organism: Puniceicoccales bacterium; assembly: GCA_031289835.1. Lineage (GTDB taxonomy): Bacteria > Verrucomicrobiota > Verrucomicrobiia > Opitutales > JAIRKQ01 > JAIDVZ01. The sequence goes on along the minus strand of JAITOW010000008.1, from coordinate 12,328 downwards.
ATCGCAATGGGAATCTGTCCCATGAGCGCCGCCAATGTTGTCATAATGATTGGCCGAAAGCGTTCCATGCAAGCGGTGTGTATGGCTTTTTCGGTGCTCATGCCCTCCCTTTGACGCGCAATCGCAAAGTCGATTACGAGAATGCCATTCTTTTTCACGATGCCTATTAACATAAATAGGCCGATGTATCCGTACAAGGATAACTCCATGCGAAACAAAAGCAGTGTTAGAAGTCCACCGACGACGGCTACGGGCAAGGCGGATAGCACCGTTATCGGATGGATGTAACTTTCGTACATTATTCCCAAAATCACATACATGACAAATACCGCGACGAACAGCAATATGACCAAACTGTGCACCGATTCTTGGAACGTTTTAGCTTCACCTTCCAGGCTTGTCATGACGTTCGATGGAATGACCTTCTTTGACGCCTGTTCCAAAAATTTAGTCGCTTCACCCACCGGATAGCCATCCTTCAAATCGAAAAATATCGTCACCGACGGGAAATTATTGGTGTGGTTAATGGACTGTGGGCCCAATGTTTCACTGTGAGTCGCAACCGAGGAGAATGGGACGAGTTCTCCCGCTGTGCCGCAGAAGTACAAGCTGTTAAAATCTTCAATTTTCTGCCGATTTTGGTCGGCCACGGAAACTATGACCTTATACTGGTGCGTTCCATCTTTTATCTGATAGCAATAGTTATTTGAAAAAGCCTGTTTGAACGTGTTTTCTATGTTGTAGGGCGAAACCCCATAGGTATAAGCCTGGTTGCGCAAATATTCGACCGATGCCTGCGGAGAGTTTATGTAAACATCCGTCGAGACGCGCGCGAATCCGGGGTTATTTCTCAAAATTTTTGTAAGTTCATCCGCCACTTTATACAAAGTCACCGTATCCATGCTCGAAAGGATGTATGCGTACTTCCCCTGCATCGTTCCCACAGCTCCGGTGCCGATTTCCAGGTTTGGGAAGGGACGTATGGCCGTGTACACATCGGGGATCATGTACAAGTCGCGTGTGCTCATCTGCACTACTTTCTGTATATCCGGACGTTTGTCCTTTGTGAGGAATGCGAGTACGAGCCCCTGGTTATCGGTTAACATGCCGGGGACGCCGGCAACGGACATTAATTGTTCTATGTAAGGGTTTTTTTGCAACGCCTTCTCTACAAGCTCCTGCGATGCCTTCATGGTCTTCGAAGATGCCCCTTCTTGGGCAATGAAGATCCCACCGGCAAAACCGCTGTCACCAACGGGTAAAAATGTTTTCGGCAAGGTTACAAATGTCAAATACGTCCCAATTAGACAAACCACCCAAATTAGCACCGATATAAACCTGTGTTGCAGAAACCAGTTCAGGGAACGGCCATAAAATTTCAGAAAAACTTCCTCCAGCCTTTGCGAAGCGATTTCCAGTTTGGTGCGCTTATTTTTTTTAATTGGCTTCAACATGCGGGCACACATCAGGGGAGTAAGCGTTAGGGACACGACACCCGAAGCCAAAATAGCCACTATGATCGTTATGGAAAACTCGCGGAACACGCGTCCGATTTGCCCGGACATGAATATGAGGGGAATGAACACTGCCGCCAATGACAATGTCATCGATAAAATGGAGAAACTTATCTCCTTGGCTCCGTTTAGAGAAGCGGTCAGCGGTGATTCGCCGAAATCTTCCATTCGCCGGATCATGTTTTCCAGGAACACGATGGCGTCGTCGACCAGGAATCCGATCGACAGCGTTAGCGCCATCATGGACAAATTATCCAAACTGAAACCGAACATGTGCATGACGATGAAGGTTATGCACAGCGAAAGCGGCATGGCCACAAGTGGAATAATCGTTTCCCGAATTCGCCCAAGAAATAAAAAAATCACGAGAATAACGAGCACAAATGCGATGACCAGGGTCATTTCCACGTCGTCTATGGATCCGACAATCTTTTCGGAACGGTCATACATTTTAAGCATTTTGATCGAACCCGGCATATGCTGCTCAAACAGCGGGATCAGGTCATCGATCCGCTTGGATAGTTCGACGGCATTCGCCCCAGCCGCGCGTGTGACGGCGATGACAACATTGGACGCGTACGATCTTCCCGAACTCTTCGTCCAAATGCGATTTTGAATGCTGTCCGATTCCAGCTTTTCCAGGCAAAAGGCGACGTCTTTCAGGTAAATCGGTGTGTCATCGTGGGTCGCAATGACAAGGTTGAGATAGTCACTTGCATTTTTAAGTTGTCCGGATGGTTTTACGATAAGTGAACTGTTCTCTCCCTGAAGTTTACCGGCCGAAAGCGAGACCGTCCCCTGTTGCACAGCCTTTATAACATCGTCGATTGCAAGTCCTTTGTTGTAAAGCTTTTTTGAATCCACTTCGATTCTGATCGACTTCGAAACACCGTAAACATTGGCATTTGAAACTCCCTTCAATATACTTATGCGCTGGGCAACTTCGTCGATGGCGTAATCATAGAGTTCGCCGCGGGTAAGCGTATCACTGGTCAAGGCGATGTAATATATCGGCTTACTATTCGGGTCAGTTTTGTAGAATACCGGTGGCATCGGCATATCGACCGGTAGCCTGGATGATGCCCGGGTTATCGCAGCCTGTACGTCCATAGCCGCTCCATCGATGTTCTTATCCAGGTCAAATTGCAAAATCAGCGCAGTGGACCCTTGGAGGCTATTCGAGGTCACCATGTCAAGGCCCTCTATCTTCATGAATTCTTTTTCGAGGGGGGAAGCCACATTGGCCGCCATCGTACTAGGATCCATGCCGGGAAACGCTGCGTAGACCTGGATAACCGGATAGTCAATGTTTGGCAAATCACTGACGGGCAACCGCGTGTAACAAAACACACCGCCTATGATGGCCGACAACGTCAGCAACATCGTAAATACCGGGCGGCGTATGAATGGTTCCGAAATACTAGCCATGTTCTACCTGGTTGTTGGATTTTTTTCAGCCATATCTTGGTCGAACTTTAAATCAGCCTTGAAAGTATTTCTTCGCTGATCCGGCAGTTCCACGACTTTTGATCCGGGGGCAAGCATCAATTGTCCGGTTTTCACGATGATTTCTCCAGCCGACACCCCGCCCTTAATCACAATGAAATCATCGTGGCGCTGCCCAATCGACACTATCCTCAAATCTACGGTTTTGTCCTCTTTCACAACGAACAAATATCTTCCCATTTGCCCAAGCTTGACGCTCTCATAGGGGACCAGCACGGAATCTTTGTTTGTTTTCAGAAGAACCCTTGCGGTAACGGTCTCACCCGGCCAAAATTTATGCTCTTTGTTATCGAGGACAGCCCGTAAATTTATCGATCCCGACTGCTTATTGACAGCGTTTTCAATGAATTCCAGCTTTGCCATCGCGGAAATTTCCTCATTCGCGATGGGTCTGACTTCCACATCCAACCCGCCATTGGAATCGTTGAACGCGTTGTATAAATCCAGGAAAACGTTCTCTGAAACCGCGAAATCAACGTACAATTTGTCCACATTTCGGATGTTCACAAGTGTTAAAGTCGACAGTGCCGCCTGGGATAGCATGTTCCCGACATCGATCAAGTACTTCCCTGCCATACCGTCGATGGGCGCTGTTATGGAACAATCTTCCAGGTTAATTTTGGCCCGTTCCACGGCTGCTTTGGCGGCGTCCACGGCTGCTCGATCCTGCAGCACTTTGGATTCGCAGGCATCATACTCCTGTTGGGAAATGAAATTTTGTGGAAGGAAAGATTTTGTGCGCTCTAACTTCGCCTCATCCAGCTTTAGCTGCGCTTCTGCCTGTGTCAGCTGAGCTTCTGCCTGATTCAATGCTGCCTCGTATGTTCTGGAATCTATCGTGTATAGAAGATCGCCCTTGCGTACCCTGTTGCCCTGCTTGAAGTGTACGGCGAGCAATGTGCCGGAAACTTTTGGAACCACATTGACGGACTCATGGGCGCGACAAGCTCCGACGGAATCCACGTATTCCCGTACATCTTGCAAAATGGCTTTGCTCGAAACAATTGGCGTTGGCGGACGCTGCGGTTGATCGTTTTTTTTTCCGCAACCGGAAATAAGCACCACTGAGGATAACAATATGGCACATCCAAGAAAGTTTCTACACATGTTCGTTTTCATTTATTTTTGATTAAATCAAAGCCTACCACACCACCCGTTGAGTACGCCAAGTCAGACAAGCTCGTGAGCAAGTTATTTTCGGACACTATGCGCTGTTTGCGCGCATTGGCTAAGCAGGACTGGGCCGACATTAGATCGGTAAATTTGCACAGTCCGTTTTCAAATGATGTTTCCATGGATTCAAAGGACTCCTTCGCGGATTGTTCGAGAACTCTCGCCGCTTGCAACTGCTTGTTTGCCGACTTAAACGCGAAATAATGCGTCCAAACCTCCGTTTGCGCACGCAACTCCGCAGCACGTAGGTCCTGCCTGGCAATGCCCAAATGCTCTTTCACTTCCAATATGTCGTAAATATTCTTGAAGCCGTCGAAAATTTTCCACGTAAAACCGACAAATATGTTGAAATTATCAAAATTTCCAGGGATATTGAAATGTCTTTTCCTACTACAGGTTCCACCTATAACCAATTCGGGGAAAATTTTTGCCAATGCAGCCTTGGATATGTACTTGTTAGCGCGTACATTTGCGTAGGCCGCTGCAACATCGGGGCGCGTACGAACAACGTCGCTCATAATGTCGTCAATGGATCTATCCACGTCCGATGTGTTTGGCGGTATGACGGGATGCAAGACGTAGATGGCTTCTGATACCTTTATCCCAGCGGCATTCGCCAGAGCAGCACGCGCAGATTCCACGAAAGAACGCGATCGTTCCAGTTCAAATTCAGTCTGAGACTTATTTGCCTTTGCCTGGAGATACTCCTGTATGCTTATCAGACCGGATTGGTACCTCATAAACGCAGATTCGTGGGCCACTATTGCATCGTTCAAGTTGTGCTCGTGAGCAGCTACGGTCGACTCTGCGGAACAGAGCGCGAAGTATGCTTTTTGCACATCGTGGATAACGGTTTGGATCGTCCTATTGTATTGGCAATTAGCTGCGCATAGGGCCTGTTTCGCTGCTTCGGCAATGTCCCTACTTGCTCCAAATTGAAACAGCGAATAGTGTATTTCTACGCTCGGATAATAGGCTGTGTTGAGCGTTATTTGCCTTGTAGTCTTGTTTATGGGAACATTACTTTCGGTGCGTGCAACCTGCCCCCCCACAATAACCGTTGGGTAAAAAGCACTGCTTGCCTGTCCAACGTGGGCCTTTGCTATGCGAGCCAAATGCCAACTATGTTTCGTTTCAGGATTATTTTCAAGCGCCATATCTATGAGCATGCTAAGATCCAAATCGATGGCTCCAATTAAAGCTGCCACATTGGAATTACTTTTTACCTCACGCACACAAACCCCAGTGCTAGGAGCCTCATCTTCGGCGAAATATTCACCGCATCCTGTGCGGTTATCAGTCGCACAACCGGTTAAAACCACAGAACATAACAGAGATAGACTCAATTTTCCAAATTTCATAGACTGATCAACAAAATGCGTATATCGTCTGGCTCAAAATTTTTCAAGAAAAATGAAACAAAATAATCGTCGTTCGTCTATTAAATTTGACAAATTTTTTAAACAAACTATTCGTCTTTTTAAAAAATTTCGCCGTTTACATCAGCAAAATATCATCATTGAAGACGTTGATCGCAAATGTTTTTCCCCCAAGGGCGAAAAAGAAGCACAATCGCTACAACGTTCTTGTTTTAAGAAAAAAAAGCATATGCTAGGGAACATGGGAATGAAAATTTTTTTTTCTAGAAGGTTTTGGCTTTATACAGCTTCCATTGTATTGGGAATTCTTTGTGGGCTATCCGGTATAAGTTTTTTGATAGGACTTGGAAATTTTTGCGCCGAAGCGTTCATAAGGATTTTCAAATGCGTAAGCATGCCACTTATATTTCTGTCCGTAATCATGGCTTTTTTGGCCTTTGAAAGGAATCAAAAATCCTCGAAGATAGTAAAAAAAACACTTCTATATACCGTAGGGACCACGGTCGTTGCAGCCTGTGTAAGTGCTGTTTTATATTGCGTCATTAGACCCGGGAATGTTATTTCTCTTCCACGAAATCAAGAAATTCACAGGGCAGGCAAAGGATACTGGCAATATGTGATTGATGTTATTCCCGACGGTATTTTTTCAGCTTTTTCGAATCACAAAGCGTTGAGTGTTCTTCTCATAGGCGTTGTTTTTGGTGCAACCATTAAGTTTATTAAAGATGAAAGGGCAAAGCAGGTGATTATTTCTTTTTTCACAGGGATTCACAGCATGCTATTCACAGCCACTCACCACATGGTCAAGGTATTGCCAATAGGGTTGTTTGGCTTTGTAACAGTTAGCGTTGTGCAGGCAAATGGTGATATGAACATAGGCGAAATGGGTAAGTACTTTTCCGTGATTGTCCTGTCAAACATTGTGCAAGGATTAGTTGTTTTGCCACTTTGGCTTTATTTGGAGAGAATAAATCCCATGAAAATATTCAAAGGAATGCTCCCTGCTCTGGCTACCGCATTTTTCTGCAAATCATCGGCGGGAGCATTGCCCGTTACCCTGGATTGTGCCGAAAACAGGCTGAAAATTGATAAATCAACCGGTAATTTTGTTATTCCACTTTGTACCACGGTCAACATGAATGGATGTGCGGCATTCATATTTACAACCGTTACGTACCTCATGCAAAACAATGGAGTTGCAATTTCCATTCCTTTTGTACTGACTTGCATTTGCGTTGCAACTGTAGCTGCCATTGGTAACGCCAGTGTGCCGATGGGATGTTTTTTCATGTCCGCCAGCCTGCTGTCCGCCATGGACATTCCGATTTCTTTGATGGGAATAATTTTACCTTTCTATAGCATCATCGACATGATCGAAAGTGCTTTGAATGTCTGGTCAGATTCGTGCGTTGCCACCGTTATTGATAGGGAAATGAAAAAAATTTAATGTGCCATAATGCGGAGGAAAAGCCCATGCATGCGCAACTTTTTCCGATTGTCGCACTTGGGGAGATTTTTCAAGATACTTTTACGAAATTTTCACCGAGACCTTCTTTACTGTTACAAATCCGCTTCCCTAAAGTATTCGCTGGAAAATTTGAATGCTTCAAAGGTTTTTGAAAAATGGTTGCGCGGCAAACCGGCTTTCAATTTTAGTGACATCAGGAATTCCTTTTTGTCCGGCAACTGTTCCCAGACACACGGCAAATATACCGCTTGAAAGATTCCATCCCTGATGATCACGCCGTCGACATTTGGGACTATCGCATCCAGCAACCCCCCTTCGTTCTCAAATTTTATTTTTTGCGGATGGGATAGAAGGGACACATTTATCGTAATTTTTTTGAATTCTTCGGCGGTGAGTGGCGGGAAGCGGGTATCCCCGAACGCGGCATTTCGAGCATTTTGTATCAAATCGGCAATTAATGGTTGGTAAGCGTGAATGGACCCGATGCAACCGCGCAAATTGCCATCGATTTCCAAAGTTACAAAACTTGCCCCAAGTTGCTTGAGAACTTCTGGGACATTGGCCGGCATAAAATTGTTTACCCTCTTCAATGCTGTTTCTATGCTTTTGCGACAGATTGAAATTATGTTGCCTGCGAAGTGTTCTTTTATGAATTGATTTTTAGAACTTTCGACCAACATCCACGCTCCGTATCCGACAACTCGACTTTTATCGCCGGAAACTTCTCCGGAATTATAGGCTCCGATTCTTATCAGGGAAAAATCACTTTTTGCCGCAAAATTTACGAGCCCACGAATCGAAGTGGCCCCACAAGCACACTCGGGCGAAAAGTTTTCGATGGTGCAATTTTCAATGGCGTTGTGCGTGGCAGAATCAAGTTCGATGGCCTCTTCATAGCCATGAAAATGGCTCAAATCCGAGGAAATCACGAAGGAATTGCTTCGATCCGCCCAAAATTTTTCTATGATTTTTGCCACGTCGTCGCACCTTGTATTTCCGACGATAATCGGAACAATTTTTATACCTTCGAGATGCGTCTGCAAAATGGGAAGTTGCACCTCCACGGCGTGTTCACCGTCAAAAGCTCCGTCAAATAACTTACATCCAAAATTTTTCAAAAGTTCCCCATTGACGGTGTTATTTACAGGAACCTCTCCGAGAGGCGTTTTAAACCCACTGTAGTCACAGATGGCCATCCCGTCGAAGGCAATGCGATGCGCGGGGGAAAAAATAAAGATATTTTTAGTCCCTTTTCCCAAATACTGCAGAGCGCTGGCTGCGAGTTTCCCGGAATAAATATAACCGGCATGGGGAGCTATTACCGCCCTAGATGAGCACTCATACTGCCGTTCGATTGATTTTTTCAAGCCCAAAACCTCTGCGAGTAGGGCCTTTGGCTCTTTTTGGTAAAAAACTCCGGCAACATCGGCTTCTTTTAATGTGAACATGGGTACCATGCTATCAACCGCCTCTACGATTGCAATGAGCAAAATCTCGCGACTAAAGCTCGATGGAAATTTGCTCCCATACAGGCTCCGTAGATTTTGCAAAAATATTCGGCATCTAGACGGCTCGTTGAAAGTAACTTAGAACGCTATGTGAGTTGGGGTTGTGATGGCGATGACATAAAAGCCTCCAGGGCTCCCTTTACCGCAGAGGCACAATGAGGGTTTTTCTCCCCTTCATAGGGAAGAGTTAGCTTTTTTTCGAAAGTTGTACGCATCTTCTTTTATTATCGCCTTTGAACGTCCGTAGAAATAGCAAATTGCCGTCACTTACAGGGTCGCCTTTTACGGATATTTGACAACCGTTATCGCGAGCAAATTTCAAATTTTCGCTCGGCAGTCCTAGCAGCAAATTTTCATTGACAGCAGCTGGATTGATAGAAATTCCCGGTATTTTTAAGGCTGCAGATGCAAATTGACACATGCTGCCCCCAAGAGAATGTCCACTTAATAAAACCCTGTCTCGTCCAAACACACATGCTGCGCAATCCGCTAAAATAGCTGCTTCACAGACCATTTCATGAACGCCACCGGTTACTATTTTCACATTAGCAGCCATCGTTTTGCTCCTTCTGGGAGAATTTGAAAAATCCGTTCCATGGTAATGGATGCATATTTTTCGCTTTTCTGTGTTATATGTCACCGTTGCTTGTAACCCAGATGCCGTTTTTATTACTCCATTTTCAAAATAAAACATCCCGCTTTCTTGAATTTTTTCCATAAAATGCCGCATTGCGAGCCTGTCATCCCCGTTTGCAATGTTTTCATATGCGAATGGACTGTCAATTAACTTACGGCGACTTGTGGCAGTAATAGTACCCCTATCAACATACTTACATTGATTAAAATATTTTACATTTGATGCCTCAGCGATAGCCACAGCATCTCGGACGTCGTTTGTATCAAACTGCATTTGCTCAAAATTTTCAAAATTTGCAATTGGGACTTGAGGGGAATGTATCGTCAGATTATTCTCGTTTATCAATTCTAATCTCTGCGCATTTGCGCCTTCTGGGTCTGAATATATGATGGAGCAGACCCATGCTATTAATTTTCTAAGTATTGCGGGGGAGGAGGGGGTAAGTAGTTTAGATATCCTGGTTGAGAGATTTTTACATTTTGAGAGATAGTTTTTATATGTTTCAGCACAACCTCCGGGAGCTTGAGCATCCGGTAAAAAAGTAGTTCTAGGGTCAAAATCCCTGTTTGTGTGAATTTCCGGAGGGATAGTATTTTGGCTTATTCTTTCTGACATGCAAACCCCACTTCAAGATTTTATTCTTTAAGCACTTCCGCAAATGTGTCGCTAATTCCTGCGAATTTGCTGGCAAATTTTGTCAAAAATTCAACTAAACCTTTCGCAGATTCGATATCTTTTAAAGTCACCTTCTCAAACACAGCTAAATGCAACGTGTCAGATTCAAATCCAATGCTTGCACCATCTGTTTCCATGAAATACATGTTCATAGCCAGTGCCCTTGCCAATTTTCTAACCGCATCGCGCTCTTCTTCAAAATTGATTGGACATAGCAGAGAACTGATAAATATTACGGGGTCTTCAGCAAATTTGCCATCATCTAAAATTTCGAATTGAAACGACCTATTATCGATCTGAAAATGATATACATTGGACAACCGATCAAATAAAAACATGCCACTGAAACTGTTTATTAATTCATTGTGCAGTGAAGTTGCATCCATGGCTCTGGATCATATCCGGTTAATCCATCTTGGCAAGAAATTTTGTAAAAAATTTAATTAATAGCAGTACTACAAACCCATCAGATCGCTTACACGGACAAAATTTTCAAAATATCGAAAATTGAAATAGGTGAGGATGTGCCTCTTTATTTCAACAATTCATCGAAGGGGATGTTATCCATTGACACATCCATGTGCTTTACATCCCCGCGCCTAAGGGCATACAACGCGCGTTCAAGTGGCATGTCACCTTTTTCACCAATTAGCCTTTCTGGATAAATGGCGATGGAGCAAAGGTTTCCTTCACCCAACCCGCCTCTGACCATGAGGCGATGCTCGGCATTTGATAAACTTGCCAGTCTCTCCAAGGATTCGTTGGCCACAAATGCGTCGAGGTGATTGGCGGCTCTGCTCACTCCCATTTTTATGGCATCTGCGCTATCGTACGACCCAACTGGAACCTCAATGCGAATTGCTACGCCATTAAGAAAGCACTCCAACTCCACCCGCCTATATGTTTCTCCAACTGAAGTGAACAACTTGTCGGGATTCGCGGCAGAATATTCCACCTTTTCTTCGAGAAATATTAGTTCTTCTGGAAAATTGCAAAAATAAATTGGTTTCTCGTAGCTCATACTATCATTCGTCTCATGAACATCTGCCATTAGACATGAGTCCTGAGATATGCCATACGTCTCGTGAAACTCCATTCTACGGCGCTGTAGATCTTCCTCGGAAAATATTGGAGGTCTTGCCGGTTCCATACCCCAGGACTGCAAAGCGTCTATATTTTGTAGGGTTACGAACTTTGCCGACGAACCACCAGAAGACTGTGCGCCAACATCACCTTGAGGGTGGCTAGACGCCTCCCCACTTGAAACATGTTCTACTTTAGAATTCATTCTTACTCCTCTTGTTTTACGCTAAACGATGAATCGTTATTTATTTTTCCTATCAAAGTCTTGATTGGTTCACGGGGACTAATCCGTTCCAACGCCCCCACTACACCTTCCTTTGCGGACATGTCAAGTCCCGAAAGTATGTCTCTTTCTTTGCTTTTCAGTGCATGCGTACTCTCTTCCACCTCTTCCATAGCATCATAGCCTTCCGTGATAGAAAGCAAAATATTTGTTTCCTCTATTTCCCAATTTACTTCATTTTTAGCTATCCTCTTATCACCGGAGAATATTTCTGCTGCTTTGCTCCTTGCAACATCTATTCCGCTTTTCAGAATTTCAGCCGCTCCTGACGGCGGCGCACCGAGCTCAACAAATAGATTGAGAACTCTTGAAATATTATCACAGATATATTCTGTTGTTCCTCCTGGCATGCAAAGATCGTAGTCCACCACATATATTTTTCCATCAGCCCCAAATCCAATGTTTTTGTAGTTAATGTCATTTTGCCCTGTGATTGCACATACGAGGCCAATTTTTTGCAAATCCACTATGGCTTCCTGCCATTGTTCTTTGGTTAAATTTGGTGGAGGTTCTGCATCGAACTGGCGAAATCCCTCGACGAAGGGGAAGGCTGTACCTACGGTTCCGTCGCTAGCATAGCCAAATTTAGGTTTCACAAACGGATTTCTTTTGTCCGTAAATTCATTGCAAACAGCATCCGCAACCTCATGGGTAAATTCAGTATTTTGTGCCAGAATTGTTGCAGAAGCCAGGGGACAATGGCATCCAACAACACTAACACCATTTCCTCGGAGAACTGGCAACGGCTTGAAGATAAATTGTCCATCCGTAGACTTATATATTTTGTTACACGCTCCACTGCTAATTGGTTTCGCCATATCAAATGACATTTCCAGTGGGGTCGTTGTCAATTTTTCAACCATCCTAGAATTTGATGGAGAAATGAAAAGCTTACCTCTAATGGCCGCAATCAATCCAAGCTCTTCGCTCAGAACCTCCTCGGCATTTCCAATTTGTGCCTGCCTTTTTTGCAAAGGATTTTCTTTCACTTGAGGTTGGGAAGACGGCAGAACTTGGTTACTTTGACTTACATCGGGAAGATCAGAGCTTTCTCCTGGGGAAAGAACGTCACTCTTTGTGATTTCGAGTGGACGTGCGATGA
>JAITOW010000050.1 GCA_031289835.1 Puniceicoccales bacterium | reverse complement strand
GCAAGAAGCATATCTTTTACCACACATGTCATTTCGTAGCACATAGCCAAGGCGAAATAGGGTATACTCAAGTGATTCGCGACGTTATCAATCTTAGTTTTCGACGTTACTACGGTTGCAGCCTGGGCCTCGGCGAGACTTATTGTTCCATCCTCATTAGTATCTCCGTTTATCTTTGCCTTATAAGTTGCATTGCCATTAGCGTCTATGGTTTTACTTACACCGGTCACCAAGAATCCTTGCCCACTGGGTGGATTATATCTCAGTGCCAATTGTAAGAGACTCTCGGCTTTGCCCTTCATGGCCTCATCAACCTTTGCTTTCGCTAAGGCAACATTTGCCTGCAATTTGCTCTCATCAAGTCCGGCTATCTTTGCGTTAATTGCGGCTTTTAAAGCATCCAAGGTTGAATTTAAAGGAATATAGTATTTATCTTTCAACTTTTGGATAGTATCTGCAAGGGAAAGATTTGTCTTCAGGCTATTTACATTTGTCTCCACTGTGCCTAAATTAGCTAAAACACTAGAAAATCCAAAAAGTTTTTCTTTTCTTGCTGAAAGCAAATTGTAGTTGCTCGCACCTGGCATGTCCTTCGCTTGAAGAATTGCCAATTTCGCAGCCTTAGCCTCATCAGAATTATCACCATTCAACCTATTAAAAATAATTTCTATTAAATCATCTTGTATCGTACGAATTGGGTTAGCATAAGGGGAAGAGCTAATAGAGCTAATAATACCCTCGAAAAGGAGGCTATCATTATAGGTGTGAGCGATGTCTCCTAGACCTATAGCATTACAAAGATCTTCATATCTGTCGCCATCAGATCCATCAGCATTCCGCACATAATATTCAGCCACATCATACACTCTGGTGGCTGTTCCGTACCCGCCTGCGTACTCAACGGTAATGGTTTTTTGGTATGTGTATATATTGTAGGGGCCACTTATTGTCAATGTAACACCCTCACCATTCCTATCGTTAGCATCCCATGGATAGGACATCGTCATTTGTGCTTGAATCGCACTTTTAAAATTGGTAATATGAGCCGGGTTTATTGCTTTGTCCACTGCCATCGCTGCTTTGAAAGCGGATATAAACGGAGAAAGTATTCCGGGGTCGCCATTAATGCCGTCGATCCATTCTCTAATTTCCCCAATGGTCAACAAACTTTGCCCAGCGTCACCACTTCCTATATACGATCGATCGAATCCTAGCAATGGAAACACTAACTCTATATATTTGTCACTACCCGCATCCGGTCGCGTGACTTCAGCGATGATTGTTCTAATCCCGTTAATTCTCGTGAAGATATCTTTAAAATCATCATCATTCAGGTTCGGATAGTGTGTTCCTAAGTAAGAGCGTATAGTGCCAATATCGTTAATGATATCAGTCTTCTTCCACGTCTGAGAAAACAAGTTATCAGAGAGACCTGTGATCGCACTTTCCATCGTGTCAAGGATTGCTATCGTGCTCGCCAAAAGCGCGGGCACATTCGCATTTTCATATGCATTTATAGACGCCAAGTCAGCATTGCATTTTGCGAGCTCTCCCGGCATGTCATTTAGGGCTTTTACGGCCGCCTCATATGCTTTTCTTAGCTCACCGGACATATCGCCTCCCTGGGAAGCAAGAATAGTTTCATACATTTGCTTCAATACAGCCTGACTCAGGGTAGTATTGGTATCGTACAGAAAAGCAAAAGTACTACCGACAGGAACCTGAAAAAAGGGATTTTCAAGATATTGACCCGCCGTGGAAATGCTTACACCATCCGGGTAAATTATACTTACTTTTGATATTTCAGACATGTTCTTTTTCCCCCGAATTTAATCCGTTTACCCTAGGCTCTGACTCTTCGCATAGGCTTCTTCGGCTGATATTCAGCCAAACCATTCGATTTATTCGCGGCCGTGGAAGCAATCGTTGGGCCCAATCCGCCTGTGCCAGACTTTTTCTTGGAAGATTTTTTTCCCATGGCGGTGTAATCAAAGCCCAAAAGATTGAGCTCACTAATAGCCCCTTGCCTGGCTTTTTTAGCCCACGTCGACATCCCACTAAATGCCTTCGGAGCGATCCGTTCCAAAAGTAAAAACGGATTCTTGCCCTCGTCCTGGCCGGGAGTGATCCCGCATTGCGCCCAAACGGCATCAATTTTCCTATCAAGCGCTTTCAGTGTTACCGACAGCGCCTCGTTCATTTTTATTAGTTTCTCCGTGTGAGCTAAATGCTCCTCACTCTTTCGCTTGTCTTCAGCCATCTGTGCCCGCATTTTTTCGAGAAATTGCTTTCTCCTAGCTCTCCAAGCCTCCACTTCGGCCGGAGTTGGAGCTTGTCCTTGTCCCCTATCCATCTATCCCTCCCAGAATTAACGTTGAAACATATGATAAGAATAAAAAAGCAAATGTCAATGTTTTTCGTAAAATTTTTCCGGAGAACACTTTGCCCTCCACCGGAAAAGTATAAAATTCGTCCCCTACCCTACCCCACTTCGCTGCCAGGACATTAAGACTTAGGTCCTAATGTTTGAAGTGATACTTAGGTAATTATCTCCAAAAGATTTACATATTTGGCTGGCGGTGGTCAAAAAGTTGCTGTGATCTTGTGTAAGTTGCGTAAGCCGCGTGCTCATCATCTGTGCGTCAGTTACCAACTCATCGCCGTGCATTCTGACAAACTCCTGGGTATTTCTTATCTTCGTCAAATTAAGCTCCTCATCAACGTCAATGTTATCAAACCCAGTAAGCTTGCCAGAGGGAGTTGATGCGTAGGATTTGAGGCCGATCGGGTACGCATCTGGGGCGGACCAGGAACCATTACTCTGATATATATATGTAAAATTCCTCTCTACAGAGTCCAAAATCTGCTGTCTAGTTTGACCACTACTATTGTACATACTAATTTTTTCAAAACCATAAAAATAATTATTATCCTCATCAGTAAGTAGATTAAGCAGATCATCTCCTCCAATATTTTTCAAATAGCCGTGCAGATCCTCGATTTTTTCACTAATCTCCTCCGAAGTTTGCCAAGAAGTATTAAAATTATACTTCATTTTGCCCGTTCCTCCTGGTCTGTTTCCATAGGGCTCAAACACCGCCCATTCTTTCCAATCTTCGCCGAGCACGAGCGTTGATTTTTCAGTGGCAGCTTTATAGTACTCATCATATATTTTATTTACAAACTCCCACCATTCGCCATTTTTTGCGATCTCTTCGTTCATCTCTTCAACTTGCTTGACCTGAGCAGCTATAACATCCTTGACGAAAAGTGATTTTTGGTAACATAGTGCCACGGCCTGGTGGGCAGCATTTAAATTCATTATCGCGCCATTAAACGAAGTTTCAGACACCGCTATCGTATTGTTGGCAATAATCTCATATGTGTCAGTAGTGTCATTATATTTTATCTCGGCCATGGCCTTTTTATCTATTCCGGAAAATTTGTTGTACTTCAAAGCAAGGTTCAAAAGCAGTTCCGTTTGATTATTTTTAATGGCATTGTATAGCTGTTCCAGCATGTACTGACTTGGAGCATCATCGGGATCATACACAAAATAAAACGTCTTACCCACCTCGAAGCTAAGGAGCTTGTTCTCCACGTTATCTATCATAACCTGATTAATAGTAAGCTTTCCATCAGTACCGATTATAGCGTTACTCATACTATTTCCTCCACAGCATCACTTCCATTACATAGCTATAGTCGCCCCATGCGCGCAACTTTTTTGCGCGCTGAATGACCACCCTTCGAACTACCCTTGTTCCCAACCAAAGAAGAAATCACCTCGCTGAGCTCATTTCCCTTTGGCTTCCCATTGCCGGACGGCCCTCCCTTCGCAGGTGTATAATTAATCCCCAGTGCCCTGACTTCTTCAAGCAGATTTTGCTTCATTTTTTCAGCGAAATCTCGCATTCCTCCGAATACCTTCGGATCCACTTCCTCCAGAATAAGAAAGGGATTTTGCCCGTTGTCCTGACCAACCTTTAAGCCAAACTGTTCCCAAATGGCATCGTTTTCCGCACTGATCGCCTTCAACCTTCTTATCATCGCCTCGTTTTCCCTGACTTGAGTCCTCGCGCGAGCAAAATATTCCTCATCCTTTCGCTTATTTTCAGCAATCTGTACCTGCACTCTGACAAAAATTTGCGCGTTTTCAGCTTCCCAATCCTTCACTCCAGCTACGTATTCCTGTATCCCAGCGAGATCCTGTTCCTTCTGGGCCTGCAATTTCTTCATCTCCTCCGATTCAAGTTTATTTTTTTCTTCCATTCGTCCTCCTCCTCTTTA
Source organism: Puniceicoccales bacterium (assembly GCA_031289835.1). Lineage (GTDB taxonomy): Bacteria > Verrucomicrobiota > Verrucomicrobiia > Opitutales > JAIRKQ01 > JAIDVZ01. Next base: position 10,007 of record JAITOW010000050.1, on the reverse strand, counting down.
AATCGATCCTTTTGAGGAAGTGTAAAATTTGAAAAACAAATGTCAAAGCATTTTCGAAAAAATATATTGGATGAACGAGGAACCATTACGGTTTTGCCAAAATTTTAAAGGCCTTGAACACGTGATCAAAATTCAAAACTCGAATCTCAAAGATTCATAGCCACCTTATTTTTCGGAATCATACACCCACAGTGCTTTTGATGGAAGATATTATGGCCGTGGTGCTTAAGCCTTCCATGAAGGGCACAAATTTTATTTCGGCACGCACATCTTGAAGGGCACGAAATTCCATTTTGTCAAGTTTTTCGAGATCATAATCCCCTGATTTTACGTAAACATCCGGCTTAAAAAGTGAAATTTCGCGGACAAGGCGTTCACCATCGAAGATAAATATGCCCGATACACACTCCAGAGCTGACAGAATATAGGCTCGGACAATTTCGGGAAAAATTGGCCGGAAAGCTCCCTTTAGGCGCCTGATGCTCAGGTCCGAATTCAGCGCTACCCACAGGGAATCGCCCTGTTTGGCAGCATTTTCGAGGGAGCACACATGCCCGGCGTGCAGCAGATCGAAACAACCGTTGGTCAATACCACCCGCTTTCCCGCCTCACGTAGCCGTTCGCGGAGTATACACGCTTCCTGAAAAGCATGCAATTTTCTTGGAATTAGGTCCATTTCCCCAGAATTTTATTCAATCCGGCCTCCGGGTCGTCAACGCATGCCTCCGTCACCTCCAATTTTCCGATATCCGTCGATGGCAGTTCAAATTTGAAGTCCCTAAAAAGTCGTTCCAAAATGGTCAGCAGCCCCCGTGCGCCCGTTTTTTCCTCGGAAGCGAGTTCGGCAATCTTCGCTATGGCCTCGTCGCTGACGGACAATTCAATATTGTACCCCGCAAAATCGTCGAGATATTGCTTAAGAATCGAACCCTCCGATGACGCCAAAATATCGCGAAGATCGTTGGCCTTCAGCGGTTCACAGGCGACTCGTACCGGTAAGCGACCGGCAAACTCGGGCTCAAACCCAAATTTTATGAAATCGGCGGTTGAAGCTTGTTTCAAAAATTCGTAGGAATCGTCAACTTCCCTTGATTTTTGCAAATTAAAGCCAATGCTGCGCGCCCCAACACGGGTTTTAATTATATCAGTTAGTTTGTCAAAGGCGCCGCTGGCGATGAATAAAATATGCTTCGTGTTGATCGTTGTGGATTTTTTGTCGCCCCCCATGCTCATCGCCGCCTTTATTTGCGACATGACGTCCGTTTGGCTGAACAGGCTAACGTCACTGTCTTCCATGAGCTTCAGTAGGTTGATCTGTACCCCGCGCCCGGAGATGTCGCGCCCTTCAATACCGCTACTGGTCGCGATTTTATCGATCTCATCGATAAAAACTATGCCAAATTTGGCCATTTCAGTATTGCCATTTGCCGATTTTACGAGATCTCGGATCATGTCGTCAACGTCGCTGCCGACGTAACCGGTCTCGGAAAATTTGGTGGCGTCAACTTTCACGAAGGGAACGCCAATTAGCTTTGCGACGTTTTTTATGAGATATGTTTTGCCGACGCCGGTGGGACCGAGTAGCAGAACGTTCTGTTTGCTATACTCCTTGTCCTGGGTATTTTTATCATTCAAGGACTGCTTCACGTGGTTATAATGATCGCAAATGGCAACCGCTAAAACCTTTTTTGCCTCGTGCTGCTTGATGACGAATCTATCGAGGTAATCTTTTACTTCCCGCGGCTTCATGTTGAACGCGCGTATTTTTTCGATAAATTCGTGAATCTCCTCTTCCTCCTTGTTCGTTTCTTGGCCCTGTGCCGCTGGCTTGCCTTCGACTAACATAGGCATGAAATTAAACTTCCCAGTAGACGAGCCAAAGACATCGTTTAACTGCCGCTTTAAATCTTCAAATAGATTGCTTCCATTTTCCGAAGGTTTTTTTAAGTCGTCGTCCATTTACCCCTCAACTATGCTCGGCTCACCTTGGTTTATGGCGACTTTACCGCTGCTATCATCGCCCCCATCGTTTGATTTTTTGCGCCTATTTTTCTTAGATTTTTCATCGGGTTCATCGATTTTTGGAGGTTCCCGGCGGATCTCAATCGGTGTCACAAAATCTCCATGTTCCACGAGTTCGTAGACGTTCGCACCCTCAATCGTTTCGTACTGCAGCAAAGCTTCGGACAGTTTGTCCAACAGGGCTCTTCTCTCGGTCAATATGGCTTGGGCACGTTTGTATTCCACGTCGACGATGGACAGAATTTCGGAATCAATTTTGAGGGCAGTTTGCTCGCTGTAGTTCTGGGACCGCGAAATTTCTCGGCCAAGGAAAATATGATCCTGGTTTTCGCCATACGCAACTGGGCCGAGCGGACTCATTCCCCAGTCACACACCATTTTACGTGCCGTCTTGGTGGCCTGTTTTATGTCGCACGATGCTCCCGTGGTAATCTCTCCGAAAACTAATTCTTCGGCGACGCGTCCGCCCATGGAGCAGCAAATCTCCGCCATTAAATTTTTCTTCGATCGATTCAAGATATCTTTCGTTGGCTTCATCATCGTCATGCCCAAGCTTTGGCCGCGGGGAAGAATCGTCACCTTGTGGACCGGTAGTTTCCCATCGTCGACAATGACTTGAACGATCGCATGCCCCGCTTCGTGGTAAGCGGTTATTTTCTTATCACTGTCATCCATCAGTTTCTTGCGTTCGCGGCCGTAGGAAATTTTATCGCGAGCCTCATCGATGTCAAAGCGGGAAACCGTTTTCTTGTTGGCACGAGCGGCAGCCAGGGCGGATTCGTTCAAAAGATTCTCCAAATCGGCACCGGAAAACCCGGAAGTATTACGCGCAACGTCGACCATGTCCACCGCGCTGTCCAATTTAATCTTTTTGGCATGAACCTTCAAAATCTCTTCGCGGCCGTGCAAATCCGGCAGATCAATCACGATTTGGCGATCGAATCGACCGGGCCTCAAAAGGGCGGAATCGAGCACGTCTGGACGATTCGTTGCCGCTATTATTATGACCCCTTCGCGGCCATCAAAACCGTCCATTTCCACGAGCAGCGAGTTTAAAGTTTGTTCCCGCTCATCATTGCCACCCCCAAGCCCTGCACCGCGCTGGCGTCCAACGGCATCGATTTCATCTATAAACAATATGCACGGTGCATTTTTGCGTCCCTGTTCAAACAAATCGCGCACACGGGATGCTCCCACACCAACGAACATTTCAACGAAATCGGAACCACTTATGCTGAAAAATGGCACATCGGCTTCCCCTGCAACGGCTTTTGCTAGCAGAGTTTTACCCGTCCCGGGAGGGCCGAACATCAGGCAACCCTTCGGAATGCGCCCGCCAATTTCACTGAACTTCTCCGGATTCTTCAAAAAATCAACGATTTCTGAAACTTCTTCCTTGGCTTCGTCACAGCCGGCAACATCGGCAAATGTCACCTTTTTTTTATCCTGGGTAAGTAATTTTGCGCGACTTTTCCCGAAACTCATCGCCGTTTTTCCCGCACCGCGCAGCTGCCGACCAATGAAAAAATATATTACCGCAAATATTATTAAAAACGGCAATACGCTGACTAAAATTTCCGTCCACAGCGTTGACGATGGCTTTTCTTTCCAAATTGCCGAAGAATTTAGCAATTGATTGTAGCGATCGCCCGTCAGCCTGCCCGATGCTTCAAAGTAAACAGTGTCCCTGGTTTTTCCGTCGGGTAACTTCACGGGCTTATCGAGCTTCGCTTCGCCGTATAACTTGTACCACTCTAGGCCATTTGCTGGAACTGACTGCACAATCCCCGAAATAACGGCGTTTCGCTCCGATGCCTCTAATACCTTCGATATCGACCACGTGGCTCTAATGCGCGAGGCCACCTCGGGATTATACATGTTCCATAGTGAAAATATAGCAAAAATCAAAACCAACCACACCGCAAGGACACGCATTTGCAAGGCAAATTTCATATTATTTTTCTTTCGTGTCATGATAAAAACGACAATTTCTAAGACCTTAGTAATGCCGCTTATGAATAAGTCAACAATAGAGCTTGATCCACATTTTCTTTTATTTTAAATAAATCCGACACTGGTAACCCCGGTACCCAACAGACCGTGTCACCGCGCAGTACCATCGGTTTGCCAAAGCAATTTTTTGTTTCACGGCCCAAAATTTCACGCAACCTTCGTGGAGATTTGTGGCCAAATCTAACGTAGCTGAGATTTGGATTAAAATCCATAACACTCAGTGACTCATTCCCTTGCAGTTCAACGTATGCCTGCTTGTGGAAATCGCAGCTTAGGAGCACGTCATTACCTTCAATTTTGCGAAATTCCCGCGACAGGGTTTTGCCATCTGGCAAGGTGAGCAACCCTTTCATCCAGTTTTCGAATTTGAAACTGGCCCTAATTTTTTCTTTAATTTCAAGGTCTGTGGCCGCCATCAACTTTCCCTCCAGCGAGATCAATTTTTCACCATGCAATGCGTTCACTTGAATATCTCGGTGATCAACGACAGCGGACAACAATTTTTCAAATTCACTTTTTTTAAGTTCGATATGCCTGTGTAATAACCACCTATGCAAAATAAATCTTTTTATTGTCGGACCCACAACTTCTGTAATTTCTAAGTCATGAAAACTTCCGCAATTCACCATCGACTCAATCGTTGAATCGGCAATTTCCTGGATAGTTCCATTTGCCTCAACGATTTCCACATGGCTTGCCGCTATATTCGCAATAACATCGTACTGCGGGACGGCCTTTTGAAGCTCCTTTAGGGCGACATTCCGAACAATATTCCTGAAGTAGTTGCAGGACGCATTGCTGGAATCCACCCTCCATTCGGTGCCACATTGCCTCAAAATAGCTTCTATTTCATTTTTTTTAATGCCCAACAATGGTCGAAGCCTAACCATACCATCAACGAGCTGTATTTCACGCGGAGCTGACAGCCCATCAAGCCCGCTTGCCCGTGTTAGGCGCATTATTAAAGTTTCGGCTACGTCATTTTGCTGATGTCCGAGCAATAAGGTATTCGAGCCAATCGCCCGCATCTGTTTTGAGAAAAAACCATAGCGTACGCTACGCAATTCGGCTTCGGAAGATTTATCCGAGCATTTGTTGAGCGTCCCCGATATAAAATTTAGCCCTAGAAATTTTGCAAATTTTTCGACAAATTTAGCATCCTGGAGTGACTCTTCTCCGCGAAGATTATGGTTTAGGTGGAGTATCGATGCGTTCTTCGCAAGGCATTCAAATTTTTCAAAATATGCGCAAAAAACCAGCGTTAGGAACACGGAGTCGCTGCCACCGGAACAGGCAATGCAAACCGGTCCGAGGCAATCACAATTTCCCTGAAGGTGCGAAAAAACCTTAGATTTTGTGAAAAATTTTGCCGACAACATTTTTACGTTGTGAAGTAATTTTTTTGGATCACCATTGAAGAACATAAAAATACCCTTCATAAGGTTAGGCAAAATTTCAACAAAAATCGTACGAACGGAGAATTTTTTTGGCAAAAGAAAGTTTGACTTCAAAACAAAACAATCTACAAATGCTTCCCATTTAATAATGCCTGATGGTGTAATGGTAGCACAACTGATTTTGGTTCAGTTTGTCTAGGTTCAAATCCTGGTCAGGCAGCCAGGGTTAAATTCCGCTTAACCACAGGCCTTGCAAACAGTCGAGGGAAATGAAATTCAATATTAGAGAATTTTGATTCAGGGGCAGATTATAAATTGCACAAGCTAAAAGTCAAGCCTTGGCTGATAAACTATGCGGGACTCAAAATGAAGCGAAAACATTAGCGCTTAAAAAGACGGTGTATCTCGTTGCAGTATTGCCGCTTATCCTAAGTTTTACGCTTGAATCCCTGGGACTTTTCATCCCGTCTGAAAGCAGGGGCCAATGCTATTTTGGCAAAAATTTTAAAATTTCCAAATGCCAGGCGTAAGGCCTCACGGAGTGGATTTATGTAAAACCTTTACCGTTTAAATTTTCCAAATTTCACCAAAAAATGTTGCAAACATTCATTTCATTCTTTGACACTTTCGCTCTGTCTCATTGGGCGGCTAGCTCAGTAGGTTAGAGCAACTGCTTTACACGCAGTAGGTCACAGGTTCGAGTCCTGTGCCGCCCACCAGGTTATAAGCCGCAAAACCACGAGGTTTGTGGGCAATTTAAAGGGATGAAATTAAAGCATAGCAAAAAAAATTTTGCCTAATTTTTGCCTAAAAATCGATTCAATGTCCAAATGGTGCCTGAAAATGCATTCTCTTAAAAATTTTCGATGTGAACGCTGATCACAAGATTACGCCATATATTTTTATAAATTTCTCCTTTGTGGCGAGCTACACAATCTACCCGCGGCCCTCTTTTCTCTCCCCCGCTGAGATACGCCACCGACGGTATTTATTGCTTTGATGCAAGACCAAATGCTGCTTCCATGGATGCTCTCCAATGACAATTTATTTGTCTTATTCCCATGGCTTGTTAGATTTCCTTGTAGTTGCCATTCGCATATTTATCTCAATGAAAGTTCAAAAACCGCATTATTAGGCGAATCACGGAGGACCAATTTAAAAGGTTTAATGGCCACATATGTGCTACAATGGAAAATGCACTTTCCGCTATGAGTGGGGAAGTTGGGAAGTATCCCCAATTAAAAGATTTAATATTGCTCCAACGATATGTTGTTGAAAAGTTTTACGGCGGCGTTAAGCATTGACGCCATGAATGGAGATGCTAGGCAAAGCGTTATGGAGAAAATAATCTCACTGTGTAAGAGGCGCGGGTTTATATTTCAGTCGTCGGATATCTACGGTGGATTGAACGGCTTCTTCGACTATGGGCCACTCGGCGTCGAACTAAAAAGGAATATCAAAGAAGCTTGGTGGAACGATACGGTGCGCCGCAGGGAAAACATTGTAGGCCTTGATTGCTCCATAATTTCTCATCCGGATGTGTGGAAGACTTCGGGGCACATATCTGGATTTTCAGACCCAATGGTAGACTGCAAGGAATCAAAAACGAGATTTCGTGCCGATCAGTTGTTTTTTGCCAAAGTGTCCGTTGATGGAAAATGTATCGGATACGTATCCGCTTTAGAATCGCCGGACATGCAACAAATTGCCGAAGATAAGGCAAATCACCTTAAGCGAAAACTGGCCGTGACCGGAAGCTTGGATACCATAACCATTAAACCGTAGACGGAAGCTACCGAGGACGAGTACGCCTCGATTCCCTCTCCAGCCACCGATAAGCCCGGATCCCTGACACCGCCGCGCGACTTCAATCTGATGTTCAAAACGTCCGTCGGTGCGTTGAATGATTCCACGGCGGCGGCGTATTTGCGCCCGGAAACTGCCCAGGGAATATTTATTAATTTTAAAAATATCCTCGACAGCACGCGGGTTAAAATCCCCTTTGGGATTGCGCAGATCGGCCGATCATTCAGGAATGAAATTACCCCAAGAAATTTTATTTTTCGTTCGCGCGAATTTGAACAGATGGAGCTGGAATTTTTCACAGATGACGGGGAAGAATCCTGGCAACATTGGCATGAATATTGGATAAACGAGCGCCTCAACTGGCATAGAAGCATCGGATTGCCGGATGACATGTTAGGACTGGACGTCCACAAAAAAGAGAAGTTGGCACACTACGCGAGGGCATGCACGGACATCACGTTTAAATATCCTTTCGGCGTGCAGGAGTTGGAGGGAATTGCCGCTCGTGGCTGCTTCGATCTCGAACGGCATCAAAAAGCTAGCGGACAGTCCATGGAATACTTCGACGATGTAACCAAAAGAAAGTATATTCCGCACGTCATCGAACCTTCGGTGGGAGTGGATCGCACGCTGCTGGCCATCCTATGCGCCGCCTACGACGAGGATGAGATCGGCGGTGAAAAACGTGTGGTTATGAGGTTTGCACCAAGGATAGCACCAATAAAACTGGCCGTTTTGCCGATCGTAAAAAATAAGGAAGAGATAGTGGCCAAGGCTAGGGATATGTACGGCAAATTGCAAAATCACTGGAATGTCTATTACGACGAAAATGGTGCAATTGGAAGACGTTACCGCCGAATGGATGAGATCGGAACGCCGTTTTGTTTGACCGTAGATTTTGACTCCCTTGCCAACGATACGTTCACAATTCGATACCGCGATACGGCGGAACAAATTCGCCTCCATGGAAACGAAATAATAAATTTTGTATCAGAATTGATGGGCTGAAATTGAGGAAAGTTTTGGGAGAAGTGCAAGACGTTCCACCATTCTCTTTTTCACTTTGCGTTTCGCATAATCTACGACATCTGCTAAAATTCTAGATACTCGGCGCCATCCATATAGGGTACGAGAACTTTGGGAACTTTGATTTTCCCGTCCTTCTGCAAATTGTTTTCTAAAATTGCCGCCAAAACGCGCGGAACAGCCAGTCCGGAACCATTTAGCGTGTGAACATGCTGCGCCTTGCCATCGGATTTTTTCCTAAATTTTATATCCCCTCGGCGGGCTTGAAAATCCGTAAAATTGCTGCAACTTGACACTTCAAGCCAGCGTTTTTGCCCACCTGCCCAGACTTCCAAGTCGTATTGCTTGGAATGGGCAAAGCCAATATCACCCGTGCATATTAGCAGCACCCGGTAGGGCAGCTCGAGTTTGCGCAATATTCCCTCGGCATCGGCACGCAGCTTTTCCAATTCATCGAAGGAGTGCCCAGGGTGGCACCACTTCACAAGCTCCACCTTGTCAAATTGATGCAAACGGTTCAGCCCGCGAACGTCCTTCCCCCAGCTGCCCGCTTCCCGCCTAAAACAGGGCGTATGTGCACATCTACAGATAGGCAAATCGTCCTCATTCAGGATTTCGCCACGGAAAAAATTTGTTACGGGAACTTCTGCCGTGGGAATGCAGTACAAATCATCCTGTGCATCGTGGTACATCTGCGATTCCTTGTCGGGGAGCTGCCCCGTGGCGGTTGCACTTGCCGCATTCACCAATATCGGTGTCGAAAATTCCGTGTACCCGTTGCTTCGGGCTTCGTTCAAAAAAAACGAAACCAGCGCCCTGACCAAGCGGGACATCGTCCCGATGTAGAATGGGAACCCGGCCCCGGAAACCTTCACTCCGCGTGGAAAATCTACGGCACTGCTAAACCAGGGAATGTCATAGTGGGGAATCGCGTACTGCGAAATCGAGTCCATGTTGCCATTGACGAGCAATTCCACGTTATCCCTGTCGCTTTTGCCGATTGGCACGGATTCGTGGGGGATGTTTGGAATTGTCAAGTAGGCTTCATTCCAAGCGAAATCCAACTCGCTCACCTTGAGTTCGAGTTCCTTAACCTGCGCGGAAAGTTGTTTCAATGCCGTTATGTTTGCCGCAAACTCAGCGGAGGACTTATCCATTCGCGCGACCTTACCACTTGCCTGCTTCTGTTCGGAACGCAATTGTTCGTATTCTGAGATGGCCTGCCTGCGCCTCGCATCCACGCTCAAAAAAGCGTCGATGTCAACCTTAAACTTCTTTTTGGCAACGCCAGCTTTGATGAAATCAACATTTTCGCGCAAAAACTTCAAATCCAACATAATGCTCTCGGAACTTGTACAGCGCGCACAATTTGGCAACAAATTTATGTCACTGATCGCTTAAAACGGCCTTTCCTTCGGCGATTAACTTGGCCAAATTGTACCGTTTTCTGAAGGAATCGCAGAGATTATTCTGAAATTTTAGTGCCAGAGCGATATTTTTGCCGTTGAGCTTGCCTGCGATGCTATCGATGACGTCTTTGTACCCGAGTTCGGATAAATTGGACATAATTTTTTCCGCGGCCTCCGCTTCGCGCATCCGTCCCTCCGCGTGGGCTTGCAAAATCGCTCCCCAGGCATCGACCAGTTCAATGTTGTTGTCTATGAAAGCCAGCTTTATTATCAGGCCGGAAATCGAGAACACGGGGTCGGTCCATTCGTCGTGTGACACGAAGGAAGCGGTTGC
>JAITOW010000040.1 GCA_031289835.1 Puniceicoccales bacterium | reverse complement strand
AGGGTCCTTGTCCATAAGCATCTTGAACCGCGTTTCCCCCGACATGTAATCGATCAGACTGATCTCCGGATCACTCGAATCCAAGGTAAACGGAGGAGTGTCCGTGGACTTTTTGCGCGGATCAAAGCGATACAACGGCCAGTAACCGCTAGCAACGGCTTTCTTTTGCTGATCAAGTCCATTTCTCAAATTATACCCATGTGCCACGCAAGGCGAATAGGCCAGAATGAGCGATGGCCCGGCATATGACTCAGCCTCACGAAATGCTTGTACAGTTTGGCTATCCTTCGCTCCGAGCGCAATTTTGGCGACATAAATATTACCATAGCTAATAGCCAACATGGCAAGATCCTTTTTCGGCTGAGATTTTCCACGCGCTGCAAACTTTGCCACCGCACCAATTGGGGTCGATTTCGACTGCTGACCACCGGTGTTCGAGTAAACTTCCGTGTCGAGCACGAGCACGTTCACATTGTGTCCGCTCGCCAAAACATGGTCTAAGCCGCCGTACCCAATATCATACGCCCAGCCATCACCGCCAACGATCCATAAACTTTTGTGCACCAAAAAATCGGCCAAGCCGCAGAGAATTTTCGCTTCCTCGCTCCTAGCATTGGCTAATTTGCTTTTCAGCGCAGCAATCCTCTCCCGTTGAAGCTTTATTTCGCCGTCGAAATCGCACTTTGAGGACAAAATCGCATTGACCAGGTCGTCGCCTATGATGGATGCTTGCTTGTGCAGTAGATCAATGGCGATTTCCCTTCGCTTGTCTATCGACAAATACAAGCCTAGCCCGAATTCGGCGTTATCCTCGAACAGAGAATTCGCCCAGGCTGGTCCGCGGCCATCGGAATCTTGGCAATAGGGCGTCGTTGGAAGATTCCCTCCGTAGATTGACGAACAACCCGTCGCATTTGCGATAATCGCACGATCACCGAAGAGCTGCGTCAACAACTTCACATAGGGTGTCTCTCCACAGCCGGCACATGCCCCCGAAAATTCGAACAGCGGTCGCCTAAATTGTATGGATTTTAGATCAGTACCGAGCTCACAAACATCGGGATAGGCAATGTCGTGGAAAAATTCATAATTCTTCTTTTCATGCTCAAATACCTCACCAATTGGCTTTAAATTTAGAGCTTTAAGGCCCGGTTCCCGCTTGTTTTTAGCCGGACAAACCTCCGTGCACAGCCCGCAGCCCGTACAATCTTCGGGAGACACTTGAACGGTGAACTTCGCACCGGAAATATCTCTCGAACGGAAATCCGCACTCTTAAAGCCCTCGTTTGCCCCAGCCAATTTGCTTTGTTCGTAATACTTCGAGCGAATGGCAGCATGGGGGCATATCGACACGCACTTGTTGCACTGAATGCAGACATCCGGAGACCAAACCGGAACTTCCCGAGCAATGTTACGCTTTTCATACTGCGAAGTGGCGGATGGCCAGACACCGTCAAGTGGAAACGCGCTAACAGGCAGATCATCGCCCTCGTTTACCAGCATTTTCGCAATTACGTCTTGAACAAACTTAGGAGCCGTGCCGCTGACGGCGAGAGACCTTTGAATTCCATTTAAATCGTGCTTATCCGTGACTTTCGCAAGGTGTGCCAGGGTGGAATCAACGGCGGCAAAATTTTGATTAACAACATCTTGCCCCTTTTTGCCATATGTTTTTTGAATCGAACTCTTTATCTTAGCGATGGCCTCATCCTGCGGCAAAATGCCAGAAATCGCGAAAAAACACGTCTGCATAATGGTATTGATTCGCCCGCCCATGCCACATTTGCGGGCAACATCGTAGGCATCAATGACGTAAAAGCTGATATCTTTTTCCAGGATAGCTTTCTGAGCTTCCAACGGCAGATGATCCCAAACTGAGTCGGCATCGAACACCGAATTTAGCAGAAAAACCGCACCCCGCTTGGCATATTTTAAAATATCAAATTTTGAAAGAAATGCGAATTGGTGGCAGGCTACAAAGTTGGCGTGTTCAATCAAATATGGTGCACAGATCGGCTTTTTTCCAAAACGCAGGTGCGAAGCCGTCATCGCGCCGGATTTTTTGGAATCGTAGACAAAATATGCCTGAGCATAATTGTCGGTGTCGGCGCCGATGATTTTAATCGTATTCTTGTTGGCTCCAACGGTTCCATCGGACCCCAATCCGAAAAACATGGCCTCAAATAGGCCTTCGTGCTTGAGTTCAAAATCGTGGTCGTACTCCAACGATAGCTTGGAAATATCATCCTCTATGCCAACGGTAAAATGCTTTTTTGGATTGGCCTTTGCCAGCTCATCGAAAACGGCCTTCGCCATAGCCGGTGAAAACTCCTTTGAACCAAGCCCATACCTCCCGCCGATAACCTTAATATCTGCGCGAGAATCTTGCTCAAGAGCGGAAATAACATCCAAAAATAAAGGCTCACCCACGGCACCGGGTTCCTTCGTACGATCCAGAACGGCAATTGCCCGAACGGACCCTGGAAGCATTTTTATAAAATGCCCTACGGAAAACAGTCAATCTAGGCCACCTTCACGAGGCCAACTTTTTCTCCGTGATTGTTTAGATGCTTCACAACTTCGTCCAAAGTCTCGCACGAAGACCCCATGGCTACGGTGACACGCTCAGCGTCCGCAGCGCCGGTGTATTCGAACAATTTATACTCCCTCCCAGTTAAATTTTTGAATTGTTCCATGCAACTTTCGACGATGGGAGCTATGTTTTCGTAAAAAACGTTTGCACGCTCACGACCTTGGAAGAACACGTCGGGATTTTGCGCCGTACCACACAAAAATGGGTCGTCGGGGGATAAGCCCCTCAGGTGATGCTCCAAAATGGATTGCCCGTCAATCATGGCACGCAATGTTTCGTCTTCGATTTTGGTTAGCGTGTTGATCTCGTGGGAAGTACGAAATCCATCGAAAAAGTGCATGAATGGCACCCTAGATTTCAGAGTAGCGATATGGGCGATACAGGCGAGATCATGTGCCTCTTGCACGGAATTCGATGCTAGCATTGCGAAACCGGTCTGCCTGCAAGCCATAACATCGGAATGGTCACCGAAAATTGACAGCCCGTGCGTAGCCAAACTCCTCGCCGTAACATGCATGGCAAAGGGCAATAGTTCCCCCGCAATTTTATACATGTTTGGAATCATTAGCAAAAGTCCCTGGGATGCGGTAAAAGTTGTGGCCAACGTACCGCCGAGTAGCGCTCCGTGTATCGCTCCAGCGGCGCCACCTTCGGACTGCATCTCTTCTATGGTCGGCACTATTCCGAACAAATTTTCCCGATTCTTGGAAGCCCATTCATCGCAATGCTCAGCCATCGGTGAAGACGGCGTAATCGGATAAATCGCAACAACCTCACTTAACCGATAGGCGACATCGGCAACGGCCTCATTGGCATCTAATATTTCAAAATTTTTCTCCAACATTCCCCACATTGTAAAAGATTAATGGAGTTGCAGTCAACAAATAAAAATTGACGAAAAATGCTACACTGTTCCAGATTTAGTGTACGTCATCGAGCAATGAATATAGAACCCCAACAAATTCTTTGTCCGCAGCAAAAGCCAGCGATGATTCGCAGTTTAGGAAAACGTACTCATCCGAATTTTTAAGAATGTCAAAATTAAATTCACCGATGTTTGATTTCAAACTCAGTTTACCCACATACGGAGCACGGACCTTGGCGTCGAACCTAATTGGAGGGCCAAAATCGGCAATTTTGTCTTCAATCGAATGAATTTTGTCATTGGCAGCATCCGCGAAAATCATGCTACCATTGGACCTACAAAGTTTTTGCCATTTTTCACTATTTTCCAATTTTTTCAGGGAAATTTGCCGGTTGTCGGGCAAACTAAAAATGTCGATGGAAGTGCACTGCAGGCCGGAAAAAATCTGGAAATTTGCAAGCTTAGAGTAAAGAGAATGCACAATATTCGACATCTTTTCGTCAAAATTGTACACTGTCCCGGCTATTTTTGCGCAAAATTTGGAATTTTTTCCGTAAAATTCAACGAGCTCCCTTGCTTTGCCGCGATCGAGCTCCAAGGTAAATAGCGGGGGATGTTGCGAACCCCTTGCCTTCGAAACGGCGCTGCAGTGCAAAGAGAAAACATCGCGTAGTATATCGGTAAATTTTTCATTTGCCGGTCTACCAATCGGAACGGTCATTTTGAAAAAATCCCCGGATTTTACAAAAGTGAGACTGAAGTCTTTTGCGGAGAATTTTAAACGCAACACCGCATCGATCCCGTCAAACAGTTTTTTGCAATATAATTCGGGATAAATTTTCGCTAAACGTTTCTCAATCCCTCCATTTTCAATGGAAAATGTGACACCTTTAGTTTTGAAATAAACATTTGTTTTTGTAATTTTCAACTTCGAAGTATTACCAAGATTATCGGTCAAACTCACCTCCCAATCGAAGTTTATATTGTCGAAATCACCGCACTCATTGATACAAAATTTCAGTGACTCAAGCACGGATAGCAATTCGGTAATGGCATGTTGATTCGCAGGAATTTCTATGCCGTCGAAATTGCACGTCCACCTGCCATTTAACGTGTTGCACAAAGAAACATTGGTTCCACTTTTGTAACATAAAACATCAATATTTTTTATATTTTGTACGTTTATTTTGACAAATTGTTCACCATTCGAGCATATTTTAAAAAAATTTTCCGACCTGAAAATTGCCAATAAAGCGACAAATATGAAGCTGGCTACCACTAAAAAAAATAGTTTCGCTCCAATGGATAATCGCACGGATTACTTTCTCCTAAGCAGGTAAACCACTACCCCAATTGCGACGAAACCACAGCAAACGGCGCAGCTTAAAACCGTAATTAGGAAATATTGCCTCTCCGTGAGGGTTAGGCGATATTTTGGTATGGGAAAGGAATCTATGTCGAGACTGTCATCAACGCCGCACATGTAGTCCACGGCACCGCAGAACAGCATCCTGTTACCAAGGATATTTATGCGTGAATTGATCGCAAAATCGGAGCAACCAAAGACGAGCAGTTTACCCGCCAAAATGTCAACCGCGATCGACATTCGCTTTTCGGACAGGGCAGCGATGATGAATTGGCTGCCACTTCCCGCAACCTCCGAAGCGACGTCCACTTGCAACAAATCTGTGACCGCGAATTGATCGTCTTCGACCGTCCAATCGGCCTCTCTTACCTCATAGGTTTCGCCGCAAACGACCGGCACCTTAAAATTAATAAGTTCTCGGGTAATTTTGTGCTGCGCATACTTATTAATAACCAAATCGTGCAAGATTCTTGCGGAATCAATCAACGGAGAAATTTTATCGCGGAGATTTGCGTATATGCCGTGATCCGCAAAAAATTCGGTCAATACCGCGTCATTCGCACCACCCAATCCAACCATTATTTTTCCACCACGCTCATCCAAGAATTTTTTCAGGGCCAGTACTTCCGCGGGCAACAGAGCCACTTTGGGCCCCCAAAGTGCCACCAAATCCACATCGTCCGGTACACCGAAGCTTCGATTAAGGTCCAAAATTTTTACATCATAATTTTTGCCGCGCAAGATGTTTGCCAATGTCGACAACCCGTAGCTAACGGAAACATCGGTCACGTCGCATTCTCCATGACCTGTCAGGAAATAAATAGTTTTCTTCTTCTCCGTGACAAGATCTCCGATGGCATCGGTTAAAACACGCTCGCCTCGGAACCCCACAACTTCGCCATTGCGCACATCATACAGTTCTTCGATGGCAATAAATTTTCTCCCATTTGCGTATTTCAAAAGAATCGCCTTTGCGGGCAAAAACATGGCCGATTCTACGAGATTCCTAGACTTAACGCTAGCTAAATCTACGAATTCCACCTTGACGCTAGCTCCGCGGGCACAATCGGCGTACTCACCCAACAGTTTCGATACATCCTTCCTCACCAAATCGGTACCATCCGACTCCACATTTTCCATTATCACGTATATTTCGAGCGGAAATTTTAAGGTCGATAGCATTTTTAAGGTCTTTGCGGACAATTTGTTAGTTGCATTGTTACCGATATATGTCCTACGAAAACAGTGCCCGGACAATGCAATCGCCAATAGCGCCCATAGACACACAAATAATGTAAAAAATACGCGGCTCAATCGTCTGATTCCATTGGAGTGTTCGAATTTCAGCATGGGATTTCAGCTAAACTTTTTTTCCAATGCAATCTTGGCGAATGCCAAAAACAACAGGCTCAAACTCACATACAGAACAAAAACCCGCGTATCGAACACCCCCAAACAGGCGCTATCCATCTGGTTGAAAATGTTTAGAGGGCGGATAAACGCGTGATTTATGAGCGTACCGGATGATAGTACCTTCGATGAAAATATCGGTCCGCTTAGAAACATTGCAAAAATCGCGATGAATGACAGCGATCCCGACAGCACCTGATTTTCCGTCAAACTACTGAAAAATATGCCGATCGCGATAAATAATAGCCCCGAGAGGAGAATATAAAGATATCCTCCAGTCAAATTGTAAGTCGCGAAAAATGAACCACTGCTCACAATAGATGGAACTAGCAATGGCAGCAAAAATGCGAGCAGTAGCGAATTCACCCATAGGGCAGTGTAAAACAAATATGTCGACAAAAATTTCGCCACAACTATTGAAAAATCCCCGATTGACGTAGTTTTTATCGATTGGATCATGCCGATTTTGTAATCCTCGGAAAAAGTTCGCATGGTTAGCAACGGAACCCCGAGCAAAACAGGGATCCAACAATGTCGCAAAAATGCGTGCATGAAAGTGAAATCTTGGTCGCTCAAAATGAATTCGCGCAGCGTAAACATGTAAATTAGCGTCAATATGGCCATGAAAACGGCGCCAATAAAATACGTGGACGACGAAACCAGCAATTTGTGAATTTCGTATTTAAATAGCACGTAAAATTTTCGCATAAAACCTCCAAATTTAGTCCCTGTAGCGCCTGGTGGCCGATAAAAACACCTCTTCCAAAGAGGAAGATTCGCGGCCAATGCCCAACAAATATTCGCCAAAGTAATCCGCAGCCGATTTTACAATTTCTCCCATACGGCAGCTATCAATTTTGAATTCAACGCGCAAATTTTCACGGGTTTTACCCGGTTCCGTGTCGACGGGCGTCAGTCGGTTTTTACTCAAAAAATCGGAAATGGTTTCATCGGATACGCAGTTCAAGGCGAGATCGATATGCATAATATTTGAACGGATCTTAGATTTGCAAATTTCTTCCAATGAACCAGTTGCGACAATTTCTCCGCTATTTATGATGATAAAATAATCGCAAATCGTTTCAAGTTCTGACAAAATATGACTCGAAATCAGCAGCGTGCGCGAACCGCGGAGCCCAAGCAATGTTTGCCTGATGAGAATAATTTGCTTGGGATCGAGGCCAATCGTCGGCTCATCCAAAATTATCAGTTCGCTGTCGCCAAGCAAAGCATCGGCGATGCCAACGCGCTGCCGATACCCCTTCGACAAATTTTTTATCATCTTATATCGAGCATCGTAGTAAATGTCGCACTTGCGCATGACCTTCTCAACATTTAGGCGAACATCTTTGATACCTTTCAGTGCAGCTCGAAAGCGCAAATATTCACCGACACGCATGTGATCGGCCAGCGGATTGCTCTCCGCCATGAAAGAAATCTTGTCTTTGGCCAAATTCGGACGCTCAGCTAAATCGACACCGCCTATGGAAGCCTGTCCCGAATTGGCCGGCATTAATCCGGATAAAATTTTCAACAGAGACGTTTTCCCGGCACCATTCGGACCGATCAAACCAACGATTTTTCCCCGAGATAGGATGAACGAAACATTGTTCAGAGCAATGAATTTACCGTATTTTTTCGAAAGTTTCTCAACTTTAACGATGTCAGCCACGGCGGGAATTATTGAAATTAAAATGTATTTTTGAAATACTTTTCTCCTCGTTCTTGGACAATTTTTGCGCCCTGAACGAAATGCTTTTTACCGCCGCCGCTGATTTCAACCCTTTCACAGTCTCCAAATCGAATTTGCTCCTAAGCGCCGAAGACATCTTTGCGAGCTCGCGATGCCCGTCCTTAAACTCAAAGTGCAGCACATTTTCAGTATTTCCTTCGTTGTTTTGAATGAAATCGTTGATCGCCATGATGAACTCATCGAGCTGACTTGATTCGGCGTCCAATACCCAATCTATGCCACTTATCATATGATTTAGGGCGCTAGAAATTAGCTCAATATCGCTAACGCTGTAGCCACTGTTGCCGTCGCGGACCCGCGCCATTCCCGCTATAACAACAAGCTCATTTTCCCTAATTTTATGCCCAAAATTTTCAAAGCTGTCCGGGAAACAGTTCATTTGCACGACCGATTTACCGGTGTCACATTGAAAAAGGGCCCACGCTCTGCTATCCTTTTTGGTGAATTTTTTCACAATTCCGCTTATAATGCCGCACACACGAAAACTTTCCCGATCCTGCAAACCGCTTAAATCGCCGCTTGCGGGAGAATTAATGATTGGAGCTATGTCCTTGTACTCCACCATTGGATGCCCGGAAACATAAAATCCTAGCGTCGTTTTTTCGTTTTTCAGCTTGTCAAACTTCGACATCTTGGCGCCACTGACATCGATGGACACAACGGAATTGCAGCTGTTAAACATGTCGAAAAGAGAAGTTTGTCCGCTGCTTTTTTCCCGCTGCACATTGGCGGCCTCCTGCAAAATATTCGGCAAAGAATTCATCAAATGTTGCCTATCGCATCCGAATGAGTCAAAGGCCCCACTCAGGATCAACGCCTCAAACACTCTTTTATTAACTACCCGAGTATCAACGAATTGTGAAAATTCAACGAAATTTTTAAACCCTCCACACTTATCACGCTCGCACATGATATTCTTCGCAGCGACGTCCCCAACGCCCTTTATTGCCGATAAGCCAAAGCGAATATGTCCTTCATTTCCAGAAATATAGGGTGTAAAATCATTGAGCGACTGGTTGATGTCGGGACCCAAAACTGGGGTCCCCATTTTGGTTGCTTCGGCGATGAACAGTTCTATTTTATCCGCATTGCCGAGGTCACAGGACATCAGTGCAGCCATGAATTCGACAGGGAAATGCGCTTTTAGGTATGCCGTGCGATATCCGATAACGGCGTATGCATCGGCGTGGGATTTATTGAATCCGTAGCCGGCGAATTTCTCGAGAACGGAAAAAATTTCTTCCGCCTTAGCCCGCGGGATTTTGTTGTGTTCGGCCGCTCCTTTCACAAATGACTCCCGCTGCGCATTCATAACGTCCACTTTCTTCTTGCCCATGGCGCGGCGCAAAATGTCGGCCTGACTAAGGGAACATCCAGCGATCACCCGCGCGGCTTGCATGACCTGTTCCTGGTAAACAATGATCCCAAAGGTGGATTTGCAAATATTCTTCAGAAGCGGGTGGGAATATTTGATCTTTGCCGGATCCCTTTTTCCAGCAACATAGTCCGGTAACCATTCCATTGGACCCGGTCGATAGAGCGCACTTAGGGCGCTGATTTCGTCAATGCTGGAAAATCCGAATTGCCTGCACCACCGCTGAATTCCGGCGGATTCAAATTGAAACACCCCTATGGTTTCGCCGCTGTTCATCAGATCGAATGTTTCCTTGTCTTCAAGGGGCATGTCGGCAACACTGAAGTCCTTAAATCCGTCGCGGCGCCGAATATTGCGCTCGGCTATGTCGATGACAGTCAAAGTTTTAAGCCCAAGGAAGTCCATTTTGAGCAGACCTAATTCTTCAACGGCCTCCTTCGCATACTGTGTCGTCAGGCAACCCTCCTGCAGCGTCACGGGCACGAGATCATCGGTGGGCTGGTCGGAAATAATAATGCCGCAGGCGTGCGTACCGACGTTTCGAACCATCCCCTCCAAAACCTGGCACTCCTTCAAAATTTTGGCAATCTGCGGACTTTTCTGCTGTTCAGCGCGCAGTTCCGCCGATTTGGCCAGGGCTTCACTGAGGGTAACGTGCAAATCGTCGGGAATCATCTTGGCCAAACGATTCGCCTCCTCGTAGGGAATATCGTAAACTCTGCAGACATCGCGCACGACCATTTTCGCCCCCAGCGTGCCGAAGGTAATTATGTTTGCCACGTGATCCTTCCCATACTTACTGCGGACATAGTCGATGACATCACTGCGGCGATTCATACAAAAATCGATGTCGAAATCAGGCGGCGACACCCTATCAGGGTTTAAAAATCTCTCGAACAATAAACCAAACCTTATTGGGTCGATGTCCGTTATCCTCAGCAGATAGGCCAGCAAACATCCTGCTCCCGAACCACGCCCGGGACCAACCACAACCCCATTTTGCTTCGCCCAATTAACAAAATCCCAAACAATTAGAAAATAGTCAACGAAGCCAGTCCGCTCGATGATCGAAAGCTCGTAGTCAAAGCGCTTGCACAGATGCACCGGATTATAAGCATCGCTCCCATCAACTTCGATGTTCCTATCAACGGTGCCATAATCTATGTCGTACCGCTCTTTTAACCCTTTTACACATAGCGACTTAAGATAATCAATATGATTGCCAACGGAAGCCTCATTCTCATCGAAAAACACCGGATAATGGTTTTCGCCGTGGAGCATGGTAACGTCGCACATGTCGGCTATAACGAGCGAATTATCGAGCGCTTCTCGATGATCTTTGAATATTAATTCCATTTCCTCGCGCGACTTCAAATAAAATTGATGCCACGGCATTTTCATGCGATTTTCATCGGAAATTTTAGCCCCAGTCTGTATGCACAGCATCGCATCGTGGGCTTCCCAGTCCGACTGATTCACATAGTGGGCATCGTTTGTTGCGACGACGCGTAAGTCGTTGTGCTTGGCGATGGCAAATAATTTTGGTAGGATTTGCTTCTGCTCAGGAATTCCATGATCTTGCACTTCGATGAAAAAATTTTCGCACCCAAAAATATCGATCAACTCTTCTATTCCCTTCTGCGCAGCGGGCTCGTTGCCGGCTAGCAGCATCTGCGGAACAAATCCTTGCATGCAACCCGTCAGACAAATCAGCCCATCGCCATATTTTTTTAAAAGATCGAAATTTATCCGCGGCCTGTAATAAAATCCCTGCGTGTGTGCAATGGAGACAAGCTTGCACAAATTTCTGTATCCGGAGGCGCTTTTTGCCAGCAATGTTGTGTGATATAGGGAAAATTTCGTGTGTTCGGTGATGTTTTCATGAACTAGCGTGTAGCATTCGCATCCGATAATCGGCTTAATACCGTATCTCTGAGCATTTTGAATAAAATCCGGTATACCGAAAACATTGCCGTGATCGGTAATCGCAATCGCCGGCATATCCAATTCCTTTGCGCGCTCAAACAAACGATCCATCTTGCAAGCACCGTCAAGAATGCTGTAGTCGGAATGCAGGTGTAGGTGTACAAAATTTTTGCCGCTCATTGTATAAAAAAAGATGATCGATAAACATAAAAATACGCAAGCTTTTTATGGCAAAATAGCTTGCTTGCCGCTTTTTCATCAAAACCTTAGAAAATTTACGCCACCCTCAAGAAAGAGGGTAAGGAATTTGCATTATCTTAAAGCGAAAGCACGATGCAATATTTTAACTAAAAAGTAAATGTTTACTACCAAAAATTTATGAATTCGGAGAAATTTTGTGGCGCGTGCGAAGTTTTCTTAATCGCCGATAAACCCACAATTTTAGCTGCCAAACGAAAAAACAGGCGGTTTTGCCGCCTGTGTGATGTTGTAAATCTGGAATTATTCAAAAATTAATATGAGTATCCATAATTTTTCCGCGCGTCACCTATCCAAATAGCCGGTACACGAAGCCTTAAAGCGTCATTATATAACCTTATATCGGTGTATACTG
>JAITOW010000064.1 GCA_031289835.1 Puniceicoccales bacterium | reverse complement strand
GACCGTTGAAGACAGCATGCCAATTTTCAGGAAAAGCGAAGCTTTGGTGAAATTTCAAATTTTCTTGCCTTTAAACGCTGTGTCAGCAGGATATGGCACATGTATAATTTTTTGATTTTTTTTCTGACGTTTATTCTGGTTGGCACGAGTGGATTTATCATACTGGTAATTTTGATGCAACGGCCGAGCAGCAACGCTGGTCTGGGATCTGCCCTTGGCGGTGGGGTAGCGGAATCTGCCTTTGGCGGGGAAACGACGAAAGTTCTCACGAAGTGGACGATCTACGGAATCGCCATATTTTTTATCACTGCGATGCTGCTGTCGATGACCTACGTTTCGCGGAAAAATCGCTCCCTTGAAAAGGGCGAATTGCCGACATTCGAAGGGACCGTTAAAAAGTGAAAAAACTATTTGTACTGGTTGTTTTAGGGCTTTGCTTTTTGCTTAAAGTTGCGAGTATGCCCGTTGGTAGCCACAACGGAATGCATTTTCTATCCGACTCTGAATCCAACATTTTTTTCAAAAAATTTCTACAAAATCGCGCTCGGGGTGATTTTATATTTTATATCAGGCTTGAAACTTATTCAAAGCAACGTGGTCGCTCCTGTGAAGACGGCGTGATTTTATGCCATCAAATCGGCGAAACACCTAACTATTACATCGAAATCACGGATGGGGGTAAAAATTTTCGGAAATTTCTCCTAAAAGACGGCGTGGTATGGACAAATTTTACAAAAAATTTCGATCCAAATGAGCCATTTTTGCCGGGGAGCCCATACGCACCAAACGATTTGTTGCTACCATTTTTACATGAAAGCTGCCAATTCAAGTACTACGGACCGAAGAGAGTTTGTGGACGCACGACGCAACAGTTCGTCGTAAAAATGGACGACAATCTCCTCGGCCAGGAGATAAAATTCGCTAGAGTGTCCATTGATTCCGTATTTTTGCAAGCCTTGGAAATCGAGTATCTCAATGACAGGCAAAAACTTCTGTCAAAGCAGCGAGTGCTGAGTCTGTGCAAACGGGATGACTATTGGCTACCCCAAACGCTGGAATTGTTCAGGGTTAATACGCGGGAACGTTCGAAAATAACCATAGTTGATTCTGATTTTTCCCCCGAATTGGGTGATGCTTTCTTCGAACCAGATTTTTGCTCTAAAAATTCTTTGCTTAGGCAGCGCTAGGTATAAGTCCCGCAGCGAGGTGGAGGGTAAAAATTTTCAAGTTTTTATGTTTTTAGAACGTATTCCCAGGGAAATACTAAGGTATATTTATCCCCTGTTTTTTTGTTTTTCCTCCTTCGTTACGCTATCACACCACGGGACCTTAGGTCCAGCTCCGTTTGAGTCCACTAAAAAATTCTTTTATGGCTGAAATTACGGAGGATAGGTGGGCGGGTGTTAATTCGGGGTACACGGGCAAGCTAAGCGACTCCCGGGCCAATTGCTCGGATATGGGCAATTGGCTCGCATATTTCGCAAAGCATTCCTGCTTGTTCAAGGGAAGCGGGTAATATATTTCGCATCCTATCCCGCGGTCGGATAGGTACCGCCTAAGTTCGTCACGCCTGTTCCCATGAACTTTTATCGTGAATTGATTCCAGGTGTGACTGTTCCCGGCCATCACCCTTGGCAAGGTAATCAAACCCGCACTTTCTAGCTCGACCAGCTTTTCAAGATAAAGTTCAGCGTTGCGAGTGCGACTGCCGATGTACCTGTCCAGGTGTCCCAGCTTGATGTTCAACAGGGCAGCCTGCAGAGTATCCATGCGAAAATTTCCACCGACATATTTGTGGAAATACCGCGGTTTCATACCATGTGTGCGCAAAATCTTCATGCGCTCGTATAAAACTTCATCATCCGTGCAAACCAAACCGGAATCACCGAATCCTCCTAAATTTTTGCTCGGAAAAAAACTGAAACAGCCCACATTAGCGAATGTTCCACTTTGTTTGCCATTGCGCTTCGCGCCAAACGATTGGGCGCAATCTTCGATAAACTTTATTCCGTTTTTCTCGCATAGCTCCAGTATGGCCTCACAGTCGCAAACCTGTCCGAAAAGGTGCACACCGATTATCGCCCTGGTCTTTGGGGAAATTTTAGCCTTTAAATCGGCTATGGAAATGCAAAAATCATCGCAGTTAACATCGGCAAACACCGGGTTGGCACCTAGCCTGGCGGCACACCCCGCCGTACAAAAAAAAGTATATCCGGGACACAACACTTCGTCGCCAGGCCCGATATTCATCGCCATGAGAGTAAGTAGCAGAGCGTCCGTACCGGACGATACCCCAAGGGTGTATTTGGAGGAGAGGTAATCGGCAACGTTCCTCTCAAATTGTTCGACCTCCGGACCGAGTATGAAGTGCCCATAATCTATAATTTCGCTAAATTTTTCGATGAACTTGCCCTTCAATTCGCCATTTTGCACAACAAGATCCAACAGCTTCACATTCACGCGAGCCTTATATCACCCATGTGCAACGCCATGCAAGAAAAATTATAGCGACCTATGTGAAAAAACTTGCAAATCTAAAGTTGTTTTTAACCTATGGAATTGTGAAAGAAAAGTTGTCGATAAATCAGTGTCTAATGATATTAAATGCTTTGCCAAATATTGGCCCGTGCATTTTCAAAAGTCTACCGCACTACTTTCCAGACATGCGTGACGTATTTAAAGCAAGCCTAAATGAGCTAAAAATGATCCCGGGAATCGGCGCCATTATCGCCGATTCGATCATAAATCACAGGAAATTGTTTTCCCTGGAACGCGAGGAAGAAAAGTTGCACATACTACGCGGTGACTTTTTTGGGCAATGCCACGAAAATTTCCCATCCAATCTCAAACAAATATATGATACCCCGATTGGCCTGTATTGTCTGGGAAATATCTGTAATGGAATACCCAAAGTCGCCATTATTGGCTCCAGGTCCGCGACTGCCTATGGGATGCTAGCGGCGCGCAAGCTCGCGATTGAGCTGGCCGAGCAAGGGTTTTGCGTGGTAAGTGGTATGGCAAGGGGCATCGATGCCTGTGCCCACGAGGGAGCAATTGATGCCGGTGGTAAAACATTGGCCGTGTTCGGCAACGGAATCGATATCATTTATCCGAACGAAAATGTGAGGCTATACCGTCAGATAGTTTCATCGGGCGCGGTAGTGTCCGAGTTTACCCTCGGGCGACACGCGGATCGGCAAACATTCCCGGCGCGAAATCGCATCATATCCGGCCTATGCGAAGCAATAATAGTTGTGGAATCGGACATTCACGGCGGGGGAATGATAACAGCCAAGCACGCTCTGGAGCAGGGGCGGCACGTATTTGCCGTTCCGGGAAGGATCGATGAGCGTTCGAGTGCCGGTTGCCTGGAACTTATCCGAGCTGGTGCCTCCATCATCAGGAATATCGACGACATGCTCGATGAGTTGCCATACCTAAGGGAAAAAAATCAGGAAAATTTGAGTTTCCGCGAGCAAAAACACGATATCGGAGCGGTGGATTGCCCCGTTGGCAGGAAGATTTGTTCAAATTTATCAACCTTGGGGCCATCCGACGCTGAAACGATATCAACGGCCAATGAATTGCCCATTGACACCGTAGCGGCATCCCTACAAATGCTTGAGCTGTACGGCTACATAGAGCGGTTGTATGACGGCAAAGTGCGCGTTAGGAAGTGAAGCTTTTTGCTGAGGAAAAGTCTTGATAAAGTGAAAAACTTTTTCAGCATGTGCCCTCAGTTGTGCGCCTCTAGCTCAATTGGATAGAGCATCTGACTACGGATCAGAAGGTTGCAGGTTCGACTCCTGCGAGGCGTGCCAGTTTAGGGGACGCATGTTTTTAACTAAACGTGGTTAATTCCCGGGTATTGAGTGGGGTCGTAGCTCAGTTGGAAGAGCACCACAATGGCATTGTGGGGGTCGTCGGTTCGATCCCGATCGGCCCCACCAAAAACACACAGAGAGATTTTTTAATAACGCTCAACGCATGAACCAACCGGAAAATGGCACGGCAATTTTACTAATGGGAGGGGCTGGTACGCGGATGGGTGGTTCTTGCCCGGATAAGACTTTGGTGCCGATTGTGGGCAGGCCGGTGTTTTCATATTCCCTGCTCACGATAGATAGTTCAAAAAAATTTTCCGAAATCGTGATTGTAACTCGTGACAGTGTTCAGCGAGGAAAAATCGAGCAATACGTCGGAAATTTGAGCATGCATTCCAATGTGAGCTACGTTCAGGGCGGGGATTCGCGCCAAAAATCTGTCCTAAATGCTCTATTATATGTGCGGCAAAAGCAGCAAAATTTCGTACTGATCCACGATGCCGCCCGCCCGCTCGTTACCCGGGAAAACTTGTGGCAGTTGATTTCTGCGCTCGATGGCCACGGCGGAGCAATCCTTGCCCACGGAGCAACGGACACGCTGATCAACATTTCTAACCGGGAGCGGCAATATCTCCAGCGCGACAGTGTGTGGCACGTGGAAACGCCGCAAATATTTGGGTATGAGGCCATCCTGGACGCCTACCTCAAAGCAAAAGGCCTCCTAACCGACGATTCAAGCGCGCTCCCCCAATGTGCCAAGGTGAAAATTGTTGAAAATTTTCACCCGAACATCAAGATCACCCATCCACGGGATCTCATCGTGGTCGAAGCATTGTTAACCAAAAATCCAGCGCAATGAATATCAGGATCGGCAATGGGTACGACATTCACAGGCTGGTACCGGGAAGGAAGCTTATCCTGGGCGGAATATGCATCGAATATGAACTTGGCTTACTTGGGCACTCGGATGCAGACGTCGTTCTACACGCGCTATCGGACGCCATTTTTGGCGCGCTTGCTCTGCCAAACATAGGAGTATATTTCCCAAACACTGACCCACAAAACAAGGATCTGGACTCGGGAGAGATACTGTCGTTTGCAAAGAACAAACTTTGGGAGCAAAATTTTGCAATTTCAAACCTGGACATCACAATCATTGCCGAAACCCCAAAATTATCGCCATTTTTGGATAAAATGAAAGCTTCCATCGCTGAAATTCTCAGCATTTCAACGTCACAGATCGGCATAAAGGCGACAACGAATGAGGGCTTGGGCGATATTGGCAAAAAAAAAGCCATAGCCGCCCTTGTCAGCGTGCTATTGGTGGCAATTTAGGATAAAATTTCGTTGTTTAAACAAAAAAACTGTATAGACGTACAATCTCCGATATGTTTAAATTTTTTCGAAAGCTGCCAACGGAAATAGCCAAAACCGGTAAGAAGTTATTCGGGTCAATTTGCACAATATTCAAATTTGAAAAAATTGACGATGCTGCGATAGATGAGATTGAGCGGGTGTTATTGGCGGCAGATTTTGGAACCAAAACCACGCAGGATATCACGTGCGAAATAAAGCTGGCCTACAAAAAGGACCCATCGATCCGCAAGCAAGAAGCGTTGAAAATTGCCTCCGATGTGATCAAAAAATCTCTGAACCGCGCCGAAGCCGAATTGCCAACGGCAAGCGATAAACCACAGGTAATTTGCCTAGTTGGAGTTAACGGATCGGGGAAAACGACAACGGCCGCCAAGCTGGCACAATTTTTCAGGGCAAATGGGAAGTCGGTCCTGCTGGCCGGTTGCGACACATTCCGTGCCGCGGCGAGTGAGCAGATCAAAACCTGGGCAGATAGATTGACCATCGACATAGTCAATGGGCAACCCGGTGGTGACGCAGCCGCAGTCGCATACGACGCTTACCAGTCCGCCCTTGCGAAGAAGCACGACGTTCTCATAGTTGATACCGCCGGACGGTTACATGTAAAATCAAACTTGATGGCTGAGCTGCAAAAAATTTCCAAAATTTTGAAAAAATTGGACAGCGGTGTGCAGCTGCACAACTGGCTTGTGATTGATGGCAGTTTGGGAACAAATTCGATGGAGTCCGCTAAAATTTTTCACGGTGAAATTGGTCTGCACGGGCTGATCATCACAAAGCTTGATGGCAGTAGTCGCGGCGGAGTGATCATCGGTATACACCGCGAACTCGGAATTCCCATCCTATTCGTTGGCACCGGCGAAAAACCGGGAGATCTTGCGCGATTCTCGGTCAATGACTACGTCGACGCACTGTTCAAGGCGGAATAAAATTTCAAAACATTGTTGCTTCGGTGGGTTTTTTTACTCAATATTTTTCCATGAAAGAAGCAGATATAAAAGCCGAAGATGCGAGCAAAATTTATCTTTTGCCAAGCTTATTCACGGCATCCAACTTATTTTTCGGGTTCCTGGCGATAATACGCTGCATACAGGCGCGCTATTGCACATTTTCCGAGGAAGCGTCGGCAAGTTTTTATACGCAAGCCGTTTGGCTGGTTACTTTGGCTGGGATTTCCGACTCCTTGGATGGTCGCGTAGCAAGGCTGGGAGGAAAGGAATCCCTGTTTGGCAAGGAATTTGATTCCATCGCGGACGCTGTCTCATTCGGTGTTGCACCGGCGCTGATGGTGTTTTTTATGATACTGTCGCCAACGGAACAATTCCCATTTTTCCGCCAAGTAGGGTGGATTTTCGGGTTCATTTATCTACTTTGCGCCGGAGTGCGCCTGGCGAGATTCAACGTGATAACGCACCCATTATTGCCGAAGTCCGAGCAGGATAAAAACAGCCACGATTTTCATGGATTACCCGTTCCAGCCGCAGCCGGTGCGATAGTTTCCCTCGTTTTAGTTTTGAATAAATACGACCTAAAAGCCCTGTCCCTCGCACTGCCGCCACTGATGTTGCTGATCGCATGGCTTATGGTAAGCAATATCAGATACCCAAGTTTCAAAAAAGTTGACTGGAACACACAGGCCAAGTGGGGTTCATTCATATTCGGAATCGCGATTATCGCGCTATTCACGCTTCTCGAAGAACTCGCCATGGCGGTGATATTTCTGGGTTACATATTCTTCGGGATGGCCAGGCACGTGGTACGCAGCCGAAAGGCAAAACTTTTAAAATGTCAACGCTAATTGACATATTGAAAAAATCCGAGGAATTTCTGCGCAAAAAGAACATCTCCAATTCACGGTTTGAGGCCGAATGCATCTTGACCAAAGTACTTGGGTGCCAGCGAATTGACTTATATCTGAGGTATTCGGCAAAGCTGAGCGATGAGCAACTTAATGGCATCAAAATACTGCTAACTCGGCGTGCCAACCGCGAACCATTGCAGTATATACTCGGCGAGTGGCCATTCTATGACCTGATACTCACCGTCGACGGGCGAGCCCTCATCCCGCGCCCGGAAACGGAGGAACTTGTGGAAATCCTGATAGGGAAGTTTTCAAAACATAAAAATGCGAATTTGAGCATTTTGGATCTTGGGACAGGCAGCGGAGCGATAGCCCTTTCCCTGGGCAAATATTTCCGGAAATCGCACGTATTGGCCACTGATTTAAGTCCCGATGCACTTTCATTGGCAAAAGAAAATGCGGCGCTTAACATGATTCACAACGTAACTTTTATGGAATCGGATTGGTTTTCCAAGGTTTCCGGTACCTTTGACCTCATTGTTTCCAATCCGCCATATTTGGCTGAAAAAGAATGGGAACAATCCCAACCGGAAATAAAAAATTTCGAGCCAAAATTGGCCCTATGTGCGGAAAATGATGGCAAAGCCGGTCTGTTGAAAGTCATTGATCAATCTCCGCGATTTCTGAAAACAAACGGCGTTCTTGCCCTAGAAACCGGGAAATCTCAGCACCAATATCTGTTTGAATTTGCAAAAGAAAAATTTCAACTGGCCGAATCGATGAGGGATCGTTCTCTGCGAAGTAGATTTATAGTCCTATCGCGCCCCAAATCAAAATTTTCATAAGTTGTTGCCAAATAAAATATTATAACCGTTCAATGGGGACGCCCCATTCCTTCAACAGCTCACCGACCAACGGATCGTTGTTGTAATCGAAGTGATACTTGATTTGCTTTACACCGGCCGAAACGAGTAGCTTAGCACACTGCAAGCATGGATAATGAGTGATGTAAGCCGTTGCATAAAAGATAGTTATGCCACGTTTCGCCGCATCGGCGACTGCATTTTGTTCGGCATGAATGGTTGCCTGTTCGTGGCCATCGCGCACGCGCGACCTGTGAGGTGCACCCGCAACAAAGCCGTTGTACCCGGCAGCAATGACGCGATTCTGACACTCACCTCCGGAAACCAACACACATCCCACGTGCAACCTTTCGCAACTCGACCTCGCCGAAATCAGCAATGCAGTTGCCATGAAATAGTCATCCCAGTGGGGGCGGTATCCCCCGAGGTTTGCCACCACATCGGCAATTTTATTCGTCAAAAAAAAATCATCATCCATGCTCAACCCTTCTGCGATAGGCGCTGCCGAATCGCATCATACAACACAATAACGGCCGCATCGTTGACATTTAAAGAATCCGAACATCCGAGCTGCGGTATCGAAATCGTCGTAACGCGGCCATCGCGCAGCCAAAAATCCGGCAAGCCACCGTGCTCTGATCCAACGATTATCGCCGAAGATGCCCCCATGTCAACCTCCCAATACCGCGTCGATGCGGATGGGGTCGTCGCAAAGATGCCGACATTATTTCCGATCAGAATGTCCCAGGCTTCTTCGCGCGAAACCTGAAAAATCGCCAGTGAAAACAGCGCGCCCTGTGATGCCCGAACGACGTTATGGTTAAAAATATCAGTTACCGAATTGCAAACAAGCATGGCATCGACGTTTGCCGACTCCGCCGAACGCATGAGGGCACCAAGGTTCCCGGATTTTTCGATTCCATCGACCACTAAAAACAGAGAATTTTCACGAAACTTTAATTCTCCAAGGCTCAATTTCCATGTTTTGCAGATCGCCAAAATACCATCACAGCCATCGCGCAGGCTAATTTTTTCGAAAACGTCTTCACTCAGCTCAAAAACATCGATATCTGTCTGAACAATGTGTCGCACAAGTTTTTCAAATTCATTGCCTCGAAAAAATTTTGCGCAGAAAAACAGTGACTCAAAAACAACGCCATTTTCAAAGGCACGCAGACACTCTCGAAACCCCTCAACGATGAACAACCCCACGCGATTTCTCTTTGAACGATCGCGCAACTTCGCAACAAACTTTATTTTTTGATTTTGCTTGCTGGTAATTTTTTGCTCACTTTGCTCACTTGGCATCGAAAAAATCCTCGACAATCGCACGGTACGTATGCTCCGTTGCTCCACGATTTTTAGCATACCAACCGGACAAAATTTTTGACAAATGTGCACGCTTGTGCTCGTTGAGGGCGAGTTCGACTAGGGCATCCTGCGCCGATGCTGTATCACCGGCTTTTACCGCTCCACCGGCTGATTCCAGGGATTGGCAAATTGCACGAAAATTCGTCATACTATCACCATAAACCATCGGTACACCGTACGCTGCGGCATCCAGGGGCGACTGCCCGCCACTATTCCCGAGCAAGCTCTTTCCGATAAACACTAAATCGGAAATATCCGTTAGTTGTGCCAATTCGCCTGTCGTGTCCGCGAAGCAAATGTCGATCTGCTTTGAAACAGGCCCGCAGGAACGCTGGTGCCAGCTAAACTTACTTTTCTTCAGGCAAAACACGATTTCTTCGCGGCGTTCGGCATGCCTGGGAACAAGCAGTAGACGCCAATCTTGCTCCGCTTTCTTGCGAATCGCGTCAAAACATTTAATCAGCCACTCTTCCTCACCGAGCCAGGTCGATGAGCCAAGCAAAATCGACGATTTTTCGGAGAATCCCAGCTCAATTTTAAGCTTATTTTTGGAAAAAGGATCAATCTGCGGGAGAGCACAGTCAAATTTTATATTTCCGGAAACAGAAAGTTTCCTTTCATCAACCCCAAGCGCAATGAAACGACTAAAATCTCCTTCCGAGGAGGCCAAAATTTTTGTGATTTGCGAAAAAATTGCGCGGGATAGGGCCTTAAACTTCGAGTACCTCGCAAAGGATTTGTCCGACAAGCGCGCATTGACGAGGTAAACCGGCACATGGCGCACTCTCGCTTGGTGCATGTGCTCCGGCCAAAGCTCGCTTTCCATGAGAATTGCAACATCTGGCCAAATGCGCTTCCACGCCAACATGCTAAATATGCAAAAATCCCAGGGGAACAATCCAACGAACAAAATTTTGTTGCCATATAGTTCTTTTGCCAGGGTATACCCCGTGCTTGAAGTTGCCGTTAAAACTATTTCGAATCTCCCATCGGCGATGAAGCGATCGATCAAACTTCCCACCGCTTTCACCTCTCCAACGCTGACAGCTTGCAGCCAAATTCTCTTTTTATCGGACTTCTTCATCGCAGGACATAATCCAAGTCGAAACTTGAAATCCCTTGCATACCCGCCTCGCTTCCACATCCTCACACCATAGTAGGGGAGCATCAAAAAAAATAGTGGAAAAAACAGGATCCTATAAATCAGCGTAAACATGCTCAACCAACGCGAAGTGGCATAACGACGCATAGGAAGCTATCGAGCGTGCGGAATACCCCCGGGCTCATCTCATTCTTGAATTCGAAAAACACTTCGTCCTGCACCAGAACTCTCAATGGATCGCTTAAAAATATCGGATTAAAAGCGATTTCGACGGAATTTCCGTCGTATTGTATGGCAATTTTTTCGTGTGCTTCGCCGTATTCAACGCTCGCAGCCGACAATTCCAACGAGTTATCGGCAAAGCGCATTTTTATGGAATTTTTACTCTCGCTTGCAACCAAAGCCACGCGTT
Source organism: Puniceicoccales bacterium (assembly GCA_031289835.1). Classification (GTDB taxonomy): domain Bacteria; phylum Verrucomicrobiota; class Verrucomicrobiia; order Opitutales; family JAIRKQ01; genus JAIDVZ01. Next base: position 2,767 of record JAITOW010000064.1, on the reverse strand, counting down.
GGATGCAATCCAGGGTCAGCTGCCTATCCAGCTTGACACGATTTTCTGTGACTTGCGGAATAACCTGTTTAAAATTCGGGTAATTGCCGTCTATGACCTTCGAAACAACACTAATATCTCCTATCAAACCACTCTTCTCATCATCCCGAACTGCGATCGAAAACACGACCTGCCTTTCGTTGAAGGCAAACCACATGCTTTCACCCTGGCCAAGCAGGCGCTCGATCTCGGCGATGGTTTTCGAGGGAACGATGATGCCCGCGGAGGATACATTTCCGTCTAGCATTTTTGTCATCATGCTCAATCTTCTGCCATCCGTTGCGACAACCATGAAACTTCCATTTTCCAAGCTAAAATACACACCGTTCAAAATATACCTGTTTTCATCGCGTGACTGGGCATAGGAAACGTTTCTCAAAAGTCTCAAAAATTCTCCCTGTGGGATAACGCATTTATTATCTTCCAAGCAATCGGGTAGCGCTGGAAAATCTTTGGCTAGCAAACCCATGATCTCGAAATTGGAACCACCGGATGAAATGTGCGCACGCAGGCCATTTAGCTCAAAATTTACAGTTTCCGACGGCAGTGATCGAATAATCGTGGCTAATTTTTTTGCCGGCAAAGTTATCGATCCCTCCGCCTCGACGTTCGCTTTAACTTTACAGCGTACTCCCAAATCAAGATTTGTAGTTGTAAACGCAACTTCACCGCCAGCTGCTTCTATCAAAACATTACTCAAAATCGGCATGGTCAGCTTAGTCGAAACGACGTTTATACCCTGCTGCAGGCCGCTAACGAACACAGTTTTTTCGATCGAAAATTTCATAATTCAAATTACCGCTGAAAAGCTAACTTTAATCTTGGAAAAAACAAGATGACAATTTGATTTAATTAAAAAACGGCGGTGAATACGAAATTCAACAACCAAGATCCTGTGAAAATCGAAAGGAAACTTCGACATTTGTGTGACGATATCGCCATGCATGACAGGTTATATCACCGGGAAAATAAGCCGCAAATTTCTGATTTTGAATACGATTGTTTAAAGGCAGAACTTGTTAGGTTGAAACAAATTGCAATAAATCTTGGCCTGAGAATAGGTGATGATTTAGTGGGCAATGATTTGGCAGGCGGGTTTCAAAAATTTCCGCATCTGAGTCCCATGCAGAGTTTGTCGAACACGTATTCCCGCGACGAACTAATTGCGTTTGATGCGAGGGTAAAAAAGCAAATTCAAGGGAAAATTTATACCTACATCGTTGAGCCGAAAATTGACGGCGTTGCGATCAACCTGATTTACGAAAATGGCCAATTGATCCGCGCCCTGACCCGTGGTGATGGAACATTTGGCGACGATGTTACGGAAAATGTTTTGACGATACAATCTTTGCCGAAAACGTTGAACAACTGCCCAACAAAGCTTGAGATACGCGGTGAAGTTTTTATCGATGAAAAAACATTTGACGCCACCAATGAGCATAGGCGGACAAATGGGCTTGAGGAGTACGCAAACCCGCGCAATTTGGCGGCTGGTACGGTGAAATCCTTGGATTCAAAGGACGTGCAGGTTAGAAATTTGAAAATTATTGTCTATGCCCTTGGATACGTTTCGGACAACAATTTAACGTCCCAAAACGATGTTTTGAAGCAACTTCTCGCCTGGGAATTTCCGACGCAGGAAAAATATTTGGCCGCAGTGGACATAAATGAGGCGTGGAAGTGTATCGAGGAGCTTGATTTGGCACGGAAACATTTCAAATACTGGACCGACGGAGCGGTTCTGAAAATAAATGAATTTAATTTACACGAAGTTTTGGGAAGCACTGCCAAAGCCCCGCGCTGGGCAATTGCCTATAAATTCACACCGGCGCGCGTGTCCACGAGATTAAGGGACATAATTTTGCAAGTCGGACGAACCGGCGTTATAACCCCCGTGGCCGATTTAGAGCCAATTGAAGTTTCCGGCAGCATTGTTTCCCGCGCGACATTACACAACGCCGATGAAATCGAAAAAAAAGATATTCGCATAAATGACTATGTTTTTCTTGAAAAGGCCGGTGAAATAATCCCGGCGATAGTATCCGTTGACATGGCACGGCGCACTGAAATTTGCAAACTATTTGCGTTTCCAACTCATTGTCCTTCATGTGGTTGTAAACTAATCAAGCGGGAAAATGAAGTGGCATGGCGATGCGTAAATACGCTGTGCAAAGCTCAACTTAAGTGTAAAATTATCTACTTTGCCTCGAAATCCGCCATGGACATCGACAATTTGGGTGAATCAGTGGTCGAAAAACTCGTTAATAGCGGGCGATTAAAAACGATCGCGGACATATATAGTCTAACGTATAGCGATTTAACTGCGCTTCCAAAACTTGGACAAAAATCGGCGCTTAGCATCCTGAAAAATATAGATTCAAGTAAAACTCGCCCGCTGTGGAGACTTGTAAATGGACTGGGAATTTCGGGGATCGGTGAGCAAACCGCAAAGGATTTATGCAAAAATTTTCCGTCAATCGATGAAATTTCGTCCGCGGCGGCGGAAGAGCTAGCTAGCGTTGACGGAATCGGAGAAAAAACCATACAATCAACCATCGATTTTTTCTCGAACAAAGATAACAAAACCATCCTTGAAAATTTAAGGCGACATGGAATTTGCTTATCATCAAAACATACTGCACGCCAAGAAGTTACAAAAATTTTCGATGGCAAAATATTCGCATTAACTGGATCTTTAGAAAAGTTTACTCGAGCTCAGGCGAAGGAA
>JAITOW010000060.1 GCA_031289835.1 Puniceicoccales bacterium | reverse complement strand
CTCAAATTGAGGCCGACATGTTCGAACTTAGCTCGAAGGAAGCCGCCGAATTCTTGAGAGATTTGGGGGTGCAGGACAGCGGAGTTTCGCAACTAATTAGAAGCACCTACGCATTGCTCGGTTTATCGTCCTATTTCACCACCGGTGAGCAGGAAACCCGTGCCTGGACGTTCAAAAATGGCATGAAAGCGCCCCAATGCGCTGGCATAATCCACGGAGATTTCGAAAAGGGGTTCATCAAAGCCGAGGTTGTGAGCTGTGACGATGTGATAAAATATTCCGGGTGGCATGGCGCGCGCGAGGCCGGCAAAGCTCGCTTGGAAGGAAAGGATTACGAATTTGTCGACGGTGATGTCGCAATTTTCCGCTTTAATAGCTAAATTTTTATGGACATTTAGCAAATTTTTGCCATAAGCTTGGTGCATGAAATTTGGCTTGAACAAGTTAGTTTTGTTACTTGTCTTTTATTTTTGTGTGCTGTCAACGGCATTTGCTTCGAAGGACCTTTTACATTGTGATAGGAGTGGTTTTATGGAAAAATCTTTGGTGATACTTAAACCGGATTGCATGGAGAAGCGCTTGGTGGGGAAAATTATTACACGCTTTGAGCGGGTCGGATTGAACATTGTGGATTGCAAGGTGATGCACCTCGACGGGAAAATACTCAACGAACACTACGCACATATTGCTCATTTACCGTTCTTTCCGGAAATTGTCGAATTCATGAGCTCAGGCCCGGTTATCGCCATGGTAGTCGAGGGAGACAATGCGATTCCCAGGGTAAGAATACTTCTGGGACCAACGGATTCTCGGCAAGCCCTGCCGGGGACCATTCGCGGTGATTTTGGCACCGATAAGATGCGCAATATCGCCCACGCATCGGATTCCAAAGAAGCCGCTGAAGCCGAAATTCAGCGCTTTTTCGGCGAAAGATAAAATTTTTATTATTAAAATGTTTTCGGCTATTTTGCTCGAGTGGTGAAATTGGCATACACGCAAGACTTAGGATCTTGTGCCTCACGGCGTGAGGGTTCGACTCCCTCCTCGAGCACCATACCTAAACGAAGGAATTGAAATATTAGGGAACAAGGGCCGCTATTGGGTTCAATGAGCTTTGTAGAATTTGTAAAAAATTTGAAATTTTGCAAAAAATGCTTTGCAAGCATGCCTGGATTTGCAATGAAAGTTTACAGGGCAATACCGAGATTGGTGTTTCAAATTTTTCACCGCGAGACCTTACAGTTAGTACATCATGCTTAAGGTTCCCGGGGGAATGATGTTATCCATGATTGACGCAATTGCTGTGAACACCTGGTCCACGGAAACGTCTTTTATTGGGAATCCGCCCTTAAAGGAGCAGCCCTCCGGGTAAATTATCGTCCTTTTGGCATTAAAAATTGGCCCCGTATGCACGGAATTCGTTGGGCCGTATATGCACACAACCGGCCTGCCAAACATGTTTGCGATGTGCATGCCTCCGGTGTCCCCCGAAACGACCAAATCGTCAGCCTGCATACTTTCGCCAAGCTCGGTCAAGGTGGTTGTTCCACACAGTTGCTTGACGTTATATCTACCAAGCCCCAACACAATTTTATCGGCCAATTTGGAATCCAAAGCCGTCCCATATAACTTGACCTGTATGCCCGGGTAATAGCTTAGGAGCCGCTCGATCAGCACCCTCCAGTGGGTTATTGGCCAGCGCTTCGATGGATTGTTCGATGATCCGCAAATCACTCCGATTGAATGCCTTGAGAAACATTCGGGACTCACCTCCATGCACATCCTATACGGCGTGAAGTTGATGTTACTCTTGAGGCCGTATGTCCTGAGAAATGTGCTCAATATTCTCGTTTGATGGACGCTGGATCGATCAAAATTTGGGCCGAAATTGAAAACATCGGTCAGCAGTGTGCGTTGGCTACCATTGTCCATGCCGAGTCGGACGGTGGCGTTAATTATGTACGCCTCGGCGTCGCTGCGCAGGGAATTTGTGAGGACAATGTGAACGTCCGGGTAAAGTTTTCTGTACTTGAAAAATTTGAAAAAATAACCTGAATTTTTTTCTGGTAATTCGATGAACCGTTCGGCCAGGTTCAACTTGCTAAGTAGTTCTATGAATTGCGGTTGGCACAGCAATGTGAGCTCCACATCCGGTCGGGAAGTTTTCAGAGCGCGCAATACGGGTATGGCCATCACCACATCTCCCAACCAATTTGGCATTCGAACAAATACCCTGAATTTTTTCGGAAACGTCTTATATTCTAATAGCTGTTTGGTTTCGTGTAGCCAATTTCTCGATTTGCCGAGGGATAAAATTCTAGGATTGTTGAAGGTGATTTTCCAGCGATCGTGGGCCCATAGCCAGTCGGCGCAGGCGCTCTCGCTCGCACACAATTTATCTCTCAACCACCCATTAGCTGCAACGATTAATTCCACGGGAGCTTTGCACGATTGGCAGAGCTTTTTGATCTTTAATTCCGCCTTCCAAGTGTCGATCCTATCGGGATATAGGCAGTACACGGGCACATCGTACTTAGCTGCGAGTATGCCCGGAAGTTCCGTTGCCTGTGCGCACCGATCAAAAAACGTCGTTGTGTATCCACTGCAACCTGCGTTTTGATCGAAAAGCAGCGCAACCACTCCCTTTTCCCGCAGGAGCCTCATGGCCTCGATGATGCCGGATTTTCTGGAGAGCAATTTAATGCCGAACCTTTCCCTCGACTTTTTGATGAATTTTTCCAACGGCTTGCTGTTAAACGGACGGTAAATCACGCCTATCCGTGGGCATTTCACTCCCACAATTGCCGGTATCATTGTGGCCGACTCCATCAAAGATACGTGGGGCACAAGGATCAATGCTCCGCGGTCACTTTTGTTTATATTATTTATCGTGCGAATGAGTGACTGCGATGCCGTGAAGCTATCGGCAATGCGGGATCTGGACAAATATTTGCAGGAAACGGCCAACAAGCCCAGCTCTATCATCCTACAAAAACTTTCCCTTGCCACTCTGGATCGCCATTTCTCGCTTTCATCTGGAAATGCGTGGTACAGATTGGATAGGGTTATTTGCCGCCTTTTCGGCATAGTCCAAAACGCCAACATTCCAACCGTTACACCGATGCCTCTTATTATGTTATTTGGCAGCCGCGATATGATAAATCCGAGGCCCTTTAACAAAAACAATAGTATCACGCTATCTCCGATTGCTCAAAATTTGACAATTGACCATTCGTATTACTAAGATAAAAACAATGCAAGTTTTTTATGCGCATACTGGTTATAAAGCCGTCCAGCTTGGGTGATATTGTGCACGGGTTGCAAGTTGTGGCAATCATGAAAAAACACATCAACGGTTTGCAAGTTGACTGGGTTGTTCGCGATTGTTTTGCCGGTGTTGTCGAGTCTTCGGGGATCGTTGATCGGATATATTTGTTTCGTCGGAGAGCCGGAGTTTTAGCTTTTTTTAAACTATTGGGGTCGATACGCAGGCGGCAATACGACGCTGTCCTGGACATGCAGGGTTTGGCGCGTTCCGGGCTCATGATCTTTGCCGCAAGGTCTAACAGAAAGATTGGCCGCTGCGATTCCCGGGAATTTTCGCGCATATTTTACGGTGAAAAAGTCGCACGGGCTGACTCCCCCCATGCCGTTGATATTTTGCTGCAATTTTTGCCAAAATTTGGTTTGGAGCCGAAATTCGAGTACGCATTGGACTTTGATACGGGTAAGGGTTCCTATCATTTTGAAGGGCTGTATATTTTATTGTTTCCCGATAGCAGGAGGCCCGAAAAGCGGTGGCCATTTTTTCATGAGTTGGCGCAAAATTTAGCCGACGCGTATCCGAAACTACGGGTCGTGATTGCAGGGCAGAGTCCCGCGAACTCGAAATTTTTACAGACCAACGTCGTAGATTTAACGGGGAAAACAAGTTTGAGCGATATTCTGGATCTGATCAAGCATTGTGAACTGGTCGTTGCGAATGATAGTGCGCCGATGCACATTGGGGCGGCCTTGCGGAAAATGGTTGTTGCGTTATTTGGTCCGACGGATTTTCGGAAATATGGGCCGTATCCGGTAAACTGCGACCATCACACAATTCTGTCGAATAAAAATCTTAGGGATCTGTCCGTGAAAGATGTTTTCGGCGCATGCACCATTCGAATCGATAATTTCTTGCGTGGCCACTAAATTTCGTTAGGAATCCATAACACTGCATATGAAAATAGGTTTGAATTGGCTCAAGCGCTACGTGGATGTTGACGTAGGTGTTGGGGCATTATCCGACATTCTTACTTCGCTTGGTTTTGAAGTGGAGGGCATTGAGCATATCGGATTACCGCGGCAGAGCACGCTAGTCGTTGGGGAAATTCGAGAGATCGAGCAGCATCCAAACGCCGATAAATTATCAGTGTGCCGGGTTTGCGTGGGGAAGGATGACGTGCGGCAGATCGTTTGCGGTGCGAAAAATTTTAAATTGTTAGATCACGTTCCGGTGGCTTTGCCTTGGACCGTTTTGCCCGGTGGAGTAAACATAGGTGATAGTACTCTGCGGGGTGTGCAGTCCGACGGTATGATGTGTAGCGGTCGGGAGCTGGGCATCGGCAATGATCATTCGGGTTTATTGATTTTGGACCGCACAACTCCCGTTGGGGCCAATTTGCACGATGTTTTGAATATTCTAAGCGATGTGATTTTTGATCTGGGAATAACGGCAAACCGCGGCGATTGTTTGAGTTACGTGGGCATAGCCCGTGAGTTGGCCTGCAAGCTCGGCAAGCAATTGCAGCTTCCACCGTTCAAAATTCCTGAGATTTCGCGCCCTGCGGAATGCATCGGCAACATCGAAGTGGAATCTGATAATTGTTCGTGTTACTATGCCTTTTGCGTGGAGGGCGTGAAAATTGGTCCCAGTTCGGATTGGTTGGTGGACGACTTGAAATCTTCGGGGATGAAGTCCATAAATAACGTCGTGGACATCTGCAATTGGGTCATGCTCGAGACAGGCAACCCTCTGCACGCCTTTGATTTGAGCAAGATAGCTGACCGAAAATTGAACATCAGGTATGCCGGGGACGGTGAATCGGTACTTGGGCTCGATGGCAAAAAACATGCGCTGAACCGCGATGTTACCGTAATTGCCGATTCCAAGCGGCCTTTGGTCATCGCCGGAATAATTGGCAGCATCGACGCGGAGGTAGATGGCTCTACCACGGATATTTTGATAGAAAGTGCCCGTTTCAATTCCGCTGCGATCATGCGCTCGTCCCGGACGCTGGGTATTTCGACGGATAGTTCCCATAGATTCGCCCGTTCGGTGGATGCCTGTGCCTGCGAACACGCCGGCAACAGGGTCGTCGGGATGGTCCTGGACATGTGTGGCGGGGAATATGTTCAAAAAAGCGTTGCCAGGGAGTGCAGCCATAGGCCTCTGGAAATGAAAGTTGGGCACGAATTTATAACGCGCCATCTTGGTTTTGGGATTGGCGGCGAGTACATATCGAAAATCCTCTCCGCACTTGGGTTTGATGCAAAATTTAGCGGCGGCGTTTTCGACATCACAGTTCCTTCGCATCGCCACGATGTGGCGCTACCCATAGATATCGTTGAAGAATGCCTGCGCGTGTACGGAACCGACAAAATTCCAGGGGGTGCAGTAAGGCTTACCAGTGTTCGCAGGAATGATGCTAAGCCGCACTCATTTTGCGCAAAAACGCGCCAATTACTGGCAAACCACGGCTTCTTTGAGTGCTACAATTATTCATTGGGTGATTCCGCCCTATTGGAGGCCTTGTACGGCGAGGGAAGCTGCATAAATTTGAGCAATCCACTCCTGTCCGACCAAAACTGTTACCGCGAATCTTTGATCCCGGGTCTGCTATCGACGCTTCGTTTTAATATCCAAAATGGCAATTTTGACGGTCAATTTTTCGAGATAGGCAAAGTTGGGATCAAAATTGATGGCGAATTTAACGAGTGCTTGGCCGTGAGCCTAATTGCGCTCGAAAGCAGCTTGGATCGCACCTTCCCCGATCCCCACGCTGTAAATTTTTGCCATACGAAGAAGCTGTGCTTCGACGTTTTGGGCAATATTTTGGACACGAAGCAGATCGATCTGCGGGCAATTTTGGACAGCAAAATTTGGCAGCCGGAGTACGCGGCGGAGTATTGCCATTTGTCCCGTTCGGGGATAAACGTTCGTTGCGGATTGCTGAACAAAAGAACGCTGAAATCTTTCTTTGATCTGAAACGCAGTGTTTTGGCAGCAGAGGTGATAATCGCCGATTCCGTTTTCGAAAGAAAGTCTGCGAAGTGTTTTTACAAGCCATTCAGCCAGTTTCCAAGGATTTCGAAGGATATTTCGCTGGTTGTTCCGAATGGGGAGCTTGCCGGTGACGTTCGGCATGTGTTGGAAAAATGTGTCAAAAAATTTCTGGTACCGCACGTGGAAATGGAGTACGTCAAGATGTTCGACATCTATTCCGGCGAGCGCATTGGCTCGGATAGAAAGGCACTTGGGTTTGAGATTGGCTTTAGGTCCAGCGAGCGAACCCTCACTGACGAAGAGGTCCAGCGATTGTTCGACGCCAGCCAGCGCGAATTGGACGAATTTTACGCAATGAGGAAGCTCCAATGACAGAGGAAAATCGCATAGATATTGAACGTTTGACAACTCTTGCCCGCATCGAACTCGAGGGAAGCGAAAGGGTGAAAATTATCGATAGTTTGGACGAAATTTTAGATTATTTTAAGACGTTGTCCGGGGTAGACGTTGGGGGAGTCGAGGAGTCGGCGCACGCGTTCCCGCTTTACAATGTTTTGCGCGATGACAAAGTTGGTCCCGTGTTTTCAGCGGAAGATGCACTTTTGAACGCCCCTGAACAGCGCGATAACCAGTTCGTTGTGCCTAAAATTGTTGAGTAAATTTTACCATGGATGATGAAATATTTTTTAAGTCTGCCCAACGATTATCCGCCATGCTTGATAGGCGCGAAATTTCGTCGGTGGAGTTGGCAAAAGCCGTTATCGAACGGGCGAAGCAGATTGACTCGAAAATCGGTGCGTTTTTATCCTTCGACGAAGCCAAGACGTTGAGGGAGGCCGAAGAATCCGATGCTAGGCGTAAAAAAGGCCGCCCATTGAGCGTGTTGGACGGAATTCCCGTTAGTTTGAAGGATCTCATCGCCGAAAAAGGGCAGCCATTGACCTGCGGCAGTAAAATTCTCGAAAACTTTGTTTCTCCCTACGATGCGACGGTGACCGAGCGTTTGCGTGCGGCCGGATGTGTCCTGTGGGGGCGGCTAAATATGGACGAATTTGCCATGGGTTCATCCAATGAAAACTCCGCTTACAAGCCGGTCGCAAACCCGTGGAATATCGGCTGTGTGCCCGGCGGAAGCAGCGGAGGAAGTGCCGCAGCCGTGGCCGCAGGGGAAACGATCCTCTCCCTGGGCAGCGATACGGGTGGATCGATTCGGCAGCCGGCAGCGTTTTGCGGGATATGTGGACTTAAACCATCCTACGGTGCTGTCAGTCGCTATGGACTAGTTGCATTTGCCAGTTCCCTTGACCAAATCGGGCCAATGGGGCGCTCGGTGGAGGATGTTGCGTCGCTTTTCCAGGTAATGGCGGGCATTGATAAAAAGGATTCTTCTAGCTTTCCATTTAGGAAGCCTAATTATTTGGCGGGACTATCGAAGTTTAGTTCCCTAAAGAGATTAGGTGTGCCGAAGGAGTATTTCCAGGGTGGATTGGATTCCGAAGTCAGGAAGGCCCTTGAAAATGCCATTGAGTTTTACCGATCAGCTGGCCATGAAATTGTGGAAGTGTCCCTTGAAATGACAAAATATGTCATGCCGGCCTATTACATCATTGCCACCGCCGAAGCCTCCTCAAATCTCGCCCGCTTTGATGGAATAAGGTATGGGTTTCGCTCAAAAGCCACCAGCAACGCGATCGACATATATTTCAAGACACGCGGTGAGGGTTTTGGCGAGGAAGTTAAGCGCAGAATCATGCTCGGAACCTACGTTTTAAGCAACGAAAATTTTGATTCCTACTATCGGCACGCGCAGAAAGTCCGTACGTTGATCAGGAATGACTTCATGCGAGTGTTGGGCGAAGTCAACGCCATAATCGCCCCGACTACTCCGACTGTTGCCTTTGAGTTTGGTAAAAAGAAATTCGACCCGTTGCAGATGTACCTGTGTGACATATTTACCGTACAAGCTAACATGGTCGGAACCTGCGGAATTTCAATCCCCTGCGGGATGTCAAGTACAAATTTGCCGATAGGAATGCAAATTCTCGGAAAGCCATTCAAGGAACACGAAATTTTGTCGCTTGCCTACGAGTTTGAATCCGCTCACGGATGCAAAAATTTGCACCCAAAAATTTGACTTGAAAATTTTCTTGGCCGGTGGCATGGTGGAGGCCTATTGCCTGGTGGTGTAATGGTAGCACAACGGATTCTGACTCCGTTTGTTTAGGTTCGAGCCCTAACCGGGCAGCCAAGGCTGTAACCCGCCTAACCATGAGGCTTGCGAGCAATCGGGGAAAACGAAATTCCAGCATTAAGAAAAAGGTTATTCCACCAATGTTCCACCAAATTTATAATTGTGAAAAATTACAATTATTAGTTCCACCGTTGTGAATTGTATCAAAGAAATAAGCACCATCGGGGCATATCTCAGTGGGGGTTGGAAAGGGAGCCCCTAGCCGATTATGTAGCTCGCCGCAAAGGGAAAAACACTGCACGGTGTAATTTTTTTTAGAACTGATTTTTCAGACGAATTACCGGGATAACATGCCCTAGAATTTCAGTAAAAAATCAGGGTTTAACTTGTCTGGGCCATCGAAGACGAATAGGCCATCTTTGCGTATGAGCTTGTCATCGAAGTAAATTTCCCCGCCGCCGTATTCCGGCCGTTGAATGTTCACGAGATCCCAGTGTATCTGTGAACGGTTACCGTTGTCAGCATCTTCGTAGGCCTGGCCGGGTGTAAAATGGAATGAACCGGCGATTTTTTCGTCGAACAGTATGTCGCACATGGGCTCCAGTATGTGAGGATTAAACCCAAGGGCGAATTCGCCGACGTAGCGCGCCCCTTCGTCGGAATCTAAAATCGCATTCAATTGTTTTGTTTTGTTGCCGGCCTGGGCATCCACAATCTTGCCATCATTGAATTTTAGAACGATGTTTTCGAAGGCCATCCCCTGGTACACCGTTGGAGTATTGTAGGAAATGGTCCCGTTCACGCTGTCTTTCACCGGAGCTGTAAATACTTCGCCATCCGGTATGTTGTTCTTGCCGCCACACCCAATGGCCGGGATGCCCTTTATGGAAAACGTCAAATCCGTGCCGTTGCCGAGTATGTGTACCCGATCCGTTGATTGCATGGCATTTTTCAGCGCATCCATCCCGGCCTGCATGCGGGAATAATCCATCGTGCACACATCGAAGTAAAAGTTTTCGAATTTTTCTGTGCTCATTTTCGCCTGTTGGGCAAAGCTCTCACTTGGCCAACGCAGGATCACCCACTTTGTCTTCTGCACGCGCCAGTCTAGCACTTTTTTCATGCACCCCGCCACGAGTTTTTGCTTGTCCTGGGGCACATCCGAGTGCTCGAAAATGTTGTTTCCGCCGCGTATGGCGATGTACGCGTGCATACTTTTCATCTCGTGGAGAGCCAGATCGGCCTGCGTTTCGAATACATGTTTGTCGCACAGCAAGCTCATGGCGCGGGAAATTCTATTGGTCTTCATTCTAAGCACGGGCACGGCTCCACACTCCCGCACCGACTCTATCAGGGCGATGGCCATCTCCTCGGGAGCCTCACAGATATCGAGGAGAACGTTGTCGTCCCGCTGCAAGTTGGTTGAAAATTTTGTCAGATTATCAGCTAAATTTTTGTACCTATTGTCCATTTTATCCAATAAATTTGTATGTTACTTCCTCAATTTTATCACTTTTGGCCACCCGTTCGATGGAATAGTTGTTGTGTGACATCCGCTCCAAAATTTTAAACGCTAATTTTTTGTCAACTTCAGAACCGAGCTTATCGCATATCCCGTTCAGGTGCAATGGCTTATTTCTATTTTTTCCCAAAACTCCCAGAATTGATTTTTGAACGATCAGCACGTTTGCAGCGGCTTTTTTACCGGCTTCGACACCCGGTTGATGGTACGCGTTAATGTTTACAAATGAGGCATAAAATCCAACCGCACGTTCGTATAATGCAATCAACATCCCCAGTGAAAACGCATTAAATCGTCGCAAAGATATCACCAAAATTTGCCTGCCGTTTGCGGATAGGGCCTGCTCGGTGCCAATGGAAAATCCGTGCCAATAGTTGCCGCTCGCTATGTCTTCCTCTACCTCCATCGATTTTTCGCTGCGATATTGCAGGACCTCGATTATGGTGGCAAAAAAATTGTTAACACCATCCCTGAGTTGCTGGATATAAGAATGTTGATCCGTCGAACCCTTATTCCCGTAGACCGATATCCCCTGGTTGACGATTTTGCCATTTAGGGATTTTTCCTTGCCCAGAGACTCCATTATCAGTTGTTGGAGATACTTCGGAAAATCGGATAGCCTATCCTTGTAGGGTATCACGACCATATCCTTTTCACCGTGGCCCTTAGTTGCATGATACCAGGCCAGGGCGAGCTTCATGGCGGGATTGCTTTCGCTTCGCAAACGCGTCCACGAATCCATCTCACGCGCACCGGATAAAAATTCACCAATATCAACTCCTATCAAGGCTCCCGGGAGCAGACCGACGCTGGAAGTTATGCTCGTGCGTCCACCGATCCAGTCGAACATCGGAAATGTTTTTATCCATCCTTCGCCGGTCGCCTGATTGTGCAATTTGCTCCCCTGGGAAGTTATTGCAACCGCCTGTTTTTGGAATGATATGCCCGCGGTTTCGAATTTCTTCATCACCTCCAGCATCGCATTTCTTGGCTCGGGCGTACTCCCTGACTTTGATATGATGATCACGAGCGTATCCTCCAAATCGAGGTTCGACAGGGTGCGATCCATGCCATCGGGATCCGTATTGTCGATGAAATAGGCTTTCATTTTTGGACGATCACCCAGGCTGCCGTTGATAAGTTGTGGTCCGAGCGCGGAACCGCCGATCCCGATGCAGAGCAAGTTCTTGAAGATGCCGTGAGGGCCACGCACATTTCCGGAGTGCACATCCTCGGCGAAATTCAAGATATCCGAAATGGTATTTTGAATGATTCCCTGTAACTCGGGAGTTGGCGCTATGTTGGGGTTACGGAGCCAGTAGTGCCCAACCTGTCGATTTTCATCAACATTCGCTATCTCACCGGATTCAAGGGCACTCATACTGCCATACGCATCCTTCACCTTAGTTGCCATGGACTCGAAAAATCGATCGTCAAAGTTCATCCCCGAAAAATCGAAGAAAATTCCAAGCCGCTCGTTACTGATGTAGTTTTTTAAAAATGTTTCCCAACTCGACATTGCCCAATGTTGACCACTCCGCAGTTCATTGCAATGCTAAACCTCAGTTTCGGATTTTAATTCTATGAAATTTTTCTTGTAAACAGCTGAGTAATAGTCAGATTTGCGAATCAGCGTTAGGGAATTATTCCCCGCAGTCGCATCGTTACAGGGTTTGCGCCCTGTTCGAGTTGAACGGAAGTTGAGGTTTTTGACTTTGCTTCGGGTATGTTTTTACATATCCCAGTGGCTGTGAACTAGGTAAGTGTAAAGATGGATAAAAGTAAAATAGTTAGTGAATTTAGGCAACGGGAGGGCGATACCGGCTCCAGTGAAGTGCAGGTTGCTCTGCTGACCGAAAGAATAAGATACCTTACGGAGCATTTGGGTGTGCACACTAAGGATTTTCATTCTCGCCGCGGGCTGCTAGCGCTCGCTAACAGGCGCAGACGTCTATTGGCCTATTTAAAAAGGACAAATGTCGACTCGTATAAAAGTCTTGTTCAACGTTTGAATTTGCGCAAGTAATGATTTGGTAAGTGGATGGGCGTATTCCGTTTGCCGCTGTTTATTGTACACATTGGCACTGCTGGGTAAAAAATGATAAAATAAAAGAAATAATGAAACAAAAATATGAAGTTGAGGTCGCCGAGTTTGGCCTAAAGTTTTCGACTGGGACATTGGCTAAGCAGGCCAATGGTGCAGTGTTGGTTAACATTGGCGGTACGAATGTATTGGTTACCGCGGTTGTTTCCCCGAAGGTTACACCGGGGCAAAGTTTTTTCCCTTTGACGGTTGATTATCGGGAAAAGTTTTCGGCTGCTGGTAGGATGCCGGGTGGCTACGGAAAGCGTGAGGGCAAGCCGAGCGAAAAAGAAGTTTTGACCGCACGCATGTGCGATCGTCCGCTGCGTCCGCTGTTCCCAAAGGGCTTTTTGAATGATGTGCAAATCATCGGAACCTTATTTTCAACGGATTTAAAAAACGAAGCCGATGTGCTGATGGTGAACGGGGCTTCCGCTGCGCTGATGTGCTCGGATATCCCCTGGAATGGGCCGATTGCTTGCATTAGGATTGCTGAAGTCAGGGGAGAGCTTGTTGCGAACCCAACCAACGAGCAAATATTGGAATCGTCATTGGACCTCATATATGTGGGCAATGAGTACGATGTGATGATGATCGAGGGTAACGCCGATCAGATGAGCGAGGAACGGTTTTGCGAGGCCCTCGAATTTGGGCAAAGCAAAATTCAAACCATAATCGCCGCCCAACGGGAGCTTGCCGCTATGGTTGGGAAGCAGAAGAAAGAATTTGAGTTAAACTTGGTTTCCCCGAAAGTCATGGGTATCTGCAGCAAGTTTAACGAACAGTTAAGTGCTGCTGTTTTTCAGGAAGGCAAGCTTGCCCGTGAGCACGGTGTCGCGGAGATAAAGAAACTGGCTGCGGAATGTGTCGTCGCGGAGCTTGGCGAAAATGAAACCAACTTAATTCACGTAAACATGGCCTTCGAAGAGCTTCAGGAGAGATTGTATCGTGACAACATCCTAGATTTTAGTAGGCGCGTTGACGGTCGCTCACTAACCGAACTTCGGCCCATCGAATGCGCCGTTGAGGTTTTGCCAATTGTACACGGTTCGGCCGTATTTCAGCGCGGTGAGACGCAGGCGCTGGTGTCACTGACCCTTGGTTGCGCCAAAGATTCGCAGGAAATTGACGCCATAACGGGGGGCGTGCAGTCGAAGTCTTTTTACTTACACTACAACTTTCCGCCGTTTTCAGTGGGCGAGACCGGGCGAATCGGTGCCGTTGGACGCCGCGAAATCGGGCATGGAGCTCTGGCCGAACGTTCGCTTTTGCCCGTTATCCCTCCGGAGGATGAATTCCCGTACACCATCCGAGTCGTATCCGACGTTTTAGAGTCCAACGGCTCCTCTTCGATGGCGAGCGTTTGCGGTGGCTGTTTGGCCCTGATGGATGCCGGAGTGCCCATAAGTGACATGGTGGCAGGGATTTCTGTCGGACTTGTGACGCGCAGGGATAATTCCGGAAATATCACAAAAAGCGTCATTTTAACGGACATAGTTGGAATGGAAGATCACTTCGGTGACATGGATTTCAAGCTGTCCGGGACAAGAAAGGGAATTACGGGCGTGCAACTCGACTTGAAAATTTTCGGATTGCCGCTTAAGTTAGCCAAGCAGGCCATTTATCAGAATCGGGATGCCAGGATAGCCATATTGGACGCAATGAGCAGCGTGCAGGCTGAGCCGCGGAAGGAACTGAACAAGAATGCTCCGCGCGTTCACACCATGCAGATTGATCCAGGCAAGATTGGTGCCCTGATCGGCCCTGGGGGGAAAATGATCAAGAAAATTACGGAGCTAACGGGGGCCAAAATTGATATTAATGAGGATAACAGCGGCAGAGTGCTTGTTTATGCCAAGGATAATGAAACCCTGGAGTATGTCATGGGTGAGATCAACGCCGTGACCTGCGAAATTGAGACGAATAAGGTCTACCGCGGCATCGTTAAATCGATCAAGGAATTTGGCGTTTTCGTTGAATGTTTACCGGGGAAAGAAGGATTGGTTCACGTGTCTGAGCTCGCAGATTTCCGTGTCGAGGATCCCGGCGATGTCTGTAAAGTTGGCGATGAGATAGTGGTAAAGTGCATTGGTACCGATGAGAAGGGTCGTGTTCGGTTGAGCAGGCGCGCCGTCATATGTGAGGCCAAGGGAGTTTCCTACGTTGCAACATCACCGAAAAATTCATCCAGGCATGGCGGCCATTCCTCACCGCGTCCCGGAAGGCCTGGTAGAGATGGTAGAGAGGGCAGAGAAAGATCTTCCCCGCGCTTTGCCGAAAGATCTCAATCGCACTTCGGCAGGCGATAGGTGTGGAGTTGTTGCCGGTAATTTAGGAATATTCGCATGAGTAATAATCTAACAAAAAAGGAAATTGTGGAATCTGTGTATAGGCGCACACAGATGACACGTGCGGACATAAGCACCATGTTCGATATTGCTATCGAAGTCATGTCGAAAGCCATCATCGACGGCCGCAACATTGAGCTTAGAAATTTTGGTGTTTTTGAGCAGCAAGTGAGGAAGAGCAGAGTGGGCCGCAATCCTAATCGTCCCACCGACATCGTTGTTATACCTGAGCGTAAGGCAGTGAAGTTTCGTGCTGGAAAAAATTTGTTTAATGCCCTGCAAGACGCTGACAAAAGCTGACATGTACTCCGCATGGATGTTACGGTTTGTATTCCCGCGCGCCTAAAATCTTCGCGGTTTCCAAGCAAGGTTTTAGCTAATCTTGCGGGTAAATCTGTTTTGCAACGCGTGTTTGAACGGGTGGTTTCCGCGCCCGGTGTGGGCGACATAGTTATTCTCTGCGATTCCGAAATTGTGCACGAGGCCGCTGAAAATTTCGGCGCACGCGTGATCGATACCGCTGAGACCTGCGCGTCCGGTACGGAAAGAATAGTGTCCGTATTGGATCAAATTCGAGGCGAATTTATGGTGAACATTCAGGGCGATGAACCATTTTTTGACATCGACGTGATTGGAAAAATGATCACCGGATGCCAGA
>JAITOW010000053.1 GCA_031289835.1 Puniceicoccales bacterium | reverse complement strand
AGCTTCTCATTTGGCACTCTATAATCCTGTTCCATCCTGAAATTTAGTTTCTCAGCGTCGGCTTTAATATGCCGACTCTGGATTTCAGCAATACCTTTTTCGTTAAGGGTATCACTCACTCCAGTTACTTTCATGCTCTTACAAGCCCCCTTTGTTACGACTATCCATATAATAAATAAACGACAGAACGCAAAGTTCTATCATTCTTCATTTGCCAGGCTTTCGGCTTTCTGTGCCATCCGCTCAGGATGATCAATCTATTGCTCAGTGACATCGACAAAAACAGCCAATCGCTCCTCAAAAATATCTTTATTTCTTAACGCAAGTTCCATTGGGTAAGCTAGGACAACGGTTTGCGTGTGCTTATCGATACCCAGGGTGGCACCCTGAGTATTTTTCCAGAAAAAGTTAGATTCCAGAAAGGTCTCGAAAATATTTTCACGACCCTCGAACGGCACTTCTCCGATGTAAGAATACACAACCAAAATTTCTTTTTCCTCGTCCAACTCCAGGTTCAATATGACCTTATCATCAAAGAGCAATATGCAATGATTGTTCTCATCCAATGACAAATCTGTCAAACCGAGAGAATTTCCAAGTTTATTCAGTAACTTACCAACTTCTTTTCTAAGATCCATAGTCATCGGGGTATTTAAATTACGCTTTCCATCTACAACGTTTTTTCAGGGTACCAAAAATTTTCAATAAAACAAGAAAAATATGAAATAAATTTTAAAAAATTAAGCTAATTTTAAATCAGCAAACCGATAGCTCTATTGTGAATGAGTCAGACTTGCTCGGTTGAACGCAGCGATAGCGTGGCCAATCCTTGAAATCAGCATCGTAACAGGGCAAATCGGGCATGCAGAGAAGCTCCACGCAATTGCACCGTTCAGTTTGCTTCAGGGCAAAGTAAGCATTGGGGTACTTTCCGCAGAATATCACGGATAGGGTTTCCTCCCCATTCTTTGTTGCTATGGAAACTTTGTAATCCTGCATCCCGCTGACCGCCAAGACGCTATATTCGGACAAAGCAATGGGCAACTTATCGGAACACTTGGATGATTCCACCACGGAAAGATCGTTGTTTAGAATAAATTTTTTCTTCGCCTTGCTCCGAATGAAATATTGATCAATGGACAAATTATCGTGCCAGGAAAGGTGAATCGGGACACAAATAACTGGGCACCAATGCAGCGGAAATGTCCCGATGTTGTCTAAAATCATTTCAATGCGGACGGATAAATCCAACAGCTTATAGCTAAATTTTGGGACACACATGCGACACTGCTCCAGATCCTTGGGGCCAAAAATTACGCATTCCCCCGCATCGGGGCAGCGCACAAACTCGACATCGGTCGCTTCAAATTCTCGTAATCCTGCCACGGGCATAGCTCGCACGTTCAGTTGACACCGGAAATTGCCTCCGTTCGAAACAACATTGCGCCAGGAAGAATCCGCCAAGCCGATTTGCCAACCAACCAATCTTGCAGAACCATCCTGCGAGATGAAATAACGGGACGGGCCAACGTCGATTTGCAACATGTCAACTTCTGCGATCCCCATGCTGCAACAATGATCATGCTCCTTTGTCGCTCAACTCAAAATTTTTCCAAATTGAAAATATTATATCCTTCAAGGTTTCGTACTTCGGCCGCCAATCGAGTGCCGTACGCGTTCTAAAACTATCAAAATAAGTGCGATCGGCATCGCCTTCCCTCTCAGGGAAATCCTCGGTTACGATTGTTTTTCCGATGACTTCCTGGGCACACTGAATTACTTCTTTTACGGAAATTGCCTTTCCCAGCCCAACATTGAAAACTTGCTTTTCGCGGCGCACTTCCAGGTGTGGCATGACATTCACACAGGCATCGCAAAAATCGTCCACATGCAGATAGTCGCGTGCCGCTGTACCATCGATGGTGGGGTAGGACGTTCCGTAGATATCGACCTTCTCACACTTTCCCAATGCACACTCAATTATGGATGGAATCAGGCCAACGCCCAAATTTTCCACAAAATGTTTATGCTCACCGTTGCTTAAACCCGCTAAATTCGGTGCTCGCATGACGGCATAACTTATGCCATGCGTTATCCTGAACGACTCCAGCATCTCTTCAAAAAATAGCTGCGAGTAACCCAACGGATTGATTGGAGCTCTATTGGAAAGATCCGTAATCGGCAATTTGTCCTGCATGCCAAAAACTGCGGCGGAGGAAACGTAAATTATTTTTTTAACATTGTTCTCAAGCAGGGCGTTCAACAGGAAAATATTCCCGACAACATTGTTTGAATAGTAGCGCATTGGCATGGCAACCGCTTCGTCAGCGCGCGAAAGCCCCCCCGCATGCACAACCATTTCGACGTGCTCCTTGTTCAAAGCATCGTGTACGAGCCGCATATCTCCGGCATCCCCCTTGTAAAACGAAATGGAATAATCGAGCAGCGACGGAACCTGCACGATGTCAATCACGGAAATGCGATGTCCGCAAGATTTCAATGCCTTTACCAAATGATAGCCAACGTAGCCCGACCCACCGATTACAAGTATATTCATAAGCAAGGATAAGTCTAACTTTCGGCAAAAATTAGTAAAGAAAAAATTATTTCACGGCACCAATTCTTCCGCAGCGGGCTTTCTCATTTTTTCACCTTTGACCGGTCGTACCGCAGCAGGTTGTCCGACCGAATCAGCCTTAGCATCGGAATTGTTCATGGCGTCGAGCTGTTCCTTTGACAAGACCGCCGTAGCGACCAAGCGCCCATCCTCAAACTCAGCCACGTACCCCTCGTGGAGCAACCAATTGAGATTTTTGACGAATACCGATAAATTTCCATCCTTTTCGGAAGAGGCGGCGTCATCCGGTATCACTGCGCCGGGGAAAAGTTTCTGGTAAATGTCCGTGGGCTTACTGTTCGGATTGGCATCTATGCAATCGATTACCTTTTGGATGCCATCTTCGAAGCGATCCTCAGTGGACCTAAACTTGCGCCTCACGGCACAGGTGTAGGCAATCTTCGAAGCGGAACCAATCTTGTAAATCGTGAATTTTTCGTGGCGCAATTTGCTGCGCAAATTGTTGGCCAATCCAAGGGGAAATTTTTTTTCGTGGAGAAACAGAGTAAAAACCGATTTTCCCAAAATTCCATGGGGCATACCGTTGAACGTTGTGCCTGTTATTCTAAAGGAATCTGCAACTTTTATAGCCCGTTCCTTGAAATGCTCAATGAAAAACCTCTTGGCCTCGGCGAAGCGAGTGAACCGCTCATTTGTACCCTCAATCTTAGGAACGTATACCTTTATCTTGGAAACACTTGCCTTCCATTCGTCTATCGCTGCCTGCTCGGAAAGCGACTCGATATTTTCCTTGAAGCGCTGGAAGGACATTTTTGGAAAACTTTCGCCGTGATGCTCGATTAAAATCTCCTGATAGCGGTGATAGTTCGGTGGACACAGCAATTTACTGGTAAAACCACACCTATGAACGCAGATAAATGTGCCCTTGGGGGGTTCCACATCCTCCTCCGTTACATCAAAATATTTTTCACAATGATTCGTCAAAACATGCCTGATGGCGCTCTGTTCATCGGCAAAAACAAAGTCGTCATCGGCCGACATGTACAAATTTTTATCCTCCTGAGCCGCTGTTTTTTTCACCACAACAACGAAACGCTCCGGCTTCTCCAAAAATAGACGCGCGAC
>JAITOW010000049.1 GCA_031289835.1 Puniceicoccales bacterium | reverse complement strand
CCGGGCAAAATTTTAATATTCAAAGCATGAGCAAACATACCAAACGGACGAACTTAAACAGACTGCTCCGTTTTAACAAAGGAACTTAAAATGGCTAAGATACAGAATTACACGAACATAGAGATATGAGACTCATCGGGGGCGGACACCCCTTCACCGGGCGCCATCGCGCTATTCGCCGCTGGCAAAAAATTATGCCTGAAGGATGAGGACGGCATCACCACACATTCACAGCGGCCGATTGGCAGCAGGATGGCGATATTTTTTCCCTCACCATAGCAGCGGACACCATGCCCCTATGATGGCTCGCGAAACTTGTTCACCCCAGGGATACTTGGCCACTGGCATGGCCATAAATTTTGGCGTGGTGGTGGATGATTCCGGCAACGTTGTGCTAACATCTACCACTTCGCTGGATGCCCGATTGTTGGTGGCTGGTTTTTCTAATACCTAGGGAAAAAATCTAACACAGGGAGAAAATATGGACGAAGATAAGCAATATGAATATGTTAACGGTGAGTTGGTGGAATTATCCGCCGATGATGTGGCAGCGCGCATGGCCATGGAGGCGGACGCAGCCATACGGGCGCAGGATGATGTTCTTAATGCTTCCAGGCGGACGCGCAATGCCCTACTGAGCGCGTGCGATTGGTCACAGTTGCCGGACGCCTCTCTGCCACCAAACACCGTGATCGCATACCGCCGCATTGCGCGATGTCCCGCAGCAACCTAACTTCCCCAACGCGGTCATTTAGCCAGTTTTTCTCAATTCATAACGATTTTACGGAGACAACGAAATGGCGAAGAAGAAGTTTTATTCCAACATTGGCACCGCCGATCCCAAAATTTAAGACCGTTTCCAGGAGTATTTTTGCACGTTTTAGATGATTTTGCTGTTTTGGTCAAATTTCAAGCCCTCCTAAAGCCTCTCCCAAAGCCCCTAGAAACCCGTTTCCCCACTCACTTGAAGTAGTTTTTAACGGGCAAGGTCATTGACAAGACGGGATGTTTACTCAAATATTTACGTAGTTCGTTTCAGCATACATATGTAGAATCGAACTAAAACTTTCCTTGGGGGATGAACAAATTTTTCTTTGCCTCTATGTTTTTCGAGATCTTATCCATACTCCATGATTCCGATACTTTGAAAGTATATAGTATGCCAGTGGGTTTGCAAGAATAATCCCTGAAACATTGCATATAAAAGAGCTAACCTTGCGCATTTGCCTAAACAATTCCGCACGCTGATTTCCGAGACATTTGGGATAGAATGAAACTAGCAAATATTACTTCTCTCCCAAGAAGAGCTATGAGATCAAAATTTGACCGTAGGGCATGATTTGGAACCAAAGCATTCCTCAAATGAGCTTGGCAGTGGCAAATTTTACGACTTCCATGATATTTTGCGCCTTCTTAGTGCTTATCCCCGGTTTCCTTGGAACGTTGTTTTTTTAGGAATATGTCTCTCAATAGCGGCCAGATCGGGATTTTAGTCCGTGCTCCAGTTTTGGCAGTTTTCACAGATATGAAGTTATTCTGCAGGTCGACATCGCCCCATTTCAGCAAACGGCAGTCTCCCCTCCTCATGGCCGTGCAAATTCCAGTTACAATTATCGGGTAAGTAAACTCATCGCCATTCGTAATTTCAAAAATCCTGCGCAACTGCTCCTCCTCCCTTACTATCGCTTCCAGTTTTTCCTGTGCTCTCACTCGACCGCGCTCAAAGATAATATCCCCGAAATCACGCAGCGATGCGGGGATGTTTCCTCCAATCTCCACGCCGAGGTTTACACAATACCTCCTCCCCTTCACCTCATAAACACCATACCAACTGCTTCTCGCCTTCCCATTTTTTCCTTTCCTTATTTCCCTCGCATGTGTTTCCCTTTATTCGAGCGGCATTTAAGTTGGGTGCAGGGCTGGGATTTGAACCCAGGACCTTCAGGTTATGAGCCTGACGAGCTGCCGGACTGCTCCACCCTGCATCGATTGATGATCTCCTAGGAAGTGATTGGTAAAGTTTTGTCAATTGATTTTTTAAAGTTTTTGCTGTGACTTGATTTTATTCTTGCCCTGAGGAAAGGGTCACTGAACCCAAAATTGAAGCTGCTATGGGGCTAAAAATGTAAAATTTTGCCGTTAAACCGTATGCAAACTTGACAACGGGAAACTTTGTTAATATTCTCGCCGCATCGGCAGTAATTTTAAGGGGATGTTGCAAAATGGAGAAGCTTGAGTGTGGCCCTAATAGGGGTGCGAATAATTCAAAATCTCATGGTTTTGAAAATCCTAAATTTGGAGATTCATCGGTTACGCAAGGTGGTGCCAGTGGCAATTCCGGTAAGATTCCTGGGAAACACGAAATAGAAAAAGAAGCAAGACCACTCACAACTCGCACCAAGAATGAAGCAAAAAAACACCCAAATAACGCCGGTAAAAAACAAAGCTTGAAGCACTCATCTTCGACGCAACATGCGCGTGCTTTGAGAGCCTATGAAATTGGAGAACAAATGTCGCTGCAAAACGAAGGCGCAATGGGTGATTCAAAACCGCAGGATGATTATCAAGTTCCTTCGGAGAAAGGTGCTCAAAGCGACGCAGCGCACACCTATTCGGATGAAATTTCCGTTCCCGCGGAGGAAGATGGCACCACAATTTCTACGGGACAACAGGCCCAAGTTGTTTTAATGAAAGAAATGGCAAGGGCTCTCTCCCAAATGGATGATGGTGAAGTTGACATGGACGAGGACGAAGATGATGAGGGCGAGGAATGGTTATCGGATGATCGAGGTAATATTTGTAAAAATATTGGCAAAAGAGGTGAATCCAGGGGCGATAATCAGGGATCAAGAGAGGAAAATGAAGGGCAGTCCGAAGGTGAATTGAAAGAGTCCGAGGAAGGAGCTGATCGGTATTTTGCTAGTAGTTCCGGGGAAAGTAAACAAACCAGCAACATGCCAAGTGTTTCGGAAAAAAATTTACCAAATATGCCGAATATGAAGGCCTTTGCACTTGTTATGTTTCCGGAGCTAATTATTGAAACCGGATGGGAAGGTTGGGACTCGAAAAGTGCACTTGATCTTTTCGTTGAGAATGCCGAAGAACTCAAGAACTTGAATGCATTGGAAGGTGCTGATGTTAGCGTCTTAGAAGAATGCATAGGAACGCTCGGAGATGCAAAAGCAAGTATTGACATAGAAAAAGGTTATAACAGAGAATGCGAAGATAAAATAGCCTTTTTCAACAAATCTTGGGCAGCCATGAACTATTTTGCTCAAGAAAAGCTAAATAAAAATGATGAAAATAAAGACAAGGCTTTGCAATGGTTAAATGAGCAAAAACTCTCCCCGGAAGAGATAAGCAATCTTAGGAAAATTTGGAAACAAATGGGTTCCCCGCTCGATGCTAATAAAGCCAAGGAGAGGGGGGCATTCTATCTCTGTGGAAGCCTTTTGGATAAGCCTAGAGAAATTTTTTCCCAGTTGCAAAATGATGGAGATTGCGTGTACCTGCACAGTGGTTGGACAGGAAATGATAGTGGTCACTGTGCATATATTTTATTGGAAAGGAAAGGCGGGAAAATTTATGCCCATGAAATGAATCTCGGAGGTGGCTTCAGGACATCACGTAACAAAAGCTCAATGTACGCTAAACGTGCGGTACCTGGACGCACAATTGAGCTACTCAATGAAGAATCTTTCCTTTTTTTCGTTGCCAAAAATTTTGAATTGCATCACCCCGATTCGGGCAAAAATAGTTCCTTGCGTGTGGAAGAATACCAGGCGATGTGGGACTTGGGAAAATTGGTGAGTAATCCATCTAGCTTAGGGCGTCCAAAATTTACCGACTATTCTCAGCGCAGCGGTAATTGTCCGGTAAAGTCCGTCGATGTTTTGTTTCGGACAGTGTTGCAACGCGCCATGGCAAAAAACATGAAAAAAAGCGTAAACAGCCCAGAAGTGGTACATAAGGCCTATCAGCTGTATCGCCTACACGCAATACATACGCGTGTGCAATTGGTCGAAAAATACTTCAACTGGCACGAAACTCATCCAAACGAGATTGACCTTGATTCCCTGGACATGCTACGCCGTGGAGTCAGTCGGCTTGGATACTATGTCAATCGCTACTTCAATAAACTCGAGAAAGAAGAAAAGATTTCCGAAGAAAAATTGCAACTTCTCAGAGGTGCGGTTTCTCTATGCGAAAAAGTTGATAAATATTTGAAATCGCCGGAAAGGATCAGAATTAGGCAGCGCCCCGAATCGCGTGAAAAAATATCAGCATCCGTACCGCCGAAACTGGCAAAAACAGCGAAAACCAAGGCAATGGAACATGCAAAGGTGATCGTTGAAACTGGAAATTTTAAGAAAAATATTCATTTTACCCTCAATCTAAAACAAATCAAGGTAAATCCTTCCGTTGCCCTGGAGAATGTCAAATTTATCGCGGGCAAAATAGGGGAGCAAGATGAAATTTTTTACCGCCGTGAGTTAATTAATCAGGCCTGCGAGTTGTTGCGAGTAATACCATTGCCCAATGAATCCGATTGGGAAAACTATATAAGTAAATTAAATCCTTCACAGCGTCGAGAATTTACAAAGCACATCGGCAAAATTTTGAAGGAATTTGTCGACATTCCCGCCGTGAAAAAATTTTTAAGAGAGGGAGCAAACTCCCTAGATAGCCAACTGATAGATCGTGAAAACGTATCTTTCCCACACTGCGAATTAGGCCAAATAGTGAATGCTATCACGAAGGCACGCATTATCACGTTTGAGCTTGCCAAAGAGGATCCGTTTTTGGGAAATTTGCTTCGGGATACGGGTAAGCATCCTGACCACGCATGGTTTGAGACCTTTTGTAACTCAGCTGTTAATTTCACAGCAAACAGCACAGATCGCGATGAGCAGATACGCCTGTGGAAGTATGTGAGCATGCACAAATCCGAATCGCCACTCTTCGAGTACACAGAACAAAAAAACCTTAAGGGAAGTGATTTTAATGAAGCAACGGTAATATTTTATAAAAATGTATTCGATCATTTAACTAAGGGGAAAGATCTTGATAATTCCCTTTGGAACAGTAACATTCCAAACTTGGGTTTACTCAGAACACAGCCCGGTTTATGCCTTGGCTGGAAATTTGACGGTGCCGAATCGGTCCTATCGAAACTCGAAGAGATGTTTGCACAGGACCAAGAAATGAAAGAGGCCTTTGACGCCCTTAATGATTTTCGTTTAACTATGGCCTACCATGGAGGGTGGGATCTCTATGTTCGATGGGGATCGGGGAGTAATATATGTGAAACAGGTTTAATCGCGAAAAAATTCCCCGATCCATTTGGTAGACTTGGAAGTGGATATGAGTTATATTCGGAAAATCGGGACGTCATTTTTTTAGCGGAACAACCGGATGCAATTATCCCGCTCATTAGGCGGCAGATCGGCGTGGAATTATCTCGTCCAGAGGAACAGACCTGCGGCATGCTTCAGCTACTGGGAGATCACTTGGAGTTGTGTGATAAGTTTTACGCATTGGAAAACTTCGCATCAGACTTGGATGTGTGGTTACAAGCGTTCAATCGCACATTGTACAATGGCCAATATCCCGGTGGAGACTACGAGGTCAAACAGCCCGAATCACCACTATACAACACTGCCAAAGCACGTCCCAAAGAACTACTCGGTGCAATTCGAAAGCTTTGGGATAGAGGTAAAAATGAACTTTGGGATCTGGTACCGGATAAGCAACCATTGGTCAAACATTTGTGTGCGCTTGTGCACGTTGCCTATTTGGCGCGTAAAAACGTAATAGCAGCCAACGGAAGCGGTAAAATCATTGGGCAAGTTCAAACGGATCTTAATAGCATGCTCGAGGACATAGGCAGAATCTGTAAAGAGCACGATAGCACGCTGACTTTCAATGAGCGAATGCTTCTGCGCCTCGCTGAAAATGAGTGCATAGCAGGGTACATCGACATTGCGCAAAAGGATGGCGGAACAGTCGATAGTGCTCTACTGGTGAAATTATATGAAAATACCTTTCATTTGCAAGGCTTTGACTCCAAGGGACTGCCAAAGGGCTGTTCGGAGGTAATTTATAGACTAATCCCATCCCTGGGCAAATATTGGGAAGAACATGGGGACCAAGCAAAAGACGTTGCCATTGGCATACGCAATAAACTATTCCCCAATAACCAGCAGCACGAAGATCCTCTCTTCCCAGTTGCCAATGGAATAGGCCAATTTGAGGACGAAAGTAAAAACTATGTGGATTTAGTTAATCTGAAAATCTGCATTTCCGGCAGAGAGCTGAAAGGTGCCACCTGTGTTTTTGAAAACAAAGATTATCAGCGTTTGTTTCTTCTACCCAATGCTAAGGGATCTCGGGAGGTTGTCGCCATCGGAGATCAATACAAATTTGCCGATGATCGCTATGGCCAAATTGCCATGATCAAAGTTGGTGAGATTAGGGACGCTCGTGGTGCTAAAGTTGGCGATGACTTCAAGATTTATCGACATTTCGAAGATTCCAATGCCGAATGGTGCTACGTTGCCCCAACTAAGGTTTCCTCCGTTAATTTGTCTAGTTGCTTTGGTGGCGATGATTTTACCACATGGGTGAGCAAAGAGGGAAAATTCAGAATCTGCGAAAAGGATAACCCGTGCAAAATACTGTACGAGACAGATGATGCCGGTCGCCTATGCGACGTGGAAAGGAAGAAACTGGGCAGCAAACCATATTATATATCGTTCTGCGAAGGGCCTAATTTCCCCGCCAGGCTTGACGAGTTTTCCCGCTTTGAAGACAAAAATTACACACTTTTTTACTACAATGATAGCAATGAAATTCTGGAAGCAGCATTTCCGCGATATCGCACGGATGGCGGGATATTGCGGTTCATTAGGAGTGGGAATGAATTTGGGGTTAAAAATTGGGTGCTAGCATCGAATCGCAACTATAAATTGATCAACGCGCCAACTTTTTCAGTCGGCCGAGGGCAACCTGCCACCGAACAAAATGTGCTACTTGGGTATGACAATGCGCTATGGCTGGAAAATGTGGACCCCAAAAGCGCCGGTGTATTCAAGTGCTTGCTGCCGGATGCTTACATTTCCCGCGGGGAATATATGACACATAGGGTACTATCCGAGGCCACTCATGCAAAAGAGAACAAAGTCTTTTTTGGCAGTTCGCAGTGTGCTGAGGCGAGTTTATACGATAACATACTTGATTTTGTCGCTCCGAATCTACGCGCCTATGGACCCCTGAACGGTTTGCGCCTGGCTCATATTTTTCAGACACAGGGGGAATATGAGTTGGCCTTGAAGTTTTTGAGTGAATTTTCTACGGACAAGGAATTTACCGCGGACGAAGTAGCGATGATTAGGCGCATGGTATGGTGGTTTAAGGATGGCAAAGAGAAGAACGGAGCAGTTGCGCTGGTGATATTTACGGCCTTGTCTCGTGCACTTCAAAATCCCCATTTCAGAGAAAATAATTGGGATCTAATTCTTGAAATCGTGAAAAGACCGCCCCTTAGATCTTCGCTTTTCGAGGAATTAGCCGGCGAATATTTTATAGGGTTCGATCTTTATTCTCAGCAAATGCAAATGGACTATAAGGAGGAGAAGCTGTTTTGGGAGAACATGAACAATGTCCTGAAAACCATAGAAAAAAAAATAGAAAAAAAACCGCAAAATGAAAGGGAGACAATAGGTTATCCTAGTGGTGAAGTGGCCAGTCGGATAAAGCACCTGAAGCAGCTGATCGAAGATTCCAAGGTAAATTCAAAGACGTTTATACGAGATGCAAAGAAAAGAGAAAATGATCCCAATAAACATGATCTAGTGCGGGAAAACATGATCATGCGCGAGAACAACAATGTTCGCATCGATGCCGACGCGGTATCTTTTGAGTTCTCCCACGTGGAGCCATCCGCTGAAAGAAAGGTATGTGAAAGCCTCGGTAGTGTATTAACACAGGAAAAACCAGATACATATGCTCAATTTGACAACGTTAAGCAATTAACTCCCTTCATTTCTGAAAATGATAAGCGGATGTACGGAAGCAATGTTAAAAGCATTGCGGATGGTTTCAATGAGGACTTGAAGGCGGGTGCTTGCGAATTGCAAGAAATAGAACATGATCGGATCGCACAAAAAGTTCCAAAAATTGAAACCGTTGAGCGCTGGAGTAAAGTTATTGGTGTACAATTGGCAACGGCCAGTAAGGAAAGGGATGAGGTAGCCAAAGAAATTAGTGAACTCGCAAACAAAAACATGTATGAAACGATGCACGGCGCCGATGTGCGAAAACCATTGGAGATTCCCGATGCCTTGCGGGTATATGGAATATTTGCTTCCGGGGGCAACGATGCCCATTCCCGAGTGTTGGAATATTTAAAAAACAACTTCCCTTGGTTTCCAATGGAAAAGCTCGGTCAATTTCTCGGCCACGTTGAAGCATACCTGGTAAATGCAACTTCCGCCCGGCATCTTGCTAAAATAAAGGATGCGCTTGGTTCGTTGTACAAGGAAGCAGACGCATCCAAGCGTTCCAATATCTGGTACGACACATTGCAACTTCTGCGGCAGACGCGCAATGGCATATTTAATGCATCCAAAAATGATGAGCTGAACAGCAACATGTTGCTGTTTGAATACATGACAGAGCTCCGTCCACGGGAAGACCAGTTCGAGAAAATAAAGTTTATAATAGATAAAGTATCAGACCCAGAATGCGACTACGGTGCGCTAATTCAACAAATAATGAGCAGTGGAAAAACAAAGGTACTACTACCATTTGTCATCACATTGTTGCTCAATCGCAGCGATAGTTTGCCCATTGTAGTGTCTCACATTTCCCAATTGCCAGCTGTCATGCTCGAATTGCCCAAAATACTGTCCGGTGTTGGCATACGTGTGGATGAGATAGATATGGATTTTTCGCAATTTTTCAATCCATTGGAACTGCGTCAATTCAGGAAATTGCTGACAATTGCCTTTGCGAGACGCGACAGGGTGCCGGTATTAACTTCCCATACTTTGTTGGCATTGCACACCGCTTACCGCGCTCTATCGGATGGAAAGAGTGATATGTCAGAAAATACGAGGCGGGAATTATACGTTGAATTTGACAAACTTTTCCATTTTTTTGAAGAGAAGGGGATTGGGATTATGGACGAAGTTCATCTCACCCTAAATCCCAGGGAAGCGTTCATTGTTGAAGCAGGGTCTAATCCATTCGATAAAAACACAAAAATATCGGAAGTGGATGTCACTTCCATGGTCGATTTTATCCACGGATTACCGGAAAAAATAATCAAAAAAATTCGCGACAATGTTCACGATCAAATACCGGCCAAGGCGCTAAAGGAATGCTTGATTGAATACGTTAGGGAAGAGTATGCAGAAAAATTATTTCACATTTCCGGCCCTGGGGATATTGGAAAGAATTTTGCCGAATTTATTTGTGGAGAGTTTGACGGTGATAGCGCCAAGCCTATGCCTGATCCTTTGAAAAGAGTACTGGAAAATTTACCGCCGGAATTTAAGCATCGGGTGAATCTGCTGAGAAAATTATGTTCCAATACACTAATTCACTGCCTATCAAAGGTATATGGGGAGCACTTCGGTTACAACGAAAGGGGCGAAATCGTGCCGTTTCGCAATCGACTGCCAACGGACAGTCACTATCAAGATCCCCACGAAGTTCTATGCTACTACATAATGGCCACACTCATAAGGGGTGTGCCGGAAACAACATTGATAAATTACATAGAAAATCTGGCCGCTGCTGCTAAATCACAGACTGTCTCAGGAAAAATCTTCGACGAAACCAACCAGGCAATATTTTTCGAAAATCTGTTCAATGGGAAAGTTGATGATGTGAAACGGCTCAGCGAAATGCGGAAAGCCATAGTTGAATCGGAAGACGGGGAAGATGCATTGGAAATTGCTGATTCGCAGACAATGGAGGCAAATTGGCAATCGGCAGAAAAGTTAAAAAGGCAGGTACTTTCTGGGATAAATAAGAGATACACAAGGATGTTTGAAGATGATCCCCTGGAAGAATATGAAAAAGATTATGGGGAATTGTCTAAAAGGCGAAATGAATTGTACGCACGACAATCACAAGAGCTTAATAGGCGAAAGCCTCCCTTTGAAATTTCGGAAAATTTCGATGTTGATGCCTGTCTTGGCGAGCTCGAGAAAGCGAATGATGAGATTGAAAAAGTAGTAAATGAACCCCCTGACGTAATAAATGCGGCGGTAGACAATGCAAGGGCGATGGTCGGGGAACTCAAAGAGAAAATGAGCAGGAAAGGTATAGAAGCTCCCAAAAATTCACACCTAGCACAACTATTCAAAAATTTGGAGGAAAACCGATTCGAATCTGACCTTGCAAAGGCAATTGC
>JAITOW010000057.1 GCA_031289835.1 Puniceicoccales bacterium | reverse complement strand
GCCCACATGGAACGGCTGCGATAGAAATTTTTGAATTTTGCGCGCGCGTGCGACAACCAATTTGTCCTCATCGGGCAGTTCATCCAGGCCAAGGATGGCGATGATATCCTGCAATTCCTGGTAGCGCTGGAGCAGAGCCTGGATTCCTCGTGCGACTTTAAAGTGTTCCTCGCCAACAACCTCCGGCGACAGTGCCTTGGAAGTTGAGGCTAACGGATCCACGGCGGGATAAATTGCCAGGGATGCGATCTTTCGATCGAGGACAATTGTCGAATCAAGATGAGCAAAGGTATTTGCTGGCGCAGGATCGGTCAAATCGTCCGCCGGCACGTAGACAGCTTGGAACGACGTAATCGATCCACTCTTCGTCGACGCTATGCGTTCCTGAAAAACACCCATTTCCTGGCTGAGCGTCGGCTGATATCCCACCGCGGACGGGGACCGCCCGAGCAAAGCCGACACTTCCGAGCCAGCCTGGGAAAATCGGAAGATGTTGTCTATGAATAGCAAAACATCCTGGTGTTTTTCATCGCGGAAATATTCGGCAATCGACAGGCCAGCTAGTCCGATTCTCATGCGGGCACCGGGCGGTTCGTTCATCTGCCCGAACACCAGAGCGACCTTGGAATTTTCCGGACATTCGAGATCGATGACCTTGGAATCGCACATTTCGTGGAAAAGATCATTGCCTTCGCGGGAACGTTCGCCGATGCCGGCAAAAACGGAATATCCCCCATGGGCCATGGCAATATTTTGGATGAGTTCCATGATGATGACCGTTTTACCGACCCCGGCGCCGCCTAATGCCCCAACCTTGCCTCCCTTCACAAACGGACAGATCAAATCGATGACCTTTATTCCCGTTTCGAGTATGTTGGAACTGGTATCCTGGTCCACAAGTGCCGGTGATGGCCGGTGTATTGGGTATTTTTTCTCGGTGACAACCGGTCCCTTATCGTCGACTGGCTCGCCGATAACATTCAAAATTCTGCCGAGAACCTCCGTTCCAACCGGTACTTCAATGGTCGAGCCCGTGTCAACAACGGGTAATCCACGCGATAGCCCGTCCGTGGAAGACATTGCCACCGTACGGACCTGCCCATCGCCGAGTAATTGCTGCACTTCGAGCACAATACTGCCGCCACTTCGCTTATTTTCAACGGTCAGAGCGTTGTATATATCCGGCACGTGCTTGGGATCAAACTCGACGTCGACGACGGCCCCGAGAATCTGCACTATTTTTCCTGAATTTTTCATACTCATCAACCAGTTGCGGCGGCGGCAATCTCTATGATTTCGTTCGTGATCTTTGTCTGCCGAGCCTTATTGTATTCCATTGCTAAATTTTTCGACAGCGAATCGGCATTATCCGTGGCATTTTTCATGGCAAACATGCGCGCGCTATGTTCGGCGGCTTTTGCTTCCAAAACATCGCGGAAGATGCTCTGAGAAAAAAACATTTGGGATAGTTTGTTGACAATTGCTTGGACATCCGGTTCAAAAATCATTTCCCTTGGATCGACAGCCGTTTTTCCGTCCGAAATGCGCATGCGCTTTTTTAGTGCGTCTATTTCATCGGATAAGTTCAATATCGGCAGGACCTTGTTGGATATTTGCTCATGGACGAGCGGATTTACCGAGCGAGAATATGCGACTTCGATGGAATCCACAACCCCCTCAAGGTAGGCATTCCTTAGAAATTCGATAACCGGGCGAAGTTCGCACAATTCCACCCTATCACTCACGGAAAAATCAGCGAGTAAGTCGCGGTGCAGCTTAGCTATGAACTGGGACGCCTTTTTGCCTATGGTAACAAATTTTTCGTTGCCGGTCGAGTAGTCGGTGGTAATTTTTTTCACTAAGATCTGATTCAGGGAGCCACACAGTCCCTTGTCGGTGGCAATCACCAATACTCCGCGCTGTTTAACTTCGCGCCTTTCAAAAAATGGGTGTTTTATTAGCTTACCTTTGACGGAAGCCAGGCAATCGGCGGTTTCGGATAGGGCGAGGATATATTGCCTGCCGCTCACCGCAATGCGCTGCGCCTTTTTCATCTTTGAGGAAGCAACGAGTTGCATTGCACGGGTAATTTTTGCGGTATTGCCCACCGCGCGCATGCGCCTTTTTATCTCGCGAACACTCTTCATATCTCAAGCCTTGCGCTGTGACCAACTCTTCGCCAATTCGTGTAACTTAGCCTCGATATTGTTGTCGATGGTTTGCTCCGTTGCGATATCATGGAGCACCGCGGCGAAGTTGGTTTCAGCGAAATTTTCCAGTGATTCTGCCGAACCGGTGATCGCATCCACTTCCACCCCATCGAAATAGCCATTTTTCATTGCCCACAGCAGGAGAATTTGATTTTCAACGGGCTTTGGATGGAATGTTTGCTGCTTGAACAACTCTACGATGCGCGTTCCCCGAGCCAACTGCTTCTTAGTTTTTTCATCCAAATCGGAGCCAAATTGTGCGAAGGCGGCGAGCTCATAGTACTGGCCCAATTCGAGCTTGATTTGCCCGGCGACTTGTTTGAATGCCTTAATCTGCGCCGATGAGCCCACGCGCGACACCGAAATACCAACCGAAATGGCCGGTCGAATGCCGCGGTTGAATAGGTCCGTGTCCAGGAAAATCTGACCATCCGTAATGGAAATGACGTTCGTCGGAATGTATGCCGAAACATCACCGGCCTGCGTCTCGATGAACGGTAATGCCGTTAACGACCCACCACCGTGGGTGGTGTCTAGCCTGGCAGCGCGCTCGAGCAGGCGGGAGTGCAAGTAAAAAACGTCCCCCGGGAAGGCTTCCCTCCCAGCGGGCCTTTTCAGAACAAGCGAAATTTGCCGATAGGCTACGGCATGCTTCGACAGGTCATCGTAAACAATCAGGGCGTCCATGCCGTTTTGCATGAACCATTCCCCCATCGCGCAGCCGGCATAGGGCGCAATGTACTGATTGGCCGGGTTATCCGATGCGGCGGCCACCACCACAATCGTATACTCCAGGGCCTGGTACTTCTCCAAAGTCTGAATGAGCTTGGCTATGGTCGAATTTTTTTGCCCGATGGAAACGTAGATCGAGTAAACCGGCCTAAAGTTTTTATCCCCCGAAGCCAGGCCTTTTCTATTAATTTTAGCCTGATTAATTATCGTGTCAAGGGCAATGGCCCCCTTTCCCGTGGAACGGTCGCCAATAATTAATTCCCGTTGACCGCGACCAATGGGAATCATGGAATCTATCGCTAAAATACCGGTTTGAAGCGGTTGCGTAACCGATTTTCTTGCCATTATTCCCGGCGCAATGCGCTCGACCGGGTACGTTTCACTGCACGATACCATTCTCTTGCCATCGATGGGATTTCCAAGTGCGTCAACGACGCGTCCCAGCAGCGCTTTCCCCACGGGTACGGATAATAATTTTCCCGTTGTGTGCGCCTCATCGCCCTCTTTTAAACCGGAGTAATTTCCCAAAAATACTACTCCGACCTCGTCTTCTTCCAAGTTGAGAGCGATCCCAAATACGCCGCCCTTGAACGCAATCATCTCGTTGTACATTGCGTCGGATAGACCGTTGACGCGCGCAACACCATCGGCAATCGACAGTATGTAACCGACGTTTTTCCTAATAACGACATCCTTTAGGGATGCAATTTCGCGCCGAACCTCTTCAAGAACTTTCTCAGACATTTCCACTACAAGTGTTAGTGAAAAACCTTTTAGTTACAATAAAAAAGTGCAAGTATTTCCACGGAAATTTTTTGCAGCAAAACATTTCATCAAAATTTATGAAACTTTACCACTTTTATTCGAACACATTATGCTTATTTTCCCCGCTAAGCAAGCGTTTCCGCTCGAAGAATGTTTGGAGAAGTTTCAAGCACTCGCCGTGCATCACACCCGCCGTAATTTTTGGCCGATGGTTGATGCCGCTTAAATTTTGCATGCAAAATGATCCGCCGAGACATCCCATCTTGTTATCCGGGACAGCGTAAACCACACGCCCAACGCGGCTCATGATAATCGCTCCGGAACACATCGGGCACGGTTCCTTGGTAACATAAAGCATGACGTCATTCAGCCTCCAATCGCCGATGGCACGGGCAGACTGCGTAATTGCCAGGATTTCGGCGTGAGCCGTCGGATCGTTAAGTGTGATTACGGAATTATGGCAGCTCGCGATGATT
>JAITOW010000004.1 GCA_031289835.1 Puniceicoccales bacterium | reverse complement strand
GCTCCCCAGGCATCGACCAGTTCAATGTTGTTGTCTATGAAAGCCAGCTTTATTATCAGGCCGGAAATCGAGAACACGGGGTCGGTCCATTCGTCGTGTGACACGAAGGAAGCGGTTGCTTCGTAAGGGTTTAGAGTCGAGCTAACACGGAATTTTGCGTATTTTTTTTCGTAAATCGTTTTCAGGATTGGGGTCCTGCACATGGTTATTTTGACCGGACCGCCCTCCGTTCCGGCCTTAAACGCCAGTAATTTTTGCCCATCAAGCGAGACTACGTACTCGATGAATTTTTTCGCCAAGTCCGGCCTTCTCGCACCTCTGAGCACGGCGATCGGATCCGGTGATGGCGCTCCACCACCGTACGGCAGAACGAATTTGAACCTGTTGTCATCGCTGCGCTCCTGGGAAAATTCGGTCTGGGAAGCGGGTTCACTTGGAACGACGAATTTGAATCGATTACTCCCGCTGCGCTTCTCGAGGTGCTGTTCTTCGGAAAGTCCGTAAAAATCAACCGAAATTCCGGCTAAACAATTTCCCGTAGAGACGTCGATGAGAGGCTTTGTGGCGGATTCGGTAAAGTATCGGCCATTGGCGGCAATTTTTTGGATGATTCTTAACCCGGCAAGCCAGCCTTCGGATACCGCTGCCAATTCATCCTCCGGCGAGAGCTTGCTAACATTTCTTTTCATGCGTAGGTTTTCGTAGGCTATTTGCATTTGCTGCTGTATCAGCATGCTAAATGCCTTTAGCATGGAGCTGCTTTTTGTGGGATCGACAACGGCCAATTTGCGAAAGTATTCCGGGCGAGCCAAATCTCCCCACGTTCTTGGATAAGTTCCGATTCCCTCCG
Source organism: Puniceicoccales bacterium (assembly GCA_031289835.1). Classification (GTDB taxonomy): domain Bacteria; phylum Verrucomicrobiota; class Verrucomicrobiia; order Opitutales; family JAIRKQ01; genus JAIDVZ01. The sequence goes on along the minus strand of JAITOW010000004.1, from coordinate 3,702 downwards.
ACAGCAGTGCCTCGGCATTGTATATTATGCCAAAGGATGATAGTGCCGCCCCAAACCACCGTCCCTCATGGTCCCACAACCTTCCGCCGGCAAAGAACTCCGGAATCGTGTCGTCCGAAAAAAGATCCGGTCGCTCATGAATTATGTCGCAGGGCACGATGTTACCCCTGTCCGCTTGCAAAACGAATTCGTAGATACCTCCGCCAAACAGCAAATCAACGCCGCAGCCAATGTTTGAATTTACAAATTTGTTATATATTTCATCCTGCAAAGCATTTCCCGTTCCCAGGTTTTTGGCGCTACGCGTGGAAAAAGCGGCGGCGTGTTCGCTCGACCAGGGGAGATTGAATTCGCCGGTCCAATAATTCATGAAGTTATTGGAGAGCGTCGACTCTATGTACCGTGAAGTTTCCTGTCCGCCGCCCTGGTAGCGCCAGTCAATGTTGATATCTTTGCCAGTTTTTTCCCTATACCATTTCTTGAACCCTAGTGTATATTCCTGCCTAAGTGCTTCGTTATGCGGGGTTAGGATCACAATCACGTCCGACTTGTCGCTGATGACCACGCTCTTCGTCCTATCGCGCAGGATAAACGGCACGACAATTATGATAAATATCAGGAGGAGAATGAACAGTCTGCTTAGCCGTGACATTTTCACTCGCCTAGAATTACGACGTCGCCGCTGGACACGTGAGCATATGCTTCGGTTGCATGTTGCAGGCGCTCAAAATTTGTTGGATTTAACTCGGATATGCGCATGTTTACGCCATTTTTAGCAAAATCGTAATGGGCGACTTCCCCAAAATATACGGCATTTCCAATGCTTCCACCGACGCAATTTTCATTTGTCGGAACACTGCTTAAAACTAAACATTCCGGCCGAATCGAGAGATAAACCTTCTTCCCGGGCCTAACATCGGTGTTGTTTGGGCAAACGATGCCTCGGAAATTACCTATTTTTGTGCGCACAACCGCTTCTCCCGCACCAACTTGCATAATTACACCCTCAATAATATTTGTGTCTCCTATAAATTTTGCCACAAACTTTGTCTGCGGATGCCTGTACAATTCGGTCGCGCCGCCAATCTGCTGTATCCTGCCACGGGAAAACACCGCGATCCTATCGGCTATGGATAGCGCCTCCTTTTGATCATGGGTAACGTAAACGGTGGTCAATTTATGTTCCTTGCATATTGCCCGTATTTCGCAGCGCATCTCATTTCGCAGCTGAGCATCGAGGTTGGACAGCGGTTCATCCAAGAGCAGACATCTCGGCTTAACGACGAGCGCCCGGGCCAGGGCAACTCTTTGCTGCTGGCCACCGGATAGCTCGTTTGGCTTGCGATCCGCGCACTGCTCGAGCTGAACTTTTGCGAGCATATCGGCCACGATGCTGCGAATTTTTGCCTTTGGCAGCTTTTTTTGCTCAAGTCCAAAGGCAACATTTTGCGCAACGGTCATGTGTGGCCACAGGGCATAACTTTGAAAAACCATTCCGGCGTGACGCTTGTGCGGCGGCAAATTTATGACGTTCCTATTGCCGAACAGTATTTGCCCCCTATCGGGAACATAAAACCCCGCCAAGGTGCGAAGCAGCGTCGTCTTTCCACAGCCACTTGGTCCCAGCAAAAAAAACAACTCACCACCATTGATGGTCAAATTTATATCATCGAGCGCAGTTACCGTCCCAAAGTGTTTCGTCAAACTCTTGATCTTGATGTCGATCATCAATAATCAAGGTTGATGCATTTATTGCACCCCTTGTCAAAATATTTTTCGCCATTTTTACACAAGAAAAGGAATAAGTTTCACGGTGAGCAATGGGGCGAAATTTCGCCCCCAAAGCATCAAACTACTTCCGTGGAAGGAATGTCCACTTCAACGCTGGACTCCATCTTCCGGCGAAAACTTTCCACCCTAACTTTGTCAACCAATTGCCTGTCCAACTTGTTTATCATCATGTCGATGGATTTATAGATATCGTCACTGGCCGCCCTGGCATTTAAATTTTGCCCACCTATCTTTATTTCCCCATGGGCAACGAACTCGTTTTCCCTTGATTTATTTGAGTCACATTCCAATTTGACATCAATGCGAATGATTTTCCCATCGTGGGCAAACAGCTTTTGAACTTTGTCATTAACTAGCGCTTTCAAAGCATCGGTTAATTCCACATGCACACCAGACACAATCACTTCTCTATTACTCATGATAATAATTCTCCTACGCCGAAATTATTAGAAATTAAAAAAGAAAAAACAACGATTTATTGTCCCGGGAGGAATTTGTAAGTGACATACAAATTTCTTGAAAAGGAACAAATTTTGTACAGACAGTCAAGCTTCGGAGAGGTGGCAGAGTGGACGATTGCTTTCGACTCGAAATCGAATGTACCGCAATGGTACCGGGGGTTCGAATCCCTCCCTCTCCGCCAGTTAGCGCTGTTAAACGCAGTTTCATAAAAATTGGAACGTGGCTCTAAATTTCGAATTTGCTGTTACGCAATGCACTTAAAAATTCGTACCCATGAGCCTCCATCCATTTTTTTATCATATCTAAAAACCACGAAAAATCTTTTTGGGTGGGAGTTTCGAGAATAGATAACTCAGCCTTTGATTTCGAGGAAACGTGGATATGCGCATATCCGATAATTTCCACACCACGATACAGAAGAAAATGCTCATGATTGGGACCATCCAAGTTCCCATTGATTGGATCAGAAACTCCAAATCGGTCGAAGTAATTTCTGCGAAAAATTTTTACAGCTTCCCATTCATCTTCGGCGATGCATTTCAATACTCGCAGCCGATTATATCCGATATTTTTGATAATTTTGTCGATAAAATTTCTTTTCCTTAGCGTATAAACTGGAAACGATAATTTCCCAATCCTTTGATGAGCCGCTTTGTCTTGCAAAATTTTCATTTTGAGAGCCGCGTATTCATTGCACACATCGCGGTGATTTCGCAAGTAATCGCGGAATTGAAGGTTCAATTCAATTTCCGGGTGATTTTCTTCAAAAAATACATGTAAATTTACGTTTATATCGCCTCTTTTTGTGAACCCACATTTTAGGGGAACATTCCACTCGCCCTCATAAAAATACCCGGCTTTTTCCAGATTCGTCACCGCGCTTTTTCGATCCTTGGCTACCGCAACGATATCTATCTTCGGTTTGGCAGCGAGGCCTGGAACAGATGTTGAGCCAATGTGATGAACTGCAACACAACTACCGCCAAGAGCTGCCCAAATTATTTCTTTCTCCGCTTCAAACATGGCAGGCCAACTCGGATCATAGGGAACAACTTCAATGAAATTTAACTGTTCTTTTTTCGTATTCACTCCACTTTTTCCCCCTGCATAGCCTTTATTGGTGTTGCTCAATGCAACCATAGCAAATAATTGTATTGCGTGACGTTGGCAAGTAGTTTTACATTGGGGATGCCGACAGCTACACGGACCTGGATAAAAACGACTTAAAATTTCTGAAAAATCTTCTTAAAATTTTCCAGGAAGAGGGCGTTATGACTATGCTTAGCCTTCCCGGTTCCAGATGGCGGCAAAACAACGGAGACAAAGATGATTTAAGGATCTGGAGGGATCCTATCCCGGCAAAATAGCTGGTAAGCATTGGAACAAAAAAGCATTGGAAGGCTATATGAAGTGCATAAGCGAATTTCAAGAAGCCAATAAAATCCCGTC
>JAITOW010000017.1 GCA_031289835.1 Puniceicoccales bacterium | reverse complement strand
ATCTTCCAGTCTATAAAACCGAACAAATGCGCTCGCCAGTGAAATTCAAAAGAATGCCTTAGATAGTGCCACCTGCACTGGCCTCGTACTGCGTTAGAAAATCAGGATAGATGTCAAGTCTTGTTAAGTTATAACTTTGAGTAATTGAAATCCCTACTCCGCGGAAAAAATAAATAAGTTGAAATTCATTGTCGTTGCTCTTTCCCATGTACATATTTCCGGCATTTCCCACATAGTTCATATGTCCTATTCTAACTCCAGCTCCGATTTTCATGCTATTTAGGTCATAATATCCGGATATGAACGACGTCATATGCTCTTCACTAATTTCGGTTTTGTGCATCAAAATGACAAAAAACAGGCAGTTTTGCCGCCTGTGTGATGTTGTAAATCTGGGATTATTCAAAAATTAATATGAGTATCCGTATTTTTTTTGTGCTTCACCTATCCAAATAGCCGGTACACGAAGCCTTAAAGCGGCATTATATAACCCTATATCGCTGTATACTGGCGTCTTCACGCCATTGATGGTCACATATCCCTTTTGGCATTTCGTCTCTGACGTTGATGATGGCGAACTTCCCGTTGGGGGTGGATTGTTACTCTGAGGTGAGCTGTCGGTAGCGCCTTGTATACGTTCAACTACTTGTGATTTACTCAGTAAAGCCTTTAGTGCCGCTACCTGACCATCCAGTGTATTTGCACCTACATATGCATCATCGCATTCTTTGTATATTTTGTCAATTTGAGCCTGAGTATATTGGCCCGAGGTATCTTTCGCTTTAACTGCATTTTCATATTTAGGCCTTAATTCTTCATCGTGCTTTTTGCGCAATTCGGCACTTAATTCGGCAGTTTTCTCCTGAAGCTCGGAAATTTTTAACCAAATATCAGACCGTGCAACCCATGTTTCAGATTGGTTCTTAGCAGCACTAACACCACTCCCTTCATTACTCCCGGTAGGACCCGCCTCATTGTGACCACTTTCAATTCCACTTACCATAATTCCCTCCATATATGTTGAATTTCAGATGGAAAAATGATAAAAAATTAATATTTTTTATCAAGAATATTTTATATTTTTGTTTTTTTTAAATTCTTGCAAAAAAAGAAGCTGAAAGATCCTTGCCTTGCCCATTGTTGGTAAAAATTAGGGCGCATCTTTCAGTCTATGAAACCGAATCCGAATAAACGCGCCTATCAGTGAAATCTAAAAGAAAAGAATACCTTGATGTTTTTGCAAGTTTTCCACATTTCCGTTCCACCTTTGATCCTTCATCTATTTTTTTGCACAAATTATCTACTTCTAAAAATAATCTCACGGGTCTTATGGCGTCGATTCCCATACACTTGTCCCAAGGTTTTCATATGTTTAATTTTGCATATTCTCGCCATTTTAAGAATGTTGAATGAGCTAAACATGTCGAAAGCTACGAATCGTCGGACACAACGGACGCAAGTTTTTACGGCGAGGCTGATGTGACATTTTTGAAAAGGTAGGCATACGGGAGAACGTTGCTATCAAAGAAATGGAATAAAAGAGGTGAAAAAATTGTAGAGATGGAAAATGGGAAGTTTATCACGCTGGGGATGCTTTGAAATTACCACTAAAGATTTACTTATTTTTGTAAAATTTCATAATAAAGCTTGACTTTTGATCCTTCACAAAAAGAAAGGGGGATCGAAATTTAACAAAAAAAACTTTATGAACACAACTTCCAAAATAGGTTCTGCAAACAGAACCAATCCAAATCCTACGCCCCAAACGCCCGTTTCCAATCGCGCAATTAAAGCTTCGCATCAGACACCGGCCAGTTCCTCAGCCAAACGGGTGCCATCTGCAGCTTCTCTCCCTCAAAGAAGGGTGAAAAAAGGAGACGTACAAGCAACTTTGCAAAGATTACAAAGGAAAGCTCTTGATAATTACCCAGACAAAGATAGAAGAGACAATTCAATTTCGTTTCCAAAACTGGCATTTGCAAGTAAAAATCCAGTTTTCTGTTCCGACATCAAGGAAAATTTGGAAGAAAAAGGACAAAAGACTTCTAAGTATTTGAATGATTTTTTTGATCAAACTGGCGTGAATGTATCGAAATGTGGTCGCACCATAGTTAACATGTCTGGAGAAGAAAATTTCTGTGGTTACAGGGCCATATTGTCGCAAGTAGACCCAGAATGTGGAGGAATAGCTCTTGCCAATCGTCGTTCAGGGGGAACTAAATCCATGGACGAAGATGTCCTCGAAAAGATATGTCAGTTACGTTTAACAGTAGCGGTAGGTCGCATAAGGGATGCTTTACCAAATAGCTCAAACGAGCTTAAAAGTTTAGGCGTAAATGCAAGCTACATTTTGGAGGATCTTATGGGCTCAATGCTCAACGCAATGGATACTGAAGATATCGCCCTCATATCACAAGCGTTGGGTAAAAAAATTGTTGTAGTTGGAATATCATTAATAGGTTCTGCTCAAATGGAAATAATAAATCCCGATGGTCAGCACGATTTCTTAGGATTTCCGGAAGGAGAAATCGAAGCCAAAGAAGCTCTAATAAGAGAGATGCAAGATCCAAATACGATAATATTACATTATGTAAATAATAACCATTTTATGGCTGTACAAAGGGTTAATGTACCAGCCCCAAGTAATGCACCAGTTGTACCTGTCAGAAATAATGTACCAACCGCACCAACCGCAAATAAAGTTAACGTACCAGTCGCAAAACCAGCCGTACCAAACGTAAAAAAAGAAACCCAACAAGGCATAGATAAAGCAAAGAAAGAAACTCGAAGGGTGAGGGTTAGCTCAGCCGCGAATAAAATAACATCCTCATTTGGCCGCTTGTTGCGCCTTTTACTCTTTTTTGTAAACGAAGCAATGTCTTTATTTTATTGGCCAAGACCAAGGTAGCGTTCAATAACTTAAAAAAATTGGGGTAGCCCATCAGAATAGAGAAATTTGCCGTTTTACTTCGCGGAATGTTTCTCTATTCGCCCGAGCTTCTCTGGGACAACTCCACCCAGTTACTTTGTTAAATATATCTTTGATAGGTTTCAATGTTTGATCAATTTAGATGCATGCCCCCGGGATCGGAAGGGAGTCGGTAACAAATTTTTAAGAATCGAATTCCAAAATAAAAAAACGGAATAACAGGCGATTTGTTGCGTAAAATTATTCATTTTCGAGCCACAACGATATGTTTTGTAAAACCATACCGGTTCCGTTGGCTACGGCACTCAGAGGATCTTCCGAAACTATTGTTGGCAAGCCAGTTTCATTCGAAATTAAAGTATCCAAGTTGCGGATCATCGATCCTCCACCGGCTAAAACTATTCCCTTGTCGACCAAATCCGCAGATAACTCGGGAGGACACTGCTCCAAAGCATTTTTCACCACGTTGACTATGGACATTACCGCATCCCTCAAAGCTTCGCGAATTTCCTGAGAATTTATGATAATCGTTCGCGGCAAACCGGCAATGGAGTCGCGTCCCTTTATCGACATGCTCAGCTCACTATCCAGAGGAGTGGCGGATCCAAGCCTCATTTTTATTTCCTCGGCGGAATGTTCCCCGATAATCAAATTGTACTCCCTTTTCACAAAGCTAACTATGCTGCGATCCATTTCGTCGCCCCCGATTCTGACGCTCCGCGAAAACACCATGCCGCTCAGAGATAGGATGGCAACTTCAGTTGTACCTCCTCCAATATCGACAATCATGCTTGCCGACGGTTCATCGACGGGTAACCCAACCCCAATGGCAGCGGCCATCGGCTCCTGAATTAGTAGCACATCGCGGGCACCGGCATGGGTGGCAGCCTCCCTGACAGCACGCTTTTCCACCTCTGTTATCCCCGAAGGCACCGCAATAATAACACGGGGCGGCACAAACTTCATAGTGCGGGACACTTTATTTATGAAATATCTCAGCATCGCCTCAGTTACCTCAAAATCAGCGATGACTCCCTCTTTCATGGGTCTCAAAGTTATGATATTCCCGGGAGTGCGTCCGAGCATGCGTTTGGCTTCATCGCCCACGGCGCGCACACGCCTGGAAGTTGCATATATTGCAACGACACTCGGTTCACGCAACACAATGCCCTTGTCTTTGACAAACACAAGTGTATTGGCGGTACCCAAATCTATGCCTATATCATGCGACCAAAACCCAAAAATCTTACACAATGCACTCAATAATTTGTTTTTAAAACCAGATAACATTTCGCTTACTTTCAGGTACTTATCAGAAATGATAGTTTGGTATATTGTCAAGTTTTGATATGATAGGGGCAAAAGTTTGTTTTCGCAAATCTTCCGTAAAAATTGCCAAATCTGCTATTACTCCTCGCAAAACCACAACATAATAAGTCAATGACCACTTCTCATATTGTGCAATGCAAAATTTGCAAGTAGAAAAAATTCAGTTTAATAGTGGAATAGTGGGCATAAAATTTCAAAAAATATAAATTTGCAAAATTATCTTGAAATATTACATAATCTTCCGCACCCATATTAGAAGATCTAACTTCGCCTTACGCCTGTGATGGCGTTGGCTATGAAAAATCCGAAGTAAATGCGAATAATTGATTTAAATAAAACACGAGAAATTGGCTCACAGTGCATATACCTTGAGGCTGGTAGTTTCAAGATATTGCTCGATTGCGGCATGAGTCCGCGGGAAGAAGGATTCAAGGCATTGCCAAATTTTGCACTAATAGATGGGAAGCAGATAGACATAATAATAATATCGCACTGCCATTTGGACCACATTGGCGCGCTTCCATTTTTCATGAAAAATCAGCAACAGGCACGGGTACTCACTTCTCCGGGATCGCACATAATTATGCCGAGAATTCTTGAAAATTCGGTCACCATAATGACGATGCAACGCGAAGAACGCGGGATCAAGGAGTATCCTTTTTATTCGGTGAACGATATAAAAGAACTGGATCAGCATATTTTACCGATGCCACACGCCAAAATACGCACCTTGCAAAAGGATGGCGACGAGATAAATATAACATTTTTTTCGGCTGGACATGTCATTGGGGCAAGCAGTGTTTTGATCGAATACAAACATAGGACACTTTTCTTTTCCGGCGATGTATTGTTTAGGAATCAGAAAACTTTGAGGGGGGCGTTGTGGCCTCAAAAGACCGTCGATGTCGTGATTACCGAGACGACGCGTGGAAACCATGACCGTGATAAGAATTTTTCCTACCAGTCCGAGATTGATAGATTGGTCAATGGCGTAAAAAACACCATTGAAGCGGGGGGATCGGTGCTGATTCCCGCCTTTGCTCTCGGCCGAATGCAGGAGATTTTGAAAATTTTGCACAACGCCCATATCAAAAAGAAATTGCCCGGTAAGGTTCCGATTTTTTGCTCAGGACTCGGGCTTGGGTTGGTCGATGACTTCGATGCCGCCAATAAAAAATTACGGTGTGTCGATTTTAAGTCGGCAATCCTAAGGGAGTTGAAGGTAAAATCGTTTAGAAGCGCAAAATTCGACAAATCCAGACAGCCAACACAGCCATCAGTATTTGTGCTGAGCAGTGGGATGTTGGTTGAAAATACACCTTCCTACATAACCGCGGCTAACTTGGTCGGCGACCCTAAAAACTCCATCCTGTTCGTCGGATACTGCGACCCAATCACGCCCGGTGGAGAACTTCTGGCCCAGGCAAAACATACAAGCTTCGATTTTAAGGCCCTGCGGTTTTCGAGTAAGGTGGAGGCTCACATAGAGCGATTTGACCTGAGTGGCCATGCCGACCGCGAAGATCTGCTCGAGTACATATTTGGTCTTAACCCCAGAACGATAATTTTTACCCACGGCGAAGAGGAGTCCCGGGATTGGTTTTTTGACAGTATAATTGATCAACGACCAAACATTGTTACCCTAGACCCTGAGCCAGGCGAACCCTATGACATATAGTGATAGTGCGAAATCAATAATTTAACTTGCGAGTTAAGAAAATAAGTGCATTTAAAGGATGACCTATGAGGTGCTACAAGTGCGTAAAGTATGCGTTTTTGATGTTTGTTTCCCTGTTTACACTTGTGGGATGTGGTTTTATAACAAGTACTTATAAAAGTAGGACGCACGATACTACCCCTATCGAAAAGGGCTCGCCAAGGTATCGCATCATGGGGAAAGGGGGCGTAAGTGAAGGGGCGATGGTGAAATACTTGCGGGAATATAACCGAAAAATATCCCAGAGGAAAGCTGTCCACATCGTTCGCACATACGTAGAAGAATCTTCCCGAGAAGGAATAAATCATGATGTGGCTTTCATTCAAATGTGCCACGAGACGGATTTCCTGCGCTTTAGTGGGACTGTTTCACCTTCCCAAAATAATTTTTGCGGATTGGGTACGGTGAGCGAGTCGGTTGCTGGCTATTTTTTTCCGAACATTAGAACGGGAATCAGAGCACACATACAGCATCTAAAAGCCTACGCTTCTTCGGAAAGTCTAGCAAATCGGTGCGTTGATCCGAGGTTCACACTTGTTAGACGAAATAGTGCGAGTGATATTTTTGAGTTAACGGGGAAGTGGGCTGCTGACAAGCGCTATGGAGAGTTGCTTAAAAAAAAGATGGATTGCCTCATAGACATGGAAAATGCTCACCGCCG
>JAITOW010000065.1 GCA_031289835.1 Puniceicoccales bacterium | reverse complement strand
TTCATAGAATTCAACCAAAAAATGAGAAAGTGCAACAGGAAATAAAAACTCTAGAACATCAACGTGAAGAAACTTATATCAAGTTTACAGAAATAACTGACAAACTCATGAAAGCATATTCTAGGTCCGAAGAATGCGAAGATTTAGAAAAAGAAAGAGATGATTTATCCAGAAAATACGATGATTTATGTGAAAAAAAGAAAATTTTAAATAAATTTATCAACACACACACCATAAATTCAACTCTATGCAAAGGCTCAAAACTTACGACGACTGAAGCCCAATCATTATTTGATGTATTAGAATTTGGATCTTCACAGGACAAATCGCAAAAACTAAAACCGGGCCTATTTCTCCAAGTTGCATATGCTTGTTACAAGCAAGAAATAAAAGACGGTAAATTAGAAACCATCTCTAGCGGACATTCAATGTCGTTCATATCCGGGCATTATGACCTAAATAGCATGAAAATCGGAGATAAAATTAGAATAGGACATATGAACTATGTGGGAAATGCCGGAAATATGTACATGGAAAGGAACAACGACAATGAATTTCAACTTATTTATTTTTCCTGCGGAAGATGGATGCCAATTACTCGTGATTATAATTTAACAGAACTTGACATCTGTCCTGATTTTCTAACGCAGTATGAACCGGTGCAAGCGTAGCCGCATTCTGAAGATTAAAAATAAAGGCCTGAAAGATTGAGCAAACGCATCTTAATTTTGACTCACCGATGCCGTTGGCATTTACTGCATAGAAGCGGCATTGGTAGGTAAAGATATTACAGATCTCTGGGCCACACGTGGCTTCTGAGGTTTGAAATAATGTTGCCATCGCTGTCGATCAGCTCGATTTTCCAGGCATTGATCTTTAAGTCATCAATGCGCTTCGAGGTTATTCCGCAGTAAACTTCTGCCGTGAATTTTTTGCGTTCGTTTGGCAGTTTAAATTCAAATTTTTCCGGTACAAACGAACGTCCAATCAAAGCGTAAATATTTATCGTCAAACCGTTCGGCAACTTTTTCAAAGACTTATTAAAATTTATCGCAAAGTACAGGCCGGCGCGTATATTTTCGTCATTGCGCACGATGCAACGCCGTCCCTTGTATTCCGTCCCTCCGTTGAAATATTCCCATATTCGGACAAAGTCTCCGTGTTCATGCCGCTCAATATTGACGTTCACGATCTTTATATCGTTATCGTCCACCTTGTAAACGGAATGATGCAAAATTTTATTGTTGTACGGTGAGCAATGGGCTAATTGTTGGAAGAATATCAACGGCAATACAAAAAATAATGGGCGAAACATCATGAATTAGCATTTTAAAAGAAATGCAAGTTTCAAGATTTTTACGATGATTTGGAAACAAAACAGCATAGTGACCGCGCTTGCACCAATGCGCGACATCAGCACACGGGCATTTTGCGACCTGTTTTTAAACTATGGTGAACCGGATTTGTATGTCACGGAATTTCTACGCGTGCACCCTGCCTCGGGCATCGATCGCAACATCGAAGAAATGCTGATCAATCGCCCGAGTACACGCCCGATTTTCGTCCAACTTCTGGGAAGGGAACCCGTTGAATTTATCAGAGTTGCCAAACTGCTTCCACGGTACGAAATCCAGGGAATTGACCTTAATTTTGGCTGTCCAATGCCTAAAATTCATAGGAAAGGCGTGGGTGGAGCCTTGTTGGAAGAACCTTGGACGATCGATAAAATTCTCTCCGAAATTGCACAAAGTCTCGAACTGCCGCTATCGGTCAAAATCAGGGTCGGCCTTGAAAACGACTTAAAATTCGAACAAATTATCGCTGTTTTGGCGCAACACAGCCTAAGCCATGTCACCGTGCATGCTCGTACGGTATGCGGACTGTACCGCGAAAAAGTGAACTTCGAGTACGTTAAACGGGCCAAAGCGATGCTTGAATGTAAAGTTTTCGCCAATGGGAACATAAATTCTGCTCAACAGGCATGCGACGTTGTTGGACAAACGTGCTGCGATGGGGTAATGATCGGCAGGGCCGCGGTGAGAAATCCCTTTATTTTTAGGCAAATTCGTGAGTTGCAAGCGACCGGAACGTGCTTTGTTCCAAAATTTCGCGATGCGCATTCATATGTACTGCAACTCATGGATATCACGGAACAAAGTGCTCCCAATGAGAAAAAACATGTGAGCTATCTGAAAAAATATCTCAACTTTATTGGGCAATGCGTAGATCGGGAGGGAAAATTTTTACACTGTGCCCGGCGTGCAGCCAGCAAAGCGGAGCTAATTGCTGCCATAGATTCACACATCGGGCAGTACGATGGCGAAGATTTTCACGACACACCCTATGAAAATGTCATTGCGAGACCAAATTGTGAGTAAGGAGGAACAGGTTTTTGTTGACTTATTCCCACCGTTTACTTATTGTTAATTCTCACCATGAGATTGGCAAATTCCACAGTCAAATATTTCCTTTGTGCGTTGCTGGCTTTGATTTTTTCCTCATCGCTAGGCTATTTGGGTGCAAATCCGGAGAAAGCCGTGCCGATGGCAGCACAAAAAGTTTTTACCATTACCGGGCAAAAAATAACCGATGCGGTGCTGACAGGCTGGGTGGTGTCTTTGCTGCTCATAGCGACTATTAGAAAGATGCTCCGCGGCGGACCGCAGCTTATTCCGACGCGCGGACAGGCTATTTTAGAAGGGGTATTATCCCTGTTAAAGTCTATAATGGAGCCGATTGTTGGTAAACACATGTTCAAATACGTGTTTCCGATGCTGATCGGGTACTTTTTCTTCATATTGATCAATAATTTAAGCGGACTTTTCCCGGGCATTGGTTCCATTGCCATAATGGATGGCGAGACTCCAAGGTTCCTGGTCAGACCGGCAAACTCTGACCTCAATACAACCCTGGCCTTGGCCTTGGTTTCGCTTTTCGGATGGGCATATTTTACGTTTAGGTACGCTGGCCCCCGCGCAGTTTTTCACGAAATATTCGGAAATAAGGCCGAGAAAAATGAAATTTCTGGAGCCGTTTATTACCTTTTATTTTTGGTTTTTTTTGTCGTTGGGTTTATCGAGTGTCTATCGATAATATTCCGCGTCGTATCACTGTCGTTTAGGCTGTACGGAAATGCTTTTGGTGGCGAAAATTTGCTCCACCACATGATAGCCTTGAGCGAAAATCTCCAAAATTTTTCCATTATAAAGTACTTGTCATTCATAGTTCCTCTGCCATTTTATTTGCTAGAATTTTTGGTTGCCATCATACAGGCTTCGGTATTTACGCTACTCGTGTCCGTGTATGTGGGGCTCATAAGCAACAAAGGAGAGGAGCATGAGGCTCAACCCGCAACAATTTAACGAAAAAAGGAATTAACATGTTTAGAATCTTAGCAGAATTCACCGGAAACATTTGCACCAGTTTGGTACAGACGGTTGGATGTTTCATTTCCGGTTTGGGTGTAATGATGATCGGTATGAGGGCCGTTGAGGCGGTTGGCCGCAATCCGGGATCGGCGGGCAAAGTGCTCGTCCAATCGATTTTGGGTATGGCACTGGCGGAGGCTATTACCTTTTACGTATTATTCCTAGCGTGACAAATTATGCATTCGGAAGTAAGTGGCAGTAGCTTGGTCGTCTTTTTCGATAAATTCGGGATCGACGTTCCGTTATTGTGCATACAAGTGATAAATTTCATGCTTGTGGCCTATTTGCTTTACAGGTTTGGATTTCGAAAGGTCCTGTGTGTGATGGATGAGCGCAATAAACGAATTTCCGACGGGCTGGAATACGCAAAGAAGATGGAGGCCGAGCTGAATGAAATTGATGCAAAGCGTTCGAAATTAATCTCCGAAGCAAATTCTCAGGCTGATGAAATTGTCAGTTCTGCGAAAAATTTCGCCACTGAGGAGGCCGAAAAACAACAGGAAAAAAGCAAGAAGGCTACGGAAAACATGCTGGCCAAAGCCCGTGTCGACATTGCCAACGAACGCAACGCGATATTCATCGGATTGAAGAGCGAGCTTAAGAATTTGGTTGTAGAAGTGACCAAGGGCGTCTTGCAGCGTGATTTATCGGATGCGGAAAAACTACAATATGGCCAGCATGCGGTTGAAATTCTAACGAAAACGGCCTAGCCATGAGGACAAAAAACGGAGCCAGTGCATTCGCCAAAAAATTATTGCATATTTCCTGTGACGGCAAAGGGTTGCTGTGCGAAGACAGGATTTTGGCAATTATCAAAGCTCTACCGCGGGAACATGACACGCTGGTAATTTTGAAAAAGTACCTCATCTTCGTTGAACGTAAACTTCACAAACAGACGATGCTCATAAGTTCACCGACAGGTCTGAGCGCTGACACCGTTGAGAATCTTAGAGAACATTTCGAACGGGCACTCGGACAAAAATTTGCCCCACAAACCGTAATCGATGGCTCGCTCATCGCCGGGATACGCATACGGGCCGGTGATCACATCTTTGAAAAATCGATCCTGGGCGTACTGGAAACGCTAGGGACAAGGGCATAAATCTACATTTCTAGCTTATCTTCGATTGCTTTGACCCTACTGATGAGTTCCGGTAATCGTCTGCGGCAAACGAAAAACTTATTCGCTTCACCGTAGGGCATTGCGGGCGAGCCACGCAAAAATGAGCCTGGTTTACAGCTTGATGTAATGCCGGTTTGCCCTGCAATCATCGCATTGTCGCCTATGTGTATGTGCCCGACGGTGCCTGATTGACCACCAATGACGACGTGATTGCCGATGGTTGTGCTTCCTGCGATCCCGACTTGGGCAACGATCAAACAATGCTTACCGATGACGACGTTGTGTCCAATTTGAACGAGATTATCGATTTTTGTGCCCGTGCCAATTCGCGTCGAACTGAATCGTGCACGATCGATCGTCGTATTGGCTCCGATTTCAACGTCATCTTCCACGATAACATTCCCTATCTGGGGCATTTTTTCATGGACACCATTCGCTGTCTCGTAGCCAAAACCGTCCGATCCTATTATAACACCGGAATGTAGAATAACGTTTTTGCCAACGACGCAAAAGGGCATCACCTTTGCACCAACGTGTAACTTTGACCCATTTCCGATGGTCACACCGTAGCCAACGTAACAACTCGCATCCAATGTTACACCATCGCCAATCTCGGTATCGTCTTCCACGACGGTGTGCGGACCAACGTAAACATCTCGCCCAAGCTTGGCTGAAGCGGCAACTATGGCACTCCCGTGGACATGGGCATACTTTTTCGGCAAACATTTTTGCTCGATGTTCCCGCATAGCAATCCAAGCGCGATGGATGGATTTTTGCAAACCATAAAAGCTTGATTTTTCCTCGGCTGCAAGTCGATATCCTCTCCGATAAGCACGATGGAGGCCCGAGTTGCCTCCAACTGCTCGCGATACTTTCCGTTCCCCAAAAACGATAGATCCGAACTTGCAGCTTCCGACAGTGACTTTATGCCGGTTACAACGCAGTTCGTCGTGCCCACAATTTTCACGGGAGAAACTATGGCGGCAATTTCCTCGAACGAGTACCTCACATTGATCATGAAAAAATCCTGCAGACGCAGGTCTACAGGACAACCTCAAAATTTGAGGATCAATTCAATTACTTCTGGCCGTTCAATTTAGCAATAACCAAGTCACTGATGTCCAAGGATTCATCAACGTAAATCGCTGCAGTGAGCTTATTTATGACAATATCTGCCTTTTTCTCTTTGGCGATTTCTGTCACCGCTGCTTCAAGTTCTTTCACCTGTTCAGCAATCTCACTTTGGCGGCGATCGGTTAACTTTTTGTTCAAATCTTGGCGCAATTGACCAAATTCCATGTCCTTTTTGCGCAACTCCTCAGTTTTAGTTGATACCTCTACCTTAAATTTACTGCGGGCCGTATCCGTCAGTGCGCTGTTGTCAGACTTGGATTGAAGGTCTTTAACTTCATCGTTAATTTTTACCACCTCTTCATACATTCCTCGCAGCTCCTTATCGGCAACCGTAACCGCCTCATTATACGCACCTTGGATCGTTTTTGCCTTCTCGAAATTATCGAAAACTTTCTGCACATCAACGGATAAAATTTTTGCAGAACTCGGCCACGCAGCTGCACAGGCAGCAAATACACAACTAAACAATGATATACTTACAAGTTTTTTCATATAATTTACTATTTTTAGAGAGTTAAATTTGAGCGACAGTATTTACCTGCATTTTCATAATGCAACGAAAATTTCACACATACTGCAAAATAATTGGCTCAAAATTAGGAATACGCAAGGTGAGCAAAAGGATTAAATTCAGAAAGATTCCATGGAGGAGGAGGGAGCTCTAAATGTACTCTCGTCCGTATCTCATAGGCTTCCAATGCGTATTGCGAGAGATTTTCTTTACATTGCGAAAGATTTTCTTCATCATACGCGCCGTTTCTCGACAACTCCTCAAAGACTTGCAAAGATGCCTCCTCAAAGGCTTGCGAAAATATCTCCAAATTATCCTGCATCCATTGCTCTTCTCCGGATAAGCCTAAAGTAATCTCTTCAAAATAACCACGCATATCCTCCCTTGCTTGCACCCTCAAACGCTCAAAAGAATCCGCATCAGAGATTGCTAACATGCGATCACAGAATTCCAATGAAAGGTCGCCTAGGAACCCCTCTGACTCAACCAAGGCATTTCTCGCTGTCAGGATAAATTGTTTAAGAAATCCTCTCCGCGCTCCTTCAAATTCAAGTGATTCGGAGTCACCTCTTATGACACAATTCGTAACCTTACAAAAATAGGCCGTCATCTCTTCACCGGGCAATACCACACGAATCCTGTCAAATTCAGGATCCCCATAATCTCTACCAGTCACCCCTGTATACAAATCAAGCATAAAAATATTTAGACGGTTCAGCAATGTTTCAAAGCTTCCCTCCCCAGGGTCAGGGGTGAAAAAGTTAACAAAATCTTCATTGGGATTACCTTCAGCGATGCTTAAGATTTGGTTTCTTTGTCTTACAATTTCGGGTCCCTGATTTTCGCCAAATTGCTCTTTTCGTCTTAAAAATTCAAAATATCCAAAACTAGAAGCGATGCCGTTTGCCTCCGAATTTAACATCGAAAACGCGCTTTTAACTGCGTCATCATCACGCCACATCCCATCCCCTATATAGACAAATCTAAACTGACTCAAATCATGCATCAGCCCTTCAACCGATCGAAGAAGTAAAAGACGAGATCTACTTAAAAAGTCCTCTGGGGTACCTACATTTTCTCCGAATGCAACGCCATCCCTCATGTGTACAATTGCCTCTTCCCTCGCTATTGGTCTCACAAAATGTCCAATCTTATCAGCCTCAACACTAAGCATTCTTTTAAATGCTGCACTTTGTCCGCCGCAAAGATTAACGAAAGCATCAATATAAGCTGCATCATCTCCGGTGCTATTCCCTTTAATTATTTCAATTACT
>JAITOW010000029.1 GCA_031289835.1 Puniceicoccales bacterium | reverse complement strand
ACAAGCACCTGATTGCAACGGGCAACGCAAGGTTAATCACGGAAAAAATCGGCATTCAGGCCGACAGGATGGAATATTCTTCCGAAGGCAAATTTGCTTCGGCTCAGGGCAATACGATCTTTGTCAACAAACGCCTGTTTGCTCTATCCGATTCGCTAAGTTACAATACTGCCGACGACGTGATTGCGGCTTCAAATAGCAGTATTTATACGGCCCCAATCACAATCGACGCCACGGAGTTGCACATTGGGCGGCGATACCAAAGGATAGGACATGGTACGCTGTATTTTGGCCAACCGGACGACTTTGCCCTTAATATCAGCGCAAAAAATTTTGAAATACTGCGGTTTAAAAAGGTGTGCGCAAAATCCGTGGTCTTCAGAGTGGGCAAAGTGCCGATTTTTTACCTGCCGTTGTGCACATTTCCGATTACTGAACATCCATTTTGGCTGGATAATGACCACGGCATCCAAAAAAATCTGGGCTTCTTTCTGAGAAATGATTTTTATTCCCGCGTGGCTGAGGGCGTAAAAATCGGTGGGTTGTTGGATGTGTACACAAAGCGAGGCTTTCTATTCGGGCCAGCGCTGAAAATAGAAAAACGAACGGACTTAGCAAAAATTTTCAGCGAATCAAAATTCGGTTTCATACGCGACAATGGCAGCTTTAAGCTGCGGAATCAAAACCTAAATCAACAAATAATCGAACGCGATAGATTCTTTTTGGAGACTAAAAACATAGTGCATTTTGGGGATCGCGTCGACTCCGTTGCACATTTGAATTGGTGGAGTGATTCGGAAGTGACCCGCGATTTTAGGCCATCGTGGTTTGTCAAAGATCAAATTCCAGACTCGTTCGTCGAAACGACCTATCGGGGCGATGATTACGTGTTATCCGCTTTTTCGCGCGTGAGGTTAAATAATTTTCACGATACCATAACCAAAACACCGGAGCTACACGCTGAAATGCTGCCAAAGCGCCTCGGTGAAACAAACATTTACAGCCGAGCCTACGTAAATTACGCCCATCTGAGGGGCAAAGATTTGCTCAATCAGCGGCATGAGATCGATAAATTTGACGGATATTACGGCATTCACATGCCGGTTTCCTGCGGCAATTGGCTGAACATAAGCCCCCTTGTGGGTGTCAGGGTAACAGAATATCTGAAATATCAAGGCAATAAAAATTACACGCGAACCATTGCCCAGTTTGGCTTCGATATCAACATGCTGTTCAGTGGAAAGTCAAACTATGTGAACGAAACCTGGAACATCCACGGGATAAAGCACATAGTTCAACCGGTAATACACTACCGCCACATTCCCCAGGCAAGAATAAAAGACAGGAGCGTCCCATTGATCGAAACTCGGACATTTGACACAAATTTACCGATAATTGACCTGGCTGACATGAGAAACGTGGATGACATATCTCCGCAAAATATGTTTCGAATTGGACTGAAAAATTCGCTGCAAACCTCAACGGGAGGCTACTGTGTGCGAAATTTGCTAAGGTTCGACGTATACCAGGATGTCAGGCTCAGGCGCAACGTTAAGACCCCACTAAATACCAGGGAAAAAACGCTGTCCGACACCTATATCTTGATTGGCTTATATCCGGTGCACTGGTTTGGCTTCGACTGCTATTCGAGGATAGACCCGAAAAAACTAACATTAAACGAAATCACAACTGCCACAAGCATACGTGACGGCGACGTTTGGAAACTGTCATTTCTAACGCATACTTTGCGACGTGACACAAACCAGTATGGTGTGCAATTCATGGCGAAGCTTAACTCCCGCGTTCAACTCGGAATGGCCATGTACTACGACGCTCGCATCAAAAAGTTTACCGAACAGCGCTTCTCAATTTATTCGACCCTTGGACACTCGTGGAATATGGAATATTTGCTCCTCATGCGCAGCAGAGCGGCACGCGAAAGCAAGTACCAATTTACCGTTAAACTGGATCTCATCGAATTTTGATCGTATGCAAGATTTGTTCATCTTGACCGGATATACCGCCACTGGCAAAACGGAATTATCGCTGGAAATAGCGGAGCAAATGGAGGCGGAGATTGTGTCATGCGACTCTTTGCTCGTGTACAAAAACCTAGATATCGGCACGGCAAAACCGATCCAGCGCGACCTGGATAGAATCAAACACCATTGCATAAATTTAGTGAATCCAGAGGAAAATTTTGATGTTAGCTCGTACATAGAAGCGGCGCGGTGTGCGATAGGCGACATACATTCCAGAGAAAAAAACGCTCTCGTTGTTGGGGGAAGCGGGTTTTACCTGAAATCATTTTTTTATTCGGTTGTGGATGACGTAAAAATAACGGCAGAAGCGGAAAATTTTGTTCACAATTCCCTGAATTTTAACGGGATCGGTGCGTTAGTCGACAAATTATTGGAGCTCAATAATGGCCAAGTTGACATCGATTTGAAAAATCCACGGCGGGTGATATCCGCGTTGAAACGATGCCTGTCCACCGGTAAAACTTTGGCCGAAATGCACGAAAATTTTGCGCAACGAAAGTGTAAATTCGACGGGTTCAATAGGCGCACAGTCCTGCTAACGCGCGACGGTGATGATTTGAAGCAACGGGTCCAATGGCGCATAGAAAGTATGATAGCTGGCAGCCTCATCGATGAGGTCCGATCCCTAATTGATCGCGGGCAATTCAACGGTAGCAACAAAAACGCCATCGGCTACCGGGAGACGATAAGATGGCTCCAAGCAAACACCACCATCGATGCTCTAATGCGGGAAATCTATAGCAACACGCTCAAATTCATAAAAAAACAAAAAACGTGGTTCAAAAAGCAGATCCCAATTGATGGAATCGTTAACCTTTCCCCAATTTCCCCAAAGGCGGCAAAAGAATTGATCATGGATGTTTTTCGTTCCTGATTTTCGATTTTCTGCGCGCCCCTCCGGCAAAAATTTTATAAATGGCGGATGATATGAACCCAAATAGTGAGCCGAGGGATAGCGCTCCAACGAGCATTGTTGCGAGCCAACGCATGGCCATGCGGCCACAATTGCTGAGCGTCCAGGAAAATCCACCGCTGCCAATTATCTCTTGCAGCGTTTTAGCGGTATCCGCGCCGAAAATGGAGGCAATGGCCGCACCGGTCTTGTAGGTGATCGCCCAAAGAAAGAGAAACGTGAACGTGTTCGAAAATAGTTGCAAGCCCATGAGTATCATTGCGTTGGCTCTGAAAAGTATTGCCCCTGCAAAGGCAGCTGCTACCTGGCAAACGGTGGGTATCGGAGTAAACGTGAGTATCCATCCCAGGTAAAATGCTGGGATTACTTCGCTAATCCTAAACGACCACAAATACGAACGCTTCTTGGTAACACCGGCGAAGTGGTTTAAAATTGGGTAGCGTTCTATGGAGGCTCGGCGTGGTATGTATCTCAAAATTTTCTTAATTAGTCTTATGCGCCGAAATTTTTTTTCCCGACTGTCACTAGCGCTCATGCCAACATGAGATAAAAAAATACAGACTAATTCAAGTTTAGTTTTACTGCTTTTCTACCACTAAACGTTCCTCCCTGTCCACCAACCACTATCCCCATCTTATTTTCCATAAAAAGAAAAGATGGTAGAAGGGTTTTATCATTAGAAAGTCGCTTAACATTTCTGTGTTTGCGAACCAAAGCAGAACGATGCCAACGATATGCACTGGTCCGCGGCTTCCCACAAAGCCCTAAATTGCCTCCCGATCCTCGAAAATTCGGAACAGCACACTTCTGGGGATCCCTCACCTCAGACGCCTTTTCCAACGGCTCGCTTTCCTGCTCCCGCGAAACCGAAGCAGAACGCCCACCGAGGCCCCTGTTGGAAACTTTGAGCTTCTTTCCCTTAGACATCTCATTTGACTTTGCAGCGCCGGGTTCAACATGCCGACTCTGGGTTTTAGCAATACCTTTATCGTTAGGGGTACTACTCACTCCAGCTACTTTCATGCTCTCACAAGCTCCCTTTATTATGACTGTCCATATAATAAATAAACGACAAAACGCAAGGTTTTATCGTTCTTCATTTGCCAAGGTCTCGGCCTCCTGTGACATCCGCTCAAGACGATCAATCCATTGCTCAGTAACGTCAACAAAAACAGCCAATCTCTCCTCAAAAATGTCTTTATTTTTCAACGGAAGTTCCATTGGGTAAGCTAGGACAATGGTTTGGGTGTGCTTATCTATACCCAAAGTAGCTCCCTGAGTATTTTTCCAGAAGAAGTTAGATTCCAGGAAGGTCTCGAAAATATTTTCGCGGCCCTCGAATGGCACTTCTCCGATGTAAGAATACCTAACCAAATTTTTTTTCCTCGTCCAACTTAAGGTTCAATATGACTTTATCATCGAGGAGCAATATGCAGTGATTATTCTCCTTCAACGACAAATCGGCTAAACCGAGAGAATTCCCAAGTTTATTCAATAACTTATCAATTTCTTTTCTA
>JAITOW010000063.1 GCA_031289835.1 Puniceicoccales bacterium | reverse complement strand
CATTTGTTCAAAAATATTAGCAGCGTGAGCCATAAATAGGACACCAGCCAAACAACCGGCAATGCCACGCCAAATCCGCATAGGCTCTCCCCTAGGATGGAAGACCAAGGTTGTTTCATATTTTTGATGTGCAAGCATTTATAAATATAAATTACAAAAGACAATAAAACAAGTTGGGAAAGTCCATTCGTGGCTAAGTCGAGACTTGCATCGCTCCAATTACGGTTTACAAGCAAGATCCTAAGTAGCTTTTGCAGTAAAACTGGCAAAAACAATGTAATGGCTGAAAATATAATAAATGTGCCGAACAGCTGCCTTTTTGTTACGGTCAGCGCATCAACTCCCACGTACTCGATGTTCCTCAGGCCAAATCTTTTAGTAATGCTAACCGTGCAGAGCACAAGACAGGCAACGCAATAAATCACGGCATAATTCATGGACTACATCCCGTTTAAAAAACGACCGATCCTGCGGAGGACTTCCTCTCGGCCGAATACGCGCAACATGGCATATAGCCCGGGACCAACGCTGCAACCGGATAAGGCCAACCTCAGCGAATGTATGTACTCACCGGATGTCGTCCCATGCCTTTCGCACAGCGATTGGACATACCTTTCCAACGATTCTTCATTAAAAGTTGACACGGAAGACAATTCGTCGACGAACTCGCCTAGGCGAGCGTGCATATCGCATTTTTTTCCAAGTTTTTCAATGTCTCTCCGGTTGTATTCAAAATCCGCGGTGAAGAAATATTTAACAAATTCGGGAATTTCGCTCAGTGAACATACTTTTTCCTGGCAAATACGCAAAACATCCATCGCGTAAGCCTCACCATTGGCGAGAAAATTCACATTTGAATCCTTCAAAGCCTGGGTGGCACGCCCATAAAAATCGTCGAACGGAAGCGCGCGCAGATACTCCGCATTCATGTGAGACATCTTTTTTTCACCGAAACGGGCATTATTTTTATTCACATTGCAGATGTCGAACAGGGCTATGATCTCGTCAATGGGCAAAATTTCGCGGTCATGTTTCGGGGACCACCCGAGCAAGCACAGATAATTTCTCACCGCGTCCGCAACAAAATGCTGTTTGGCATAGTCCTCGATCAGAGCACCGCTATCCCGCTTGCTCATCTTACCGCTGCCCTGTGACTTCAAAATCAGTGGGATGTGGGCAAAAATTGGTTCCGGAGCGCCAAATGCGCGGAACAATTCGGTATGTTTACTCGTGTTCGAAAGGTGATCTTCCCCGCGAATTACGTGGGTAATCTTCATCGTGATGTCGTCAACGACGTTCACAAAATGAAAAACTGGGGTGCCATTTGAGCGAAAAATCACAAAATCCTTCTCCTCCTTGCGCACGACATCGCCGTGTATCGCATCGCGTATCACCTGCGGCTCGTCGGATATCTTAAAAAATACCGCACCTTCCTTGTCGTATGCTCGACCATTTTTGCGCAAAATTTCAAGATGTTCGCGGTAAACATCATCGCGTTTACTCTGAAAATATGGGCCATAGGGACCGCCGACCTCCGGGCCTTCGTCCCAGTTTAAACCCAGCCAACGCAACCCATTAAAAATAACTTGTAAAAATTCATCGGAATCGCGCTCATGGTCGGTATCCTCGATGCGCAGGATGAACGTCCCGCCCGCATGGCGCGCATACAACCAATTAAACAGCGCAGTGCGCGCACTGCCAATGTGAAAAAAACCAGTTGGGCTCGGTGCAAACCGAACACGAACGCCACTGCTCATGAAACCTCCCCAATGATCTATTTTTTCACATCTGCCAGGCGCTTCTCCTTAACCTGCATGGCACTCTTGCCAATGCGATTGCGCATGTAATAGAGCTTTGCACGCATGGGCATACTTTCATGTTCAACCTCGATTTTTGCAATAAAAGGGGAATTTATGTTGAAAATGCGTTCCACACCTTCTCCGGAAGCAACGCGCCGAACGGTAAAAGTTTCGCGTATGCCGGAGCCATGGCGGGCTATAACAATCCCGGAAAACAGTTGTATCCTTTCCTTGTCGCCCTCGCGAATAATCGTGTGAACAACAACCCCATCACCCACCTTAAACACGTGGCGATCAGGCTTTAACTGATCCTTGGAAACCGATTCTATAATTTCTTGACTCATTTTTTTAAATTTCCCTTCAAAAGATCCGGACGTCTCTGCCTCGTGCGCATAACCCTTTGCTCATGGCGCCAGGAGGCGATGTCACCGTGATTCCCAGACAGCAAAACATCGGGCACACCGACATCCATAAACACGGCGGGACGGGTATACTGCGGAAAACTCAGCAAGCCATCGCTAAAACTGTCCTGCTCGAGTGATTGTTCACTGCCAAGCACCCCTGGAACATAGCGCGATACGGCATCCATGAGAACGGCAGAAGCCAATGTCCCATTCGTCAGTACGTAGTCGCCGATTGAAATTTCACGGTCAACGGCGAGATCCCTTACCCGCTGATCCACGCCCTCATAGTGCCCGGACAGCAGGATTAAATGGCTTTCAGCTGCCAATTCACAGGCAATACTCGACGTCAAAGGTTCCCCATCTGGACATGGATAAATCACCTTCGAGTCCCCCTTTTTAAGCTCATTTATGGCGGCAAATATGGGCTCCGGTCGCATGACCATACCCGCGCCACCCCCGAATGGCGCATCATCGGTTATGTGGTGTTTGTCCTCCGCCCAGTCTCGAATATTGTGGAGTTCCACCCCTATTAGACCATTTTTTATGGCACGGCCAAGCATGCTCGACGCAACGAAACCGTAAAGCATTTCGGGAAACAGTGACAGACAATCAAACTGCAAAACGACATCCATCATTCACCTTTGAACGGCAGCTAATCTTGCTCTCCTTATGAGAGAACGAACGGTATCCGTCGGCTTAGCGCCAACCCCAATCCAATAATCCGCGCGCTCGATGGTGAGGGTAAACTCTCTGGCATTGCCACGTGCTCGCGGGTCATAGTTCCCCAACGCCTCAACGTACCTTCCATCGCGGCGACTAGTACTTTCGGCAACAACGACCCTATATACCGGCCGATTGCGGTTCCCCTGTCTTTGTAATCTAATTCTCAACGCCATAACTCAATAATGCTAATAGACGTAGCAAACGGGAATGGCTCGCCTTGTCAAGCGCGGATTACAAAAATTACGCCGTAAATATTCCAAACAAATTGAAAATAATCTCGCAATTCCTGAGCATATCGCCAGGATGGTGGAAAGGGAATTTTAAATGGATTCGATGATTAATTTAACGCCGCGGGCGCAACAGGTGTTAGTCTTGGCAAAACAGGAAGCTGAACGGTTTAATCATCAATTTATCGGCACGGAGCACATACTGTATGCGCTGCTCAAACTTCATCAATGCATTGCTGTGAGCGTGTTGCGATCGATGAATGTTGATGTTAGCCAGGTACAGGCCAAGTTGGAAAAGCAGCTTGCGAATACAAATACAAACCCCAGCGATTCCAAAGGTAGCAAAACTTCGGGGGCAATTGAGCTAACGCCCCGGGTGCAAAAGGTTCTCATATTGGCGGCAAAGGAGGCCCATATGCTGCAACACCCGTATGTGGGTACGGAGCACATGTTGCTCGGGCTTCTGCGCGAGGAAGACAGCGTTGCCGCTCAGATCTTGATAGATTGTGGAGTTAACATTGCGAACTGCAGACAGGCGCTTCTAGCTGCCCTTGATCCAAATTTTACCAGCGATGACGACGATGATGATGACGATGAAGAGTCAAGCGTCGAATCGGCAAAAAGTACCAAGCAGGCGGGGGATGTTAAGACTCCGGCGCTGCGGGCATTTGGCAGGGATTTGACCGCGGTGGCCCGTGACGGTGCATTGGATCCGATCATTGGACGTGACAAGGAAATCGAACGGGTAATACAGATACTTTGCAGGCGGACGAAAAACAATCCCGCCCTCATCGGAGAGGCCGGCGTCGGGAAGACTGCGATTGTTGAAGGGTTAGCTCAGGCAATCGCCGATGGCACAGTCCCACCGCCGCTGATGGACAAGCGCGTGATCTCCCTCGACATGGCTCTCATACTGGCCGGAACAAAATACCGTGGACAATTCGAAGAACGCCTAAAAGCCGTCATGGATGATGTGATGCGCGCGAAGAATATAGTGCTATTCCTCGACGAGCTGCACACAATCGTGGGGGCCGGCTCATCGGAGGGCTCAATGGACGCTTCAAATATCCTTAAACCGGCTCTTTCCCGCGGCGAAGTGCAGTGTATCGGTGCAACGACCCTGGACGAATACCGCAAGCACATTGAGCGTGACAGCGCATTGGAGCGTCGTTTCCAACCGGTCAAAGTTGAGCCGCCCACAATCGACGAGACCATACAAATTTTGAGCGGCATCAAGAAAAATTACGAAAAACACCACAACGTTACTTACACGGAAGATGCCATTGAGGCTGCTGTGAAGCTATCGGCGAGGTACGTACAGGACCGCTTTCTGCCGGACAAGGCGATAGACTTGCTCGATGAAGCCGGTGCGCGTATGCGATTGAGCGGAATGGCCCGCCCGCCAAAATTAGACAAATTGAATAAGCAAATCGCCGATACTGAAAAAAATAAGGAGCAGGCGATCACGGATCAGCGCTTTGAGGACGCCGCCAAGTTGCGCGATGAGGAAAAAACCCTCACAAACGACCGTGAAGCGTTGATGAAAAAGTGGCAAACAAATTTCCAGGGCAAAGCCGCAGTGGTGGACGAGAGCTCAATTTTGGAGGTTATTTCCAGTTGGACCGGCATACCTCTGTCCCGCCTCGAAAGGAAGGAATCGGAAAAATTGCTGCACCTGAGCGAAGCCTTAGGAAAAAGCGTAATCGGGCAAGATGACGCCATTGATTCCATATCGCGCGCAATCAGGCGGTCGCGTGCTGACCTAAAAGATCCAAATAAACCGATCGGATCCTTCATGTTCCTCGGTCCGACGGGTGTCGGGAAAACCCACCTCGCAAAGATGCTTGCCGAACAAATTTTTGGAAATAGGGATGCGATCGTGCAGATCGACATGTCGGAATACATGGAAAAACACACGGTTTCGCGCATCGTTGGCTCACCTCCGGGCTATATTGGCCACGATGAGGGCGGACAATTGACGGAAATCGTACGCAGAAAGCCATATGCCATCGTGTTGTTCGACGAAATCGAGAAAGCTCACCCCGATGTGGTTCAAATTCTCCTCCAAGTCTTGGAGGATGGTTGTCTGACTGACAGCCTTGGTCGCAAGGTTGATTTTAAGAACACGATTATAATCATGACGAGCAACGTCGGTGCGGAAATTATGCAAAAAGATGTTTTACTCGGGTTCGGCGGTGGTGATAATTGGAAGAAAAATTTCGACAAAATTAAGGAACAGATAATCGACGAAGCTAAAAAAGCATTCAAGCCGGAGTTCATAAACCGATTGACGGAGATGATCGTATTCAAGCAGCTCGATCACGGCGCGCTAAAAAAAATCGTCGACATAGAGGTGAAAAAGATCGCAAAGCGCGTAGCCGACCGCGGAGTGACGCTAAAGTTTACCGATAAAGCCAAGGAGTTCCTAATCAAGGAAGGGTATGACAAAAAATTCGGTGCGCGTCCCCTTAGGCGTGCCATTGAAAAGCATGTGGAAGATCCATTGGCCGATTCCATATTGAAAAACGAGTTGCCGGAGGACTCGGTCGTATCGATAACTGCAAGCGACGAGGTCAAGAACGCCCTGATCTTTAAAACGCAAAGCAAAGCCGAAAAATCCAAGTTGGAGCATTAATAAAACCAAACCCTGGATTATGCGCATAGCCAAGGTGGACAGTGTGCGCCAAAAACCGGATCAGTCGTCGGTGTCTTGATTGGAAACCCTGGAGATGTATTTCCGTACGGCAGCACTCTGCTTTTCGAGTAAAGCAGAGAATTGCTCTAAAATATTAGGATCTTCTATGTACCTTGCTACGTGCATCGGAAAAATCCATCCGCCACTGTTTTGCTCCGTAAAGACTCGTTCTTGTGTGGCAACACTTTGGGTCTTGAGTAGAGCAAAAAATTGTTCTAAAACACTTAAATCTTCTATGGCGCTTACCACCTGCATCGGGAAGGTCCAACCGTCCTTGTCTCGTATCGTAAAAACCTGTTCTTGTACGGCAGCATTCTGGTTTTTAAGAAGAGTAAAAAAGCGTTTTAAAATACCAGAATCTTCAACATATCTCGCCACAAGCATCGGGAAGATCCAGCCGTCCTTGTCTTGTGTCGTAAAAATCCGTTCCTGCGTGGCGGCACTTTGGTTTTCGAGCAAGGTGAAGAACTGTTCCAAAATATTAGAATCTCCAATGTACATCACCACCTGCATCGGGAAAGTCAAACCATCCTTGTTTTGCAAGGTAAAGACATATTCCCGCATGGCAGCACTTTGATTTTTAAGTAAGGCAAAGAACTGCTCCAAAACACCAAAATCCCCAATATCTTCTGCCACATACATCGGAAAAATCCAACCACCGTTATTTTGCATCGAAAGTACCAGTTCCTGTGTGGCAACGCTCTGCTTTTTTAGTAGAGCAAAAAATCGGGTTAAAATGTTCGAATCTTCAATTGAGCCTACCACAAACATTGGAAAGGTCCAGTTATCCTTTTCTTGTATTGTAAAAACTTGCTCTTGGGTGGCAGCATTTTGCCTTTCAAGTAGGGCAAAGAACTGTTCCAAAACACCAAAATCTTCAATGCACCTTACATACATCGGAAAAATCCAACCGCCATCGTTTTGTGTCAAAAGAACTCGTTCCTGTGTGGCAATGCTCTGCTTTTGGAGTAGAACAAAAAATCGTTTTAAAATGCTCGAATCTTCGATGGCACTTACCGCCTGCATCGGAAAAGTCCAGTTGCACTCGTCTTGCACCATAAAAATCTGTTTCTGCACAGCGGCACTCTGCTTTTCAAGCAAGGTAAAGAGTTGCTCTAAAATGTCGGGATCTTCGGCGTACTTTGCTGCAAATGCCAAAAAAATCCAGCCCTTCCTGTGTTGAACTTGAAACACCATTGCTTGCTCGGCGGGTGTTAAATTTTGAAGCCCATTAATTACCGCAATTATACCTTCTCTAAGGCTTTTCAAAAAGGCTTTTTGAGCATTATTCTTTTTTGCTCCGCGGTGGGTTGAATCGCCAATAATGCCGTTTCTTTTATCCCAGAAAGCAAACAAGCTGCCCAGGGCAGTCTTTGCCGGACTCTCGGGAAGTGAATCCATAGTTATCGGTAAGATAACTCGTTGTTCTTTAAACATTGGCCAAGCCCAACTTAGTTTGTCTTTAAAAATCAAGCACAAAATAACAAATAAAATTATTTTTATTTTCGAACTGTAAGCGTTGGTATATTTTCTAAAATAACCCATTTGGACTGTGATCAGTAAAATTCATGTACACCTCAGATTTTATTTTACCTCGTTCTTGTATTTGTCATAGTATAGGTTGGCTATTTCTTCCCAGCCACGGGTGATATCTGACGGAAAAATCATGCGTGTCCTGTGCGCCTTTTCCAAATATTCCCTATTAATCGTGCCATTGCGTACCATATCCGCTAATTTTTCGCGGATCTTTTCCCCGGAAACTTTAATGGCTTCATTGAATTTCTCTTCGGGAATTTCGGAAAGCCATTCCTTGGTTTTATCCAGGCACTCAATCGCCTTGCTGATCCCGTCCTTTATCGTCTTTGCAGTTTGCTTGTCCTTGGTAATGTTTTTGAAAAGCTCGACGAATTCTTCCATGAATCTAGATTATACAGGCCAACTGTAAATTGTCAACTTTATGCGTATTGGTATTTTAAATTTGGGAGCAATATTTAAATCATAAATACTTTCTCGACTTTTTTTCATTTGCTCATATTTGGTTTGCCCGATGGATATAAAAGACACACTGAGTTTGCCGAAAACTGATTTTCCTATGCGGGCAGACCTCGTCAACAGAGAGCCAAAGCGGGTGGATATTTGGGCGAAACAGGGCGTGTATGACAAAATTCAAAAAAAGAACGCTAGCGGCGAGGTATTTGTACTGCACGATGGACCGCCATTCACGAACGGCGATGTGCACATCGGGACGGCATTTAACAAAATTTTAAAGGATATAATCGTACGCCATCGCTCGATGATGGGGTTTCGCACGCCCTATGTGCCAGGCTGGGACTGCCACGGGCTGCCAATTGAGCACAAGGTGGCAAAGGAGCTGAATAAGCAAAACAAAAAGCTCGACACCGTTTCCCTGCGGCACGAATGCGCCAATTTTTCCAGAAATTATATAAAGAAACAGCGTGGGCAGTTTGAGAGGCTTGGAATCCTGGCGGATTGGAAGCACGAGTACTGCACGATGGACCCGGCCTACGAAGGGGTGGTAATAAATTTTTTTGCCGATTGCGTGGAGCAGGGGCTGATCTATCGCGGCAAAAAGCCCGTGTACTGGTCAATTCCGTGCAAAACTGCGCTTGCCGAAGCGGAAATAGAGTACAAAAACCATGTCAGTAAATCCATTTGGGTAAAATTCAAAATGGACAAGGATTCCGTTCAGAAACTTGGCATAGATGATAATACTTATATAGTGATCTGGACGACAACACCCTGGACAATTCCGTCAAATCTCGCAATCGCCGTTCATCCAAATTTCACCTATGCCGCGGTCGAAGTGAAGGGCGAATGCTACATTGTTTGCGCGGACCTGGTCGAAAAGTTTGCCAAAGAATGCTCACTCCAATGCGAGACAATCAAAACTTTTAAAGGTTCAGATCTGGAAAATTTATCCACGGAGCACCCGATCATTGATCGTGGGAGCAAAATCGTGCTCGCAACCTATGTCACGACCGATGCGGGTACCGGCTGCGTTCACACCGCTCCGGGACATGGTCTCGAGGACTACGCAACCGGCTTAAATTACGGCTTGGACATCTATTCTCCCCTGGATGATGACGGACGTTACACCAACGATGGGCACATACCAAAGGAATTGGTTGGAGTCAGTGTGCTCGAAGAATCCGCTGGAAAGTGCGAAGCAAATGATAGGGTGATCGAACTTCTGGCGAAGGCCGGAGCTTTGGTACACCAGTCCGATGTGGCCCACCAGTATCCATACTGCTGGAGATCGAAAACACCGGTAATTTTTAGGGCAATGGACCAGTGGTTCATCGCCATTGATAAGGGAAATTTGCGGCAAAGACTGCTCGATGCAGTGGGGACCGTTTCCTGGCTGCCAGCATGGGGAGAAAATCGCATACGCGCGGCAATCGAAACGCGGCCAGACTGGTGCATAAGCAGGCAACGAGCCTGGGGCATTCCATTGCCAGTTTTTTACACCACCGAAGGCGATCCCTTGCTAGACAAGGACGTCACCGTGGGAATTGCAAAAAAAATCAGCCAACATGGTTCGAATTTTTGGTTTGAAGCGAGTGTTGGGGAAATTTTGTCCGGCATAGACGTTCCAAAGTCTTGGGATATCGCCACCATCCGCAAGTCCACGGACACATTGGATGTTTGGATCGATTCCGGAAATAGCCACAGAGCCGTTCTAAAAAACAACGGCGATCTCAGTTGGCCAGCGGACCTATATTTGGAGGGGAGTGACCAGCATCGCGGCTGGTTTCAATCATCGCTGTGGACGAGCGTGATCTCGGAAAATGGCCGAGCGCCGTTTAAAGCGATTTTAACACATGGATTTGTTGTCGACGAGGACAAAAAGAAGGTATCGAAGAGCGACAGTAAGCCGCAAACGGCCGATGACTACGTTAACAGATTTGGCGCAGATGTCGTTCGTCTGTGGGTAGCATCGGAGGATTTTAGGACGGATATCACCATATCGGATGTCATCTTTGACCACGTCGTGTCCACCTACAGAACAATCAGGAACACGCTGCGCTTCCAGATAGGAAACCTTTGTGACTTTGACGAAAAATCTGACAAAATTGAGCAAGGGGACATGACCATCATCGACAAATGGATCCTGCAAAAGACGCGGCGGCTCATCGACGAAACAAATCTCGCCTACACGAACTTCGACATGCACAGGGTGTACCAGCTAGTCAACCGCTTTTGCGCCGTTGAGCTATCGAGTATTTACCACGACGTTCTCAAGGATAGGTTGTACACGCACGCGTTTGATTCCCACGAGCGGAGATCGTCCCAATCGGCCATATTCCTAATTATTAACACCCTAATTGCCATACTGTCGCCAATTTTGACGTTCACCTGCGACGAAGCTTTGGCATTTCTGGTAAGCGGCTCGGAATTCTCCGCTCAGCACGCTCAGCTGCTCAACTGGCCAGGTTCCAGCTCTTTTATGGACTTTGAAGCCGAGGAAAGGGAGGTCGATTTACTTTTGAAATTTCGAGATGCCGTCAATGAAAAGCTTGAACATGCGAGGCAGGAAAAGCTCATCGGCCAATCCCTGGACGCTCGGGTTATCATAGAATGTGCAGGAAGTGATAAATATGCTGATGTGCTGAAAAAATACGTCGACACACTCGAAGAAATATTCATTGTTTCGCAGGTGGAATTGCATTTCACTTCCTCCGAAGCAACGAACATCTCCGTTAAACATGCCCGTGGAGAAAAGTGCCCGCGCAGTTGGAAGTGGTGCGAACAGCTATTCGATGCGGGA
Source organism: Puniceicoccales bacterium (assembly GCA_031289835.1). Lineage (GTDB taxonomy): Bacteria > Verrucomicrobiota > Verrucomicrobiia > Opitutales > JAIRKQ01 > JAIDVZ01. The sequence continues at coordinate 12,593 of JAITOW010000063.1, read as the reverse complement.
AAATTTGGGAAAGTTTCAAAGGATAGCTTGGTTGCGCTGAAAGCCAAGCACAGTGATATGATGTAATGGAAGATTTGAATATGGATAAAACTGGCCAAGGCAATACCCTGCTTGACAGGCAAGCCAAAGCCCACAACAGCATGGCGTTTACACTCGAGGATGTTCGCCAAGTAATTCGCCAAAAAGCTGAGCAGGAGGAGCAAGTTGCGAAGGAAGAAGTCGTTGAAATTAAGCCAAATGTGGTCATACCTAAAGCAGCGCCTCCGCCATCTCCGCAAAAAATCGGCCCCGCTTCCATAGCGGACATCCTTGGCTTCAATCCGAATATCTCCAAACAAACGGAAACCCGTGACAAAGATCCATCCGAGGTGCCGGTAAAGTACCGGAAATATTATAAGCTTTTGCTAAAGCTAAAGTTCGATCTTAGGCAGGGATTATCCCGCTTGACAAAGGAACATTTGTCCTATGGTTCGGTGCCCGCCGATGACCTGGATGTGGAGACCTTTGACTCCGGATTCGCCCTGAGCTTGATGTCGAGTGAACAGGAAGCCTTGGCTGAAATAGAAATGGCAATCGAACGCATACACAACGGCACCTATGGAATTTGTGAACTAACCGGGCTTCCCATCGAAGCGGAAAGATTGGAAGTTGTCCCGTTTACGAGGTTTTCCAGGCAAGGGCAAGAAGAGCAGGAACGCAGTAAGATCGCAAAGGAACGTGCGACGATCTCGCTTTTTGAAACTGAACAATCCGATGATATGGGTGAATTTTCTGACTATGAAGAGGAATAAGTTCAGGGAATATTCCATATTTTACACCGTTTTGCTGATTGTTTTGACAAGCGACCGGATCACCAAATTTTTGGCGGACACGTGCTTCGTCAACAAAGCCATAACAATCCTGCCAATGTGCGTTTTTTTATCGCATACGAGAAACACCGGAGCAGCATGGAGCATGCTTCAGGGAAATGGACTGTTACTCGGCATCATTGGAATTTTTGTATTGATAACAATTTTCATTTTACGTAGACACCTCAACATAAAACAACGAAGCAATCAGGTCATTTATGGAATGATATGCGCTGGTACCCTGGGCAATGTTATCGATCGACTATTACATGGACATGTCATCGATTTCATCGATATTAGGCTGGGAGGTTTTTGTTGGCCGATGTTCAATGTCGCAGACGCGTCAATTTGTTGTGGCGTTTTTCTATGTTTTTTATTTACTTTCTTTCCAAGAAATAAGGGAGAACCAAAATCCACATTTTATTAGCATACCAAAGTTACCATAGAGATGTCAGAGAACGTAGAGCCACTTATACGGGTAAAAAATTTATCTAAAGTTTACGATGATCATCCTATTTTAAAAAACATAAGCTTTAGCATCGAAAGTGGCGATCTGGTCTCCATAATTGGCCCCTCCGGGTGTGGTAAGTCTACGCTGCTACGCTGCTTAAATTGTTTGGAGATATTGGATGAGGGCGAAATTTCCATAAATGGCACATCGATTTCATCGGAGTTGGCGCTCGTTGACAACGGCACATTCCTCCAGCGTGCCCACCAGCTGCGGCAAAGTATCGGAATGGTTTTCCAATCCTTCAACCTATTTCCTCATAAAACGTTGCTTGAAAATATCATGCTCGCGCCGATGGTCGTCAAAAAGCAATCCCGTGAGCTTTCGCGCAAACAAGGCATGGAGCTGCTTAACAAAGTTGGGCTTTCAAATCTTTACAAGCGCCACCCGTGGAGCATATCCGGTGGGCAAAAGCAGAGAGTTGCCATCGCACGCGCCCTTGCCATGAACCCGATACTAATGCTCTACGATGAGCCCACCTCCGCCCTGGATCCCGAGATGGTCGAGGAAGTTCTCCAAGTAATGCGCAATCTGGATAAGGACGGCATGACACAGGTGATAGTCTCCCACGAAATGAAGTTTGCGCGCGACGCATCCGATTACATAATTTACATCGAAGATGGACAGGTAATAGAGATTTCCGACGAGGACGAAATCTTTATCTCTCCAAAGGATGAGCGCACAAAACGTTTTTTAAAGAGGTATATGTAGGATGAAGGGGCTTTTAATTTTTGCTTTGGTACTTTTTTATGGCAGCACGTACGGCGATGAGTTGCGTTGGGCAGCCGATACGGAGAGTGGTGCGCCAAGTGTGTTTTACGACGCAAATAACCAGCTCGTTGGCTTTGAAAAGGAGATAATTGAAGAAGTTTGTAAGCAGTTGGACAGGACTCCGGTTTTTTGCCAAAATGATTGGGCTTGGTTGATTCCCGGCTTGGATCACGGCTTGTACGACGCCATCGTGGAAGGCCTGTTTCGCAGCGAAGAAAACAAGGATGCCGTCCTATTTTCGATACCGTACTATGTTTGCCAAATGTCACTCGTTGTTAGGGAAGATGACGATGAGGTCAAGACCATTGAGCAATGCGCGCGCAAGAAGGTGGGGATACTGTGTGCTTCGTGGCCAAAAGTTGTGCTAAGCCAGCGCAAAGATATGACGCTTTTGGAATATCCGAACGAATACGGAGCCCTTTCCGACCTAAAAAATAGAAGAGTGAACGCCGCCGTGATAGATTATCCGGCTGCAACATACTCCATGATGGCGTTTGATGGTCTAAAAATCATCAACAATTTCGGTAAAGTTGAGTATTTGGTGGCAGTTAACAAGAATAATCCCGCGCTGATCAAGGATATTAATCGAGCTTTACTCGAACTGATTAAAAGTGGAAAAATACAGGCAATCGTTTCAAAATGGGGTTTAAACAACCCGTTATTCGATGAGTATGTCGCTAAGGTAACATGCAGCGGCAGCACAGATGCCTGCGAGACCTTTAAGCAAGAACAATCCATCGGTAAGCTTCAAAAATACGCCAAATTATTGCCAGTTTTTGCCAAAGCCGCCCTGGTAACGCTTGAAGTGTCGATTTGTGGGATGGTGCTAGCCGTTGTACTCGGTTTGGTGCTAGTGCTCATCAAATTATATGCGCCGCGATGGATGCAACTCATCGTAACACTGTTCGTTGAGGTCATTCGCGGGACGCCCCTAATCATACAGTTATTTTTTATATTTTACGGCCTTCCATTCATTGGAGTTACGTTAAAGCCGCTTGTTGCCGGAATAGTCGCGCTTGGTATTAATTACGCGGCATACGAGTCTGAAAATTTTCGTGCGGGCCTGGAAGCCGTGCCCAGTGGGCAAATGGAGGCAGCCCGTGCGCTTGGCATGAACCAGTGGCAGTCTTTGCGATATGTCGTTATACCGCAAGCGTTTTGCTTTGTGCTGCCGCCATTGACCAATGATTTCATCGCGATAATTAAAGAATCGTCGCTCGTGTCGCTGATTACGATCGTTGAGCTGACCAAGACTTATACAACCATTGCGAGCTCGTCCTTTGATTTTTTTGTTCCCGGGATCATCGTTGCGATTTTTTACCTAGCGTTGGGGCTGCCCTTCGTTCGCCTAGCGAAATTGGCGGAAAATTACCTCGCCCTTGAAAAAAGTGTGTACCGAACGAAGCGCATACCGAAAAAAACGAGCGTCAATGTTCAATGATTCGCATGGCTTCCTCTATGGATGTGGTGCCGTTTTTAATTTTATCCAATACGTCGTCTTTCAGTGTTAACATGCCGTTTTCAGCGGCAATTGAACGGATCTCCACCTCCAATTTTCGTTCGACGATGGCTTTGCGTATGGCATCGTTTACATCGAGAATTTCAAAGACTCCCATCCTGCCGTAATACCCCAATCCATCGCAATGGTCGCAGCCACACGCCATAAGAGCGGTGGACAGCTCGGACTTAAATATTCGCTCCGCTTCCTGCCGGGACATCTTCTTAAAATCTTCCCCTTTGGCGCAGTGCGGACACAGTTTCCTAACCAATCTCTGTGCCACAATGAGTCTGATTGCCGATGATAGCAAAAAATCTTCCACGCCGATGTCGCGCAACCTCGTGAGCGTGCCGACGGAATCGTTTGTATGCAACGTACTTAGAACAAGATGTCCAGTAATGGACGCTCTGATCGCAATTTCAGCGGTCTCCCGGTCGCGTATCTCCCCGATCATGATAATATCCGGATCCTGCCGCAAAATGGAACGCAACACACTGGCAAATGTCAGGCCAATTTCCGGATTTACCTGCGTTTGATTAACTCCCTGGATCTCGTATTCTATGGGATCTTCGACGGTCATTAGGCGCTTGTTTGGCACACGTAACTCACGCAAACATGCACTGAGCGTCGTAGACTTTCCGGACCCCGTCGGTCCGGTTACGAGAATTATTCCGTGGGGTCGAGCGAGCGCATCCTTTAGAAGCGTTTTCCGCGGCTGGTCAAGCTCGAGATCATTCAGTTCAATCGGACCATTGCCATTGGCGAGGATTCGCAGACTCACGCTTTCACCGTACGTTGTTGGCAGGGTTGATACCCTGATGTCGAGAGGTCCCTGCGGCATCTTGAACAAAATTTTGCCGTCCTGGGGGTGACGTTTTTCTGAAATATTCAGCTTCGCCATGATTTTTAGGCGGGAAATGATGGCGGCTTGAAATTTTTTCAAATTTTCCGGTACACGCGCAATGACCAAGTCTCCATCGACGCGATACCTGATGGTCAAGCTGGATCGCTGCGGCTCAAAGTGAATGTCCGTTGCCCGCGCTTCGATGCACCGCTTCAAGAGGTTGTTAACGAACTTTATCACAATGGCATCCTCATTTTCCACATCTTCCCAATTCTGCTCATCGTCGATCCCCTGTGCCGCAACACCGGGCAAACCAAAACTTTCCCCAATGAACTTGATTATGGCATCCGTATGGCCGAGCGAACACTCGACGTCGTACCCCGTGGCAACGGTTATCCACCTGATCTGACTGTTTGTTAGTGGCCAGCAGATGGCGAAAGATACCGTGTTTCCGTCGATGCCGATCGGCAAAATCTTATACTCCGTCACCAGCTGGTATGGTATTTTTTTCAAAACTTCGCCGTCGACCGTAAATTTTTTTATAAACTTTAAACCACTGATCTCAGCCAAAGCATTCAGCGCCGAATCCTCACTGCAGTCTAAGAATTTCGCAAACTCCCTCAATCGCAAACCGGGGTCAACGGACAGGACTTGCGCAATATCCTTGCTGAATTTTGCCTGAAAAACCGCATCCTCCATCATTTCTCCCCGTCACGAACTATTTCCAGAAATTTCCTGCGAGCATCCTTGGGAACTGGGACAGCGGCGCTTTCACTTTGTGTCAGCCGCTCCGAACTTGTCACAATCACCTTGGGCTGAATTTTAGGTTCAAATCGACTCAACTCAACATCCCTGGTCGTCCCGTCGGGCAAGGCTAACTGAACAATTTGCCTATTTTTGTCGTACTTTTTCACGGAGATCCCTGCCAAATTTTCCCCAAGTTTAAGCCAGTATCTCCTGTTGGAAGCCTTGTTGAGGAGGCTAAACATGCATTCGTCACCAAAGGTACAAACCCCGTGAAATTCGAAATCTTTGCTAGTATCTTGTTGTTTTTCAACAACTTCGACATTTTTTGTACAGAAAGGCGAACGTTCACACAGCGACGAATAGGCAGCATGTGCGGTGCATGCACAAAGAAACACAAAAAAAGACAGTGTAAAAATTTTCATATATCTCACCTCATTCGACTTCTTCTTATCCTCGGTTTTGCCCTGGGTAGCGCAACCAACTCTGCCCGCTCATCCTCTCCGGTTGCAAATCTTCCGTCTGAATTGTACGAGGCCAATTCGGCATTCAACGCGCTATTCTCCGAAACCTTCCTGGCATACTCCTCCTCCGAGGACGGATTCGCAATGATCGACGGACGGATGAATATGAGCAGCTCATTCGTTCTTTCCGTTCGAGTTTTCGGAGAAAACAGGATATCGCCAACGATCGGCAGGTACCCAAGAAGCCATAGTTTGCTCTTTGAATCGAAGTACTCCTTCTCCTGCAAACCGGCCAAAACAACGACATCCCCGTCATGCACACTCACAAACGACACAGCCTGCCGCTTCGTTATTATCGGCTGCTTGTTCTTGTCGATTTCAACATCTCCACTGATTTTTTGAATGAGCTGATTGATCTCCATTTGAATCACGCCATTCGGGCCAATCAGCGGTGTGACGGTCAACTCTATGCCGATATCCTTGTAATTGACGCTGTTTCTGATCGACTGCTGATTCGTCATATTGGAAATATTTGCCGTTATCACCGGGCGAGATTCGCCCACCTTTATCGACGCTTCGCGGTTGTGTGTCGTAACTATCGTTGGAGCCGATAAAATTTTTACGTTGCCGCAAATTTTAGCCTTTTTGAACACGTAGCCAAGGGAAAAATTGTGCAGAGTCCCGCCAAAGGTGAAACCGCTTTCGATCGTATTACTCGACGCACCGCTGCCGGAAAAATTTATAAGTTTTTTGCCATCATGGCTGAAATTTCCTTTAGCATCAAAAACACCATTGTACGCTATTCCCAATGATTCCAGCCCGGATGTCTCGTCGTTTGCCAAACTCACCTGCGCGATAACAACTTCTATGCGCACCTGCTCCAATAATATGTCGAGTCCATCGATGATTTTTTCGATGTGGTTTATGTCCTGCTGTGTTCCGCAAACAATTATGGAATTGCTGTATTTATCGTGCTCAATGGCAACATTTCCGGAAAATTTAAAATCCTGTCCTTCGGTCTTAATCTCACCTTGCACGGCTGAATTTGAAGGTGAAACTTTGCCTTGTGCACCATCTTCGCCACGCGGTTTATCTCCAAATTGCCCAATTTTGGAAGGACCATCCATTGAAATTAACCTGTGAAGAATCGCTGAAATATTTTCCGCACTGGCATGTTTTATCCGAAAAATTTTTGACCCGATCTTTGAACAGCGCGGCTTGTCCACATTTTTAATTAGCAGTTCCACGCGTTGCAAATTCGACAGCCTATCCGTGATTACCAGACAATTTGAGTCTTCAAAAGTTAAAATTGATGAGCCGACCTGCGACAATATTGGACGAATAATCTTGGCAAAATCCGTAACGATGAGGTGTTCCAGGGCAAACAATTTTGTGTAAATTTTCTCGCTGACTGGCATCGATAGGGCCGAAGTTTCAAGCCACTCCGTTGCATGCGTGGACACCGCACGAGTGCTCACAGCCCGTAAAACCCCGTCTCCGCGGTCTATAATCGCGACTCCATTCATGCTGAGAACATTTTCCAATGCCCGAATGGCATCTTGCTGCGACAAATTTTGTTGAATTTGCAAAGATAGCTTAGTATTGGTGACGGATTGATCGCACAGGATGGATTTCCCAGTCAATTTTTCCAAAATGCACAACACCTGTGGCAGTGATTCATCGGAAAATATTAAACCTTGTACCCCATTGCAAATCAATGAGTTGAAAAAACAATTTATTGTCAAAAACACAAAAATAAATTTCAATATCCTCATCGTTCACCTAAAAGCACGGCCTCTACCAGACATTTTATATTTAAATTGCCATCTTTCCCAGCCAAAAAATTCACATCGCTTATTCTGATACCATCACCGATAATAGCCTCGCTGAAGTGCACAAACTCCGGCAGAGAGGTGTTATGTAACATGGCGTTTACCGACGAAATGGAAACATCATCAATCCTGTGCCTACGCTCGTTTGACAGCTCATACTTGCAATTGCACCTGGAAGCAGCTTTTTCAACAAAACTCATCAGGGACTTCTTCAAACTTTTATTGCCTTTCAACCGGTTGCAGGCATCGTCAAATTTTTTGCAAATTTCGTCTTTATTTCCAAGCCACGCCATTTGTTCGGCGATCTGTGCACCACAGGATGAAATCAGTTTCGCCTGTTTTCCGCAGCCAACGATCCCGCCTATCAACCAGGGCAGAGAAATGAACAATAGTACGGCAAAGATATACAATTTATATCTTAACTGTATTATTCTGAAGCAACTAAGCAGGTTTTTCATTTTATTTGAAACAAACGTCGATGGTGAAAAAAGCCTTATGGTCGTGGGAACGAATATTCGAGGCTTCCGCAGAACTGACATTCGCGCAGCGCTTCATGGCATTGCAGTATTTTGTCACTGAACCAACTGACTGCCCATGTCCCCTAATTTTGATGGCTCTTTTATCCGCATCGGAGTGAACGTCGCTGAACAAAATGTCGTCCGGACGAACTTGATTTATGGCCTCCAACGAAGTCATGCAAAAATTTTCCCGGGAATAAAACTTAGATATGCGCCCAAGAAAAGCATGCTTCGAAGCAATATTTTCCACCTCTGCCTTTCTGGCATCGATTTGTTTTTTCAAGTTGTTCAACCGCAGATCTTGGGAAAGTGAAAACACCGAAAATCCGCACGCCAGTAACAATGCTACCAAGCAAAAACAAACCCCGTAATCCAAAAACATCGAAAATTTTCTCAAAATTTTTGCGCGAGTTTTTAGCCTGATATCTCTTAAATCGGCATTGAAGATCGCAGGATTCGACAGCCTAAGCTTGAGATCTTCCACGGCGCCATGGAAAATTATGGTGTCATCTCGGTTTACCCTAACGCACTTCACCGCAAAATCATGCCCGATTACCATGCTCGGCAAAAATTCGGGAAAAATATGGGAATTTTCCCTCAAGGGAAGCCGTTTTACCCTGTCCTTGTAGGCGATAAATATCGTTAATTTGGCTCCGTTTGCAAAAAATCCGTACGACACATCATCCACCGAAAATGGACTGACCGCTTCCACGCGAAGCCTAACAAAACGTTCCAAATCACGCTTGGATTTGATAGGTTTTTCGAAGAAAAATTCATCGATGAAAAAATATTCTTTCCTAAGAATATGGGCTCCACCACGCCTGCGATAAAAATTCTTCGGTCCCAGGAAATGCAATGATCTTTTTATCAATCGGAACACGGCCATGGCCGATTAAAACATCACTTTTACAAAAGTCAAATAAGTGTTAAAATTTGCTTGTTTGAGAAATTATTTCAAAGGGAAAGCCACACCAATTGTGGAGAAAATTATATTTTATGATATAATTCTCCATTAACTTGATGTCTCCCGTTTTAACCGTGATGGCAAGGTTAAAACGGGAACTTTTTCCCTTAAAAAGTCCGGGATGATGGACGGAACATCCCCGCGAATAAAGCTCCCCAAAAATATCATTCGGGGAATCTTTGCTAAAAAATGAAGCACTCTGCAAAGCGGCCTTCGCATCGTCCAAGTTCCACCCCTCCAGTGTGCAAACCGCATTTAATAGCTCATCGCTTAGCTCACACAGCGCCACGGCATCGGTGCCCTGGCAAGTGGCATTTTTTGCAAAAATTCGCCATTTTTCCGTAAGAAATCCGTTTTCATCGACAAATACGCGCCTAAACGTGGGCAAACCAAACAGACATTCAAGCTTCGATGGGCCCTGCTTTTTTGCACTGAATAACTCCTCCAGCTCGCATAGCAACGATTTAGCATCCTGGGAATCCAGCTCCATTGCGAAAAATAATTGCCTGAATAAAGCCAAGAATTCCGGCCTTAGGGGAATTTTATTATCCTCCGGGGCGAGAAGAAAACGCACATCCGCGTCAAAATTATCGCCAATGCAGCGTTCAATTTTTTGCCTGCATTCATCCAAACTTTGCCCTTCGGCCAGATATGAATAAAGATAGGTAATTGCGATTGACAAAACGGAATCCTTTTTTAACTGAAAATTGAGGCATGGATTAATTTGGTTGATATAAGTAAATTCACTTTCCACAATATGTAAAAATGAAACCGCCAACGCACTCATGACTAACATAACTCCCAATACAAGCACTAAAATGCTACCCCTACGCATGGGGACTAAGTCTGGTCCTGCGGGGAGCGAATGCAATAAATTCCATGCAAGATGAGCTTACATCAGGACGGCGAGGATTTACCTTGCTCGAAACTTTGCTGTCCCTGTTCCTGATTGCCTTCATCTCTGCCCTGTCATTTTACCTTTTCACAAGCATAAGCAAGCGGCACAAGCCCTCCCTCGAGAATGCGGCCGTCGATCGCGAATTACATGCCCTGACGGAAGTTATTTCCGAGGACCTATCTTGCATTATCCTGATAAACAAAGGTTTCTCCGCCTTTGAATTCAAGAGCGATAGGGAGCAGCAAAAGTTTTTTATTTCATTTTTTTCATCAAACAACGAGGAACACGTAACAAAATCCATCCAATATTGTGTTAGGGCAAATGGTGATTCAAGCAAAAGTTTTATTAAATCCGAACTATCCGCCGCCGATTCTCTACTGATGCAAAGCACATTGGACGAACAAAGCTCGCTTCACGAAAATTTCTTAAAATATGTACCAAGTGCAACGAGAATATTGGGCTGCAAATTACTAGATTTTAGCGTAAGAGTCGCGGTACAGGTGCCATCCGGGGGAATTTTCATATCACCGACGAACGCGAGCCTAACTTACAAAAATGGCTGCCTCTATTATAAAAAAGCCGGAGCGATAACGTACATCAAAGGGACTCCGCTGTTCATAGACATAGTTGCACGAGCTCTCACCAATACGACCGAGCAAGAGTTGTCGTCGACAAATTTTAAGTCAAAGCGTGAACGAGCCTTGTTTCTAGCATCGGAAGTTCGGAAAAGCTTCCGCAGAATAATGGTCAAATCTCGTTTTTTCTGAAATTTTAGGCTGTGACGGATTAGTAATAGGCCCTCCGTTTAAGCGGACTTTATATCAATCGCATTTGCCTCGGGAAGACCACAGTCAATTATCACAATTGCGCCGAATTTTCTTGCTCTCTAGATTTTTTAAAAAAATTTACATTTGCCCAATTTTTAGTAAAATGGTAGCCATGAATTCATGCATAGCTCTAAGAATTACCAAACGGCAGGAAACTGAAATTTTGCAAAAGGCCTCCCAATTCGACGGGACACCCATTGAGATATGCGATGAAAGTGGCAAATCAATGTTAAATTTAGTTGGTAGAAAGGAATTTGGAGTCGAGGGCGGAGCAATCATCACACTGAAAAATCGCCAGGTGGGGATGCGAAATGGTGAAAATTCACAGCAAACTTCCTCATTTGAAGGCGCATCCATTGTGCCGGGCGATGAAAGCGGTAAACCATCACTGGGCGTCACCGACAAAGAGAAACCCGGAGCCGAAAGTGAGATGGCAACCACGCTGAACAGTCGGCAAACGGAAATGACAGAAGAGCCAGAGGTAAGATACATGGCTAAAGTCATGTTTGAAGATAAGGATAAAAGAGGGGAATATTACTATCGACCACAGGCCAAAAGTGCCATCAGAGCCTGGTATTCGAGGGAAAATTTAAAATCCGTAAATACTAATGTTATGCAGGAGTTCATGGCACTGAGGCTTGCGAGGATAATTAATCCTGACATTGTGCCCGATGCCAAATTGGGTCAAGTAACTGAAGAGAATAGCCAGACCCGATTATTTTTAATGACCGAATTAGCCGGACAAAGAAAAGACGAAACTTTTAAAAATTTTTCGGACGTTATGCACAGCGAGACCGTCACGATGTCAAAGGAAATGTGGAAAGCTTCCTTTGCCATATCGGTAGGTCTTTTGAATGACCAAGACGTCAACAAAGAAGATAACATCGGCGTTATTTCAAAGGGAGAGGAGAACAAGCTTTGCCTATTTGATCTGGGACACCCAACTCCAGATAAATTCGAACTGGACAAGAATACGCTTTTGCCAAAATCTACCACCATCCTAGCCGATGTACTGCTATGGGTAATAAATCTTTTCGTTTCAGCGCGAAACTTACCCGCAACGTTCACCATGATTCCGGAGATAAAAGGACAATTGACCGTTGAAGAGAGAGCCGAAGCGCTTCAAATGGTCCTGCAAAAAAAAGGTGAAATACTGTCGGAGCTCGACAAAATGGCCAATGAATTTTCCGACAATCTAGAAATGCAAAAAGCTATACAAAATATGAAAGCCCAGATCGAACGAAGGATGATCTATCTCGATAACATTTTGGAACAGCGCCCCTTGCACGTCTAGTAGTAAACCGCACGGGAGCGGAATGAAGGCTGCAAATTTTTACTGCGATTGATAGAACAAGCAAATTTATTGATAAGATTTTACAAATTTTGAGTCTGGAAGCAAATCAAGTTAGGTGGTGTAAAATGCGTTTTAAGATGCTGGTTTTAATTTTTTCTTGAAACTCTCGTTAATTCTCGTTAATTTTATATAAAATCGTTTGACACAAGTATTCATTCTGTTTTAGTGGTGAGGCAATGAAGAAGAGCGCATCTTTAAGATCAATAAAAGTTCGGCATCCCGATTGTCAGGTTGTAAACAGGCGCGGGCGCGTTTACGTTATATGCAAGACGAATCCCAGGTATAAGGCGCGGCAAGGTTGATTTAATTTAGTTGCCATGAAGAAAGACATACATCCCGAGGTTCATCCCGTTTGTTTCGTTGATATTTCGACGGGGAAGAAGTTTTTTAGTGAGTCTACGCTGCATTCTAAACATAAAGAGACAATTGATGGCGTTGAGTGCTATGTCGTCCATTGCGATGTGACGTCTGCTTCCCATCCCGCTTACACGGGCGAAAAACGTTTTGTTGACACGGCTGGGCG
>JAITOW010000051.1 GCA_031289835.1 Puniceicoccales bacterium | reverse complement strand
GCAGGAGTTGAAGTGCCCACTCTTCTCCGAATATTCTTGAAATATCCGGCCATTCCCGGAAAAGTCTCGGAAAGGAAGTACCTTTCCGAGAAAAGAAGCATTTCCACTTCTTTGCCGATTCGTTGAAAATCCATAGCTATAATAGTTAATTTTGTTTTTTGAAATAAATATTGACGTTTGTGTATCACCGTGCAAATTGCTGTAAATCAGTCTCCGAGTGATTCTTTCGGATTGCTTTGGGTGTATGCCCTTGTAGCTCAGTCGGCAGAGCGCATTCTTGGTAAGGATGAGGTCGGCGGTTCAAATCCGCTCGGGGGCTCCAGTTTTATAACACTTAAAATTTTTAAAGAGAAAAAGGAATAACATGGCAAAGGAAACATTCGCGAGAACAAAGCCTCACATTAATGTTGGCACCATAGGTCACGTCGACCATGGGAAGTCAACTTTAACAACGGCATTACTAAAAGTTCAGTCCGACAAGAAGTTGGCTGAGTTTAAATCATATGCAGATGTCACAAAGGGGGGGACGGTGCGCGATGCCAGCAAAACTGTCACGATTGCAGTGTCGCACGTTGAATATCAGAGCGAAAACAGGCATTACGCCCACGTTGACTGCCCGGGACACGCCGATTTCGTTAAAAATATGATTACCGGTGCGGCCCAGATGGACGGTGCGATTTTGGTTGTCAGTGCGTACGATGGTCCGATGCCACAAACCCGTGAACATATCCTGCTCGCGCGCCAAGTTGGTGTTCCAAATATCGTTGTTTTCCTAAATAAGATAGACTTGCTGGATGATGCGGAGTTGTTGGATTTGGTGGAAATGGAGGTCCGTGACCTACTGACAAAGTACGAATACAATGGCAATGGTATCACCATCATCCGTGGCTCAGCGTTGGCTGCCCTGGAGGGCAAAAACGAGGGAGTTGAAGCGATCAACAAACTGTTGACTGCCCTTGATAAGGACATTCCGATCCCGGTGCGTGACATCGATAAGCCATTTCTAATGGCAATTGAGGACGTGTTTTCGATAACTGGACGTGGTACGGTGGCAACGGGTAGGATTGAACGCGGGTGCGTAAAAGTCGGCGAAGAAGTTGAAATAGTTGGCTTGGGCGAAACCCGCAAAACGACATGCACGGGTGTTGAAATGTTCCGCAAGCTGCTTGAACGAGGGCAAGCCGGTGACAACGTTGGTATACTTTTGCGCGGCATAGAAAAGGATCAGATCGAAAGGGGCAATGTTTTGGCAAAACCTGGCTCCATAAAGCCTCATACGCGTGGCAAAGCTGAAGTTTACGTGTTGACTAAGGATGAGGGCGGCCGACATACCCCATTTTTCAACGGATATCGCCCACAGTTCTTCTTTGGCACGGCTGACGTCACCGGTGTTGTTCACTTGCCGGAGGGTGTCGAAATGGTTATGCCCGGGGACAATCTGGGCGTGGAAGTTGACCTGCAGAAGTCCATTGCCATGGAAAGGGGGCAGCGCTTTGCTATCCGCGAAGGAGGGCGCACCATAGGTGCTGGTCGAATAACGGAGATTATTGCCTGATGTTAGACATTGCAAAGGTTGGCAATTTTTTGTCAAAGCTTAGGGGAATAGTTCAATCGGTAGAGCAACGGTCTCCAAAACCGTAAGTTGGGGGTTCGAGTCCCTCTTCCCCTGCCAAAATGAATTTTGTGGACAAATATGACAAATCCATTTACAAAAATTAAGCGATTTTTTGCGGAAATAGTTGTTGAGCTAAAAAAGTCTTCGTGGCCAACGAAAAAATCTTTGCGACAGTCGACGATTGTCGTTATTGTCGCTATGTTTTTGTTTGGGACGTACGTTAGCGTACTTGATTTTTCGCTTTTCCATGTAATAAAACTGATTAACTTGGTGATTGTGTAACAAAGATTTAGGTCAAAAATGTACGAGGATTTACCGGAGCCAAAATGGTTTACGTTGCAGACTTTGTCGAACCAGGAATACAAGGTCAAAGCCAGCATTGAAACAATCATAAAAGAAAACAATTTGAGCGATGTGATTTCCGAGATTTTAATCCCGTCGGAGACCGTTTCTGAAGTGAAAAACGGAAAAAAGCACACACGCACGCGCAAGTTCTACCCCGGCTACGTCTTCATTTTAATGAGAATGTACGACAAAAATGGCGAAATTTTGCAAACTCCATGGCAACTGGTGAGGAATGCAAATGGCGTTGTGCGGTTTGTTGGCAACAACAACCCCGTAGCCCTCAAGGAAAATGAAATCAGTGATATAATAGCTAAAATGCAGGCCGTTGAAGGGAAAAGTGTGCCAAAAATTTCCTATAACGTCGGGGAAATTGTAAAAATTAACGATGGGCCATTTTTAAACTTGACAGGCGAAATAGAAGCGATTGATACTGAAGCTGGAAGGCTTCGAGTACAGGTGTCGATGTTTGGACGACTTACCCCGGTTGACTTCGAGTTTTGGCAGGTAAAAAGGGCTGAAGCTGGTGATAATTGATGAAATTTAGGACATGAGATGGCAAAGAAAGTTGTCAAAGAGATAAAATTGCAGCTACCGGCTGGTGCGGCCAATCCTGCGCCACCGGTTGGGCCGGCGCTTGGTGCGGCGGGTGTGAACATAATGGGGTTTTGCAAAGAATTTAATGCTAAGACCAAGGACCAGAATGGATTAATTCTGCCAGTGGTTATTTCGGTGTACGCTGACAAGTCCTTTACTTTTATTTTAAAATCCCCCCCTGCATCCGTGTTGCTAAAAAAAGCGGCCGGAATTGATAAGGGCTCCGGCGTACCGAATCGCACCAAAGTCGGCAAGGTTACAAAGGCCGACGTCATAAATATTGCTAAAACTAAAATGGAGGATCTAAACGCCAATTCGGTTGAAGCTGCGGCCAAGATTGTTGAAGGTACGGCCCGGAGCATGGGAATTGAAGTTTTGTGAAAATTTTGTTATGAAAAAGTCAAGTAAGCGACATGTTCGAGCGCAGGAGGTCAGCGATTCGGGAGCGGAGTATCAGATTGGCGAGGCCGTTGGACTGCTAAACAAGATGCCAAAGGTACGTTTTGACGAAACGGTATCTTTGGCGGTACACCTCGGGGTTGATCCCAAGCAAAGCGACCAAATGGTTAGGGGAACGGTTGCGTTGCCAAATGGCAGCGGAAAAGCCGTTCGCGTTTTAGCTTTTACGGAAGATGCCGATGGGGCACTGAAAAGTGGTGCCGATTTTGCCGGGTTGCACGACATGATCGAGAAAATTAATGGCGGTTGGCTCGGTTTTGATGTGGCCGTTGCCACGACATCTGCGATGAAGGAAGTGCGCTCCGTTGCGCGTATTCTTGGACCCCGCGGCATGATGCCAAATCCCAAAACTGGCACCGTAACCGACAATTTGGAGGAGGCCATAGGTGCCGTTAAGGCCGGACGGGTTGAATTCAAAATGGACAAGGGGGCAAACGTGTCGATCGTTGTTGGAAAAGCCTCGTTTTCGCAGGAAAAGTTGTCCGAAAACATTGACGCAGCCATCGACGTTTTATCAAAATTGCGTCCACAGGAATTCAAGGGAAAATTTGTCAAATCCATGTCACTCAGCGCAACGATGAGCCCCGGAATAAAATTGTCATCAAAAATATATTCAAAATTCTGAGCAAGGGGTGTAAATGAGAGATGAAAAAAAGTTTTTAGCCAAGTGGATATGTGGTCAGCTCGACAAGTCGAGTTATGTTTTTGTGACTGATTTTTCAAAGGTAACCGTAAAGGAAGTGACGGAGTTGCGCCGAGAGCTTTCCAAGGAATCCGGCGAGTTTCACGTGATAAAGAATTCGATTCTGAGCGCTGTGGCAAGTGAGCGTTTGTTGCCGATATCCGAAGCCATGTTGTGCGGCCAAAATGCGATTGTCGTCGGGGGAAGTAACCCATCCGGTATCGCTAAAATCATAAAAAAGTTTCGCAAAAGTTCGAATGGGGAAAAATTTGCCGTAAAGGGCGGTGTTCTTGACAACATTGGGTTGTCCTGCACCGACGTTGATGCGCTTGCCGAATTGCCTTCCATAGAAGTTTTGCGCAGCCAGCTGTTGTCGATGTTCAACACCCCCGCGCAGCAATGTGTACGCGCGCTCAATGCCGTCCCCCAAGGCATGTTAAACGTTCTACGGGCAAAGGCTGAAAGGTAAAATTTTTAATAAAAATGAGTGTTGCGCTAGGGGAAGTTCCCTTAAATGGATCGTAAGATTTGCTAGCGCGGCCTTCAGGAGAAAACTAAAATGGCAAATATAACAAAAGAAGAAGTTATCGAATGGTTGAGTTCGCAATCTGTGCTTGAGATTTCGTCCCTGGTGAAGGATCTCGAAAACAAGTGGGGAGTTAGTGCCGCTGCTCCCGTTGCCGTGGCCGCAGCGCCTACTGCTGCAGCCGCTGCACCTCAGGAGGAGCAAACGGAGTTCACGGTAATACTAAAGGCAACTGGCGACAAAAAAATCGAAGTAATCAAGGCCGTTCGTGAGCTAACCGGCCTCGGATTAAAGGATGCGAAAGATCTGGTGGAAGGGGCACCGAAACCAGTGAAAGAAGGTGTATCCAAGGCCGATGCGACTGATATAAAGAGCAAATTAGAAGCCGCCGGAGCTTCCGTGGAGCTGAAGTAATTATTAAATTTTTCTAGGTCGAAATTTTTCGTGGCTTGCCAAGGTAATTGTGGGTTTTGTGCAATGGTCTTGGGGGGTTGCGTTTTATCATTCAAGTTTTTGTAAAATTTACTCAAAAATATGACGGACACCCATCGCGTTAATTTTGGAAAACTAAAAGAGGTTATAACGCCGCCTTATCTCATCGAAAGCCAGGTTAATTCTTTCAAGGAATTTTTGCAGCAGGATGTCGACGCGAAGGAGCGTCGGGACGTCGGCTTAGAGTCCGTTTTCCGCGATGCATTTCCGGTAGCAAGCTACGACGGCACTGTTTCGCTGGATTACCTATCCTACAGAATTGCACCCGCCAAGTACACCGAATATTTTTGCTTGAAGGAGGGAATAACTTTCGGGGCGCCACTGTATATGACCTTAAAATTAACGAATGCGGATGGGGCTCGCGAGGAGGAAATTTACATCGGTGAAATTCCATTCGTAAGCAAGCGTGGGTCGTTTATAATCAGTGGGGCGGAGCGCGTCGTTGTCAGCCAGCTACACAGGTCACCCGGCATATGCTTCGAAGTGACGCAGCACACCAGTGGCAAAAATTTGTACGCCTTCAGAATCATGCCCGATCGCGGGACATGGATCGAGGTGCAGTCTGACCAAAATGATCTTTTATACGTGTACCTCGATCGCAGGCGCAGGCGTCGTAAGTTCCTTGTCACCACCTTGTTGCGCGCATTTGGGTACAGTTCCGACTATGACATTCTATCGTTGTTTTACACAATCGAAGAGTCCAGTGTGGATGAATTATTAGAGAAAGATTCGCTGATAAACTATGTTTTGACGGACGATATTATCGATGTTCAGCACGGAATTGTTATCGCACGCGCCTATGATAACATTGGAAAAACGCTTCTCAAAAGTTTCCAGGAAGCGGGCATAAACAAGATTTCCTATGCCGATACATCCTTTGATGATGGGTTGATGGTCAGGAGTTTAAGGAAAGATAACTCCCGCAACGAAGAGGAAGCTCTGTTTGAAATTTACAAATTACTGCGTCCAGGGGAGCCGGTAAACGCACAGAACGCCAAATCATTTTGGGTTAGAACTTTTACCGATAACAAAAGATATGACTTGAGCCAGGTTGGGCGGTATAAGTTGAACAGAAAACTTGGTTTGGACAAGGATTTGGACGACCGCGTGGTCGGCGCCGATGACATCGTTGCGGCAACGAAGTATTTGTGTGCATTGCGAAACGGAAAAGGAATCATTGACGACATCGATAATCTCGGCAGCAGGCGCGTTCGCGGCGTGGGTGAATTGTTGGTCAACCAGTGCCGCGTTGGACTCGCTCGCATGGAACGAGTCATCCGTGAGCGAATGTCGCTGTTCGACCAAAGTGTCGACATGTTGACGCCTCAAAAGTTGCTAAATCCGAAGTTGTTGATGTCGGTGATTCGTGATTTTTTCGCCCGTAGCCAGCTGTCCCAGTTTATGGATCAAATCAATCCGCTGTCGGAGGTTACCCACAAGCGCCGGTTATCTGCCCTTGGACCAAATGGGTTGAATCGCGAGCATACTGGCTTGGAAGTCCGCGATGTCCACCCTTCCCACTATGGCAGAATTTGCCCAATTGAAACTCCGGAGGGCCCAAACATCGG
>JAITOW010000006.1 GCA_031289835.1 Puniceicoccales bacterium | reverse complement strand
GGGGCATCCATCACATCCCGTTTGAGCAAGTTCTTTGGGAAGGATCGATCCTGCTCGGGTATCCGCGTGAGTGAAGACGCCCACGGAAACTATATAATAGACGTGCAGGTGGTTTTGCGTTTTGGTGTCGAATTGGCCAAAGTTGCCCTGGATATTCAGCAAAATGTAACGCAAAAGGTGTCGGCCATGACGATGAAAAGTGTTGGCCAGGTCAACGTCACCATCGAAAAAGTTGTGCAAAGCACGGACACGGATTCGGGTCAGCCAAACGTTGACTACGCCGTTAATTGACATTAAATCGGGTTCATATCATATGAGTGTTAATTTACCAACGTGGCTATCGGAGCTTGTGGCAAGCGATTATTTCATCGGGGCGGCTTCGCTGTTATTTTTACTGATTTTAGCAAAAATTTTTTTCAAGAAGCGTTGGATTGCGGTTTCCCGTTCGAAGTTTGGAAAAATTCGAATGTCGCGCCGGGCTCTATATGCGATTGTGTACGGTGTTACCGGCAACGTCGAGGGCATAGCCAACCGGCGTGTTAAATTGGAGATTAAACGTGGAAAAATTTACATTAACATCCACATTAAACTTGATATTTGTCGCAACATATCCTCCCTGAGTGAGGACGTACAGATGCGTCTGAATGAAATCTTAGCAAAGAGTCTCGGTTTGGACAATGTGGGTAAAATTAATGTCGTAATCGCTGGATTTTCCCGCGAAAGCTGTTACAGTAACGAGTTTTTAGCTGAAAATTGCTGCGAACCAAAAACCGAACAAAGCGCGGATGAAGCTGGTTAAATATCAGGCCCTTGGAAACGACTATCTGTTCATAAATTCCGCGGAGGAAGCGTTTCCGGAACCGGAGTTTACGAAGCAAATTTGCCACCGCAATTTTGGAATTGGTTCCGATGGCGTTTTGTACGGTGGAATTTCAGGCGGAAAGTTTGAAGTGGTCATAATTAATCCCGATTCCAGTGTGGCGGAGATCAGCGGAAATGGTGTGCGCATTTTTGCCCGTGCAATGTTCGATCAAGGCCATGTGGCGATTGGTGATGAATTCTGCGTCAGCACCGGTTCCCGCCAAGTAATGTGCAAGGTTGCATCCGCGGGTGAAATTTCCGTCGATATGGGAATGCCATCGTTTTCCGCTTCCAACCTACCTGCCGAATCAGCGCTTGGGCGAAGCATCGCAGTAAATGGGAGAAAATACACCTACTACGCAGTCTCCATGGGAAACCCACACTGCGTAATTTTCGTCGATACCTTGGTTCATGAACACGTACTAGACGATGGCCCAATCTTGGAAAACAACCCCGCTTTCATCGAAAAAACAAATGTGCAGTTCGCCAAAATCATCGATAAAAATAATATTGAGATCGAAATTTGGGAACGGGGAGCTGGGTATACACTGGCATCTGGTTCAAGTTCCTGCGGAGTATTTGCCGTTACTCGCATGTTAGGAAAATGCACTTCAGAAGTCGATATTCATATGCACGGTGGCATCCTTCACGTGAAAGAAACACCTTCCGGGGCAATCGCGCAAATAGGCCCCGCGAAAAAAATCGCTGAATGCACGCTTTGACTTTGCCTACCTTTTTATTACGAAGCGTAATTTTCGAAAAAAGAAGCCGTCTTATTCTGGTTAAATATTACGGGCACGCCCGATGTGCGATTCTGCAGCTGCTCGATCACGTCGTTGTGGGTTTGATTAGTGTGGTCAAATTCCTGCACAAACATTAGTTCCTTTTGCGTGGACACGACTATGTACGAAGCTCCGTTTTTTTCGTGAAAACCAACATATAAAAGGGGTTTCCTTTCGAGCGTCTTCCACGTGTCGGTATCGAATATATTCAAATTTGTGTTCATTTTTAATTAGGTGAGATTACTATACTCTAATTACCAGTTTCCTTTTTTTTAAAATGCAAGCTAAAAATTAAGAATTTTCACTTTACGATCCTCGATGGTTGAAAAATATCCCCTTTCAGAGTCAACGGTGAGTCTTTTTCTATTACGTCCAGTGGCATTTACAATAAATTTCTGAAAAAAATTTGATCATTAGGATAAATTTTGTTCTTGCACGGCAAATCCTATTCGAAAGCCCTAAGACTTTTGGGACGTGGGCCTTATGAAAGCGCCGATTGACCGTGACATCTCTAATAGTTTCGTTTATTTATGCCAAATGAAAGAATTTTGTCAGAAAATTTGCCAAACTTGGCATCAGCTTTTGCACATGGGCTGCAATTCCCCGATACGCATCGATATCCTGTCCATATGGGTCGGAAACATCTCGAGATGCCGTGCATTCGGCAAGCGTGAAGCATTTTCCCTGGAGGGCTTCAAAGTTGTGTAGCAGATAAAATTTGTGGGCACTGGTCATGCACAAAATGAGGTCACTTTTGTCCAATAGGGACTGATTAACTTTCTTGGAAGCGTGCTTTGCCAGGCTAAGACCGATCTCGGAGGCGGTTTGAATGGCATGCTCGGAGGCAGGTTCTTTATTTTGCGCCGAAATTCCACCGGACAACACAGTAAAACTACCATTCAACGCACCCTTTGATAGGTGATCGGCAATTATGACCTCGGCTAGGGGGCTGCGGCACGTATTTCCGGTGCACACCACCAAAATTTTTTTCTTTTCCCTTCTCCTTTTCATGAATTTGCCAGCAATCTCATGAACACACGCATTTTTTTTGGAAGTTCGCTGCGAATTACAGTGCCATCATGCAATTTCAGCGTGGACAAATGGGCCATGATACCGGAATAAGAAGATTCATTGTTAGCTTTTCTATTCGCCTTAAAATTCCGCTTCAAGTCGGTGAAAAGTGGAATTTTCGCATTGCCATATACCCCATCGCCCAAAATTGCCAACCAGGATTCATGGGCATGCAAACATATCTGGTCCCGGCGCAGATATGAACATTTGGCCTGCCAATGTTCGCATTTGCCAACATTTTCGATAAAATTAAAACTTGTGCATGATTTTTTCCCCGTTTTTGCCGATATCAGCGTAATTTCCTTTGAAGTATGCTGAGCGATTGGCAAAGAACAAACCAATTCCGACTCTCTATCGCAAGTGGACTGTGCGCAAAACAGGTCAAAAATAAAGTCAAACAGATATGACCCATAGGCATTTTTCAGAACTTTCGCCGATTCTCTATTTTTCGCCAGGATAATTATGCCGCTCATGCCATCTTCTATGCTATATATAATGTCCGGATGTTCGAAGCCAAGATTTTGCACGTACGGTTTTTTGAGATTCTCGCACACCTGCTGCAAAATCGAAAATTCCCCAATTTTACACGAGATTTTAGCCGGCTTTGTGACGGCTACACACCGATCATCGTCATAGATAATTGGCAGTTTGATGAGTTTGTGTGGGTCGCTGGGGTGTCGAATATGGATCTGGTCACTCATGATTTCAGTGCATGTTTTATTATTTCCTCCGAAGACGCTGATTCGCCGATTTTTGCCAGCGCATTCCTTACGTACTTATCAGCTTCGGCGGGTTTATAGCCGAGAGAAACTAGCGCACGTATGGCGTCATGTGCCGCATCCGATGGAGCAAGACTGCTCGACTGTGCGATGGGGGAAATGCTATCCACCTTGTCTCCGAGCTCGATGATGATGCGTTCGGCAGTTTTTTTCCCGATGCCGTGGCATTGCCTCAACAAATCCGTGTCACGGGAAAATATGGCGCTTTTAAGCGTGTTTATGGACAGTCTGCTCATGATATTCAGGGCAATTTTAGGTCCAATTCCGCTCACTTTGCTGATTATCAGCTCAAAAAAGTCCCGCTCGCCCTTGGACAAAAACCCGTATAAATCGTGCTGATCCTCCCTGATGATCTCACTCAGATAGAGTTTAACAATATTGCCAATTTTTGGCAATTTTTCAATGGTAGTCAGTGGCGTATTAGTGTGATACCCAAGCCCACCGATCCCTATAATGACGTATAGCAGGCCGATTTCGACGAGGGTTCCTTCGATGTAAGATAGCATGGGGTAAATTAAAGAAAACTCCCATGGAGGTCAATAATTTGCCAAAATGTAGCCTTGATTGATTTTTAAGTTTTAAAATCAGCAAACTTTCGTAAAATGCGAAAAATTATCAAATGGAGTGTACCTATGGTTGAGGAAAATTGCGAGTGTGAAGACTGTAATAAATCTGAAAAATATCTTGGAAGGCAGGTGACGGCAAATGATCTTAAATCTGCAATTGTTAGGCACTTGCAATGCTCTCTTGCCCGTGACCAAGGTTCGGCGGTGTTGCACGATTGGGGAGTTGCAACCGCATTAGCACTGCGCGATCGGGTCTTGGAAGAGCTGATTCGCACGCAGAAAGTGCACCATGAAAACGATGTTCGGCGCATGTATTATATGTCGCTGGAATATTTGCCGGGGACCATGTTGCGCAGCACTGCCCAAGCTCTTGGGATTCTCGATGACGTGGAACTTGCCCTAAAATCCCTGGGTCAGGATTTTGACTCAATCACTACCATTGAACCGGACATGGGGTTGGGCAACGGAGGCCTAGGGCGCTTGGCTTCCTGTTTTCAGGATTCTTTGGCCACGCTCGATTACCCTGCGGTTGCCTACGGCATTCACTACGAATTCGGACTTTTTCGGCAGGAAATTGTTGATGGTAAACAGGTTGAACGTCCTGATAATTGGATAATTTTCGGAAATCCTTGGCAAATTTGCCGCCCTGAAAACATTCAAAATGTTCAGTTGTACGGCCGCGTGGAAAACCGCTATGACGGATGTGGACACTGGCACCCATGCTGGATAGATGGAAAAATTGTTCAAGGAGTCCCCTGGGACATTCCGATTGCGGGATACGGAGCGAATACCGTCAATTTTATGCGTCTATGGGAAGCGCGCACGGCCTCGGAATTTGAGCTGGACGTGTTCAATCGCGGTGAATATCTCGATGCCATTCAGAAACAATCCGAATCGGAGGCAATCTCGAAAATACTTTACCCGGACGATTCGACCACTCAGGGAAAAGAATTGAGGCTTATGCAGCAGTATTTTTTCGTGAGCTGTTCCATAAAAGATATCCTGCGCAGGTATACCAAGAAAAATCCATCCTTTGATAAGTTTGCCGAAAAAATTGCAATACAGCTGAATGATACGCACCCGACAATTGCCATCGTTGAGCTGATGCGCCTGTTGGTGGACGAATATAAATCTTCCTGGGACGATGCCTGGAAAATTTGCCAGAACGTGTTTGGGTACACAAACCACACACTTTTACCGGAAGCCCTGGAAGAATGGTCCGTTGATTTGTTTGCGAAAATGCTTCCGCGGCATTACCAACTCATCTGCGAAATAAATAGGCGTTTTCTGAAAGACGAAGTTGAAGAGAAGTGGCCAAACGACGATTCGAAAAAAGATGCCCTATCCATCATCCACAATGGGAAGATAAGAATGTCCTACTTGGCCGTTGTTGGCAGCCATTCCGTCAACGGCGTTGCGGCGATGCATTCGGACCTGCTAAAAAATTCTCTGTTTCCACTGTTCAATGAACTTTACCCTGGAAAATTTAAAAATGTTACCAACGGCGTTACACCCCGCCAGTGGCTGCGTTCGTGCAATCCCGGCCTATCAAAGCTAATAGATCGTACCATCGGGACTGAATGGACAAAGGATCTTTCCAAGTTGCGCAAGCTAGAAACGGTGGCGGAATGCCCGATTTTTCAGAAAAAATTTCGGGAAATAAAGCTTGAAAATAAAGTCAGGCTTGCACACACGATCTTTTCAACCTGCGGCATACAGATTAACCCCCATTCCCTGTTCGATATTCAAGCCAAGCGGCTACACGAATACAAACGCCAGCATCTAAATTTGCTCCACATTTTGCATTTGTATCGGAAAGTTTTGAACAATCCGTTGGATTCCACGATTATGCCGCGGACGTTCATCTTTGCCGCCAAGGCTGCCCCAGGGTACTATCTGGCAAAGCGCATCATTCACTCCATAAACATTGTCGCCAAGGAAATAAATAATTCCCCCGCTGCCAGAGATTTGATCAAGGTTGTATTCCTACCGAATTATAGCGTCAGTTTAGCTTCGGAGATCATTCCAGCCGCGGATTTATCCGAGCAGATTTCCACGGCGGGCAAGGAGGCTTCGGGCACGGGAAACATGAAATTTGCCCTAAATGGCGCTTGTACAATCGGCACGCTCGATGGAGCAAACGTTGAGATTAGGGAGGAAGTAAGCGATGATAACATCTTCATATTCGGACGGACGGAAGGAGAGTTGCGCGCGATCAAGAATTACAGCCCCTATGCCCAC
>JAITOW010000061.1 GCA_031289835.1 Puniceicoccales bacterium | reverse complement strand
AAAGTCACCGAGTATGATATAGAGTATACAAAAAAACAGGTGGAAGTTCAAGAACTCTACAAAAAAGGCCCAAAGATTCTTGAGGTTGTAAGAGACATAGTGAAGCAGGAGGGAAAAGGTGACGACATAGATAGCGCTGGTGCTATAACTTTCATAAAAAGCTTTAAGCTGCGGTTGGATAGGGTTGTTAATATGCAAGCCACCGGTAGTGAACCGAAAGTATTCCCACACATATCCCATCTCATTAGGGTTTTCTTGAATCAAAAAGAAAATTTTGGAGTGACCACTAGATTCGCAGCAAGATTCGCACAGGCTGCCCATGGTGAATACTTTTCAGCATCCTACGAAACCACTACAACCGATCTTGGGAGTATGTTCCGTGGAACGGTCAGTATGTCGGGCACTATAAGCAATCAAGCGACTTATCCTGAAAATATGCGTATTCCCGAAGCCGTAAAACCTCAGGAAGGGAAACTTGAAGAAATTGCCGTTAAGCTCGTGAAAGATTGTGAGTCTAAAAAGACACAAATTCTTACCTTTGAAGAAGGTGTAGGTCGCAACGATCCAAAGACCGTTGCTGGAATTCTAACCCAATGGAAACAGGCATTGGGGAATTCGGAAACGGGCAAGAAAAAGTCAGAAAATTTGCGCATAATTGTGGACTGCGGTGCGCAATTCAAGGATCAAGATTCGCACATGTTAGTTATGGATATAGCTAAATTCATTAAGGAATGCACGCGGGATTTACGAGAATTCGAAGATAAGCACATAGAATATTTTGATCCGGATTTGCAATGTTTTGCGATTGTAAAAGCTTCAGATGTCCTTCGGGATGGTAAAAATTTTAAACCCAAAAGGATATTAAACCCGGAGACTGATAGGCCTAGGGATCCTGGAGATTTGTTCACATTCATTGACTTTGCACACACAACCGGGACAGATCCTAAATTAATGACGAATGGCCATGGCATAATGACCGTAAATTTATACCAAACCGACATGGAGAGTTTTGAGCAAGCGATTATGCGTGAGCGAAAATTTCTAGACAGCAACGGCCAGACGATGGATTTGGTTATGTTTGACAGGGCAGTGAAGGATGTTTTTCCAGTGACAGAAAATGAAAATGGAACCGAAGTAAAATCAAAAAAAGATGCCAAAGACATAGTCAAAGGAGATGAATTTATTTACAAGTTATTTGGCAGGTTAATACGGAATAGTGCGGAAAAGATTCGACGCGAACAAGTACGTGCTGGACTGAACAAAATACGTGGAGAAACGCATAGATTTATCGAGAATAAGATGAAAGAATACTATGCGAAATATGGCAAAGGAGACAAAACAAATAACTTATTCAGAAAGACGGAAAAACTGATGACATCGTTCCAAAATTTTAACATTGAAATGTGGAAAAGCGTACTTGTCTGGGGATCCGTCAAGGATTGGTTGAATGAAGAGGCAAAAAAGCTGATAAACGGATTGGAAGAGGCATTTAGGGGAACGGGAATAGGCGGAATCAATGATCTCAATGACGCATTAAAGAATATAATTAACAAGGATATTCCTGCAGATATGAAGATGTTGGAGTTCAAGAAGATTTTTGACCAAAGCAAAGAAATTGATGCTGCCTCGGTGCAAAATACGGAAGGGGAGATAGAGCAAGAGCAGCAGCAGGAGATGCAGCGGGAGCAAGAAAAGGAACAAATTAGGGAGCTCCACGACTTCTTGCACGGTGCCCTAAATAAACCAGCGTGTCCTCCAACTAAAATTCCTGAGCCATCGAGTCCTACTTCCGCATGGAATTGGATTAGCGGAGGAAATTGTGGGCGGAAGCCACTTGGCGAATTAGTGCGTTCCGATAAGGTCAATTTTTCGCGCGCGGATGGTAAAGTTAGGGAGAAACAACATGAATACAATGCGGCAAGGGATGTTTTTCCAAAAAAATTGGACAGTCAATTCTTTGTTTCGGAGAATTTTTATAGAACAGTCGAAGGTGGGCAGTCAGTGTTTAACGGAGAACAGAAAGATGCAAGCTTTTTGCTGATATCCTGGGATCCGGATACTCCTTCCTCCTATTCCAATCACAAATGCCATTTTCTTTCACAGGAAGATGCCGTAGCAATGCGAAAAATGATAGAAGGAGGGAAGCTGAGAGACTGCTATCTTTGCACAACGGACGGAATGCCATATGCTGCAGCCAGTAACAGTTCGCCAAATTCTGATTTCCTTAGGCATGCTCTGTGGATGGCCCACACCTTCAATGCCGATGTGAGTTGGATAGATTCCAACGCTGATGTGAGCAAAGAAATGCTCAACAAGATTGGCATGCCTACGTCGGAGGAACAATTTAGTAATCCACAGGCAAAGAAAGAATTTTTAACGAAATTCAGAAACTTTTTACTCCTGCGTTCCAAAAACCTTAAACAAACCAGGCAAAGGTGTATAAATTCCCCGCTGGTCTCTTCCGGTCAATCAAAAGATCCGTACGCTTCATTCTTGATTGAAAATGGATTTACAGAATTTAGCCCGATATCAGACATTCTTGATAAACTTGCGGCATATAGACCTGAAAAGACTGAAGAATGGGAAAATATTATATTGTCCATCGTTGAAAAAATTGACCCAGGTCTCATTTTGAGTCACGCCGATATGAGCTATCGCATAAATACAAAACCAAATGAAAAAATATTAGATTTTCTCAAAAGGGCAAAGCAGAAAAATGTGAGTGCAAAAAAGTGAAGATTTTTATGAAAAATATGTGAAAACAAATGCATGGGAAGGGTTAAGGTAATTTGTTAAAATGGACAATTTTTCGCAAGTTTCTCCAGGAGAAGGGTTGCATGGTATGGTAGTGTGGTAGATAGTAGAAGGAGGAGTGTCGTTGGAAAACTTACGGAAATTAAGTTGAAAATATCAAAAAAGAAAGTCTATTTTTCTTCGGAGAAACGTTTTTCTTTTTCGGACCATCGTATTTTGATTGCACATCCGGAAAAATCGAAGGATTTTCTGAGGCAATTTAGCAAATACTTTTTATAGGTTGGGTTTAATAGCGTCGTACGGTTGCAAAATATCTTGAATGTGAATGGAAAATTTCCCGTTTGTACCGCGTAATAAGCTTTAAATTGCTTGCCGCTCGAAGTTGAAGGAGGGTGTGAATCGAAAGCTTGCCCTATTACACGATTCAACTCACCCGTTCCGATTTTTTGTAACATCTTGTGGTATAAAATGTTAGCTTCGGGCAAAATTGTTTCAACATTAAAACGTTCGTTGGCCGAAAGGAACAAAACGTGAACATTTGGCACGGCTAGCAGCTCCCGGCCGATGGCAAGTTTGAATTGCCTCTGAAAATCTTGCATGGAGGCATAGTATGGGAGACCTCCATTTTTGAACTGACCCTGGGCAATGTCCCATTTGTTGACGATCACTACGAGTCCTTTGCCGGCTTCGATTACAACATTTGCAATTTTCTTATCAAGCTTCGTAACGCCTTCCGTGGCATCGAGAACTAGAAACACAATGTCGGATTCTTCTATGCTAGCCTTAGTTCTCAGTGACGAGAAGTAATCCAGGGATGTATTTACACGGTTGTTTGCGCGAAGACCGGCCGTATCGATGAGCTCAAATGCGGCGTCTCCCGTTTCCAACGTCGCTTTTACGGATTCGCGTGTTGTTCCAGGGATGTCACTGACAATTAACCGT
Organism: Puniceicoccales bacterium; assembly: GCA_031289835.1. GTDB lineage: Bacteria > Verrucomicrobiota > Verrucomicrobiia > Opitutales > JAIRKQ01 > JAIDVZ01. The sequence goes on along the minus strand of JAITOW010000061.1, from coordinate 3,179 downwards.
TTTTGGTCAAGTAGCGCGTTTATTGTTGAGGATTTGCCAACATTTGGCCGACCAACGAAACTTATTTTAATCGCGTTTTTTTCCTCGGATTTTTCCTCCTTTAAAAATTCAGAGGTCTCACGGGAAATTATTTTTCGCACTTCGTCTTCACCGGTGCCATGCTCGGCGGATACGGGAATCGCGCTTCCAAAGCCAAGTTGGAAAAATTCATCGACGGACGAATGCGAGCGATCAATTTTGTTGGCAAGCAGTGTAATTTTCTTTTTCGATCTGCGCATCAACTCGGCAATATCGTAGTCCAAAGGCACAATTCCGCTGCTCGCATCGACCACAAAAAAAATCAGATCGGCGGCGGCTATGGCAAAGGAAACTTGCTCTTCGACGGCGGATACCAAGCTCGAAAACTCCGACTTATCCACAAGGCCGATTCCACCCGTATCCATCAGCATAACGTTGGGATAAATTTCGTGGGTGATAACATCACGTGTCACACCGGCTTGGTCGTGCACAATGGACAACCGTTGCCTGATAAGTCTGTTAAATAAACGGCTTTTCCCGACATTTGGCCTCCCAACAAGGGCGACATTATAGCAAAATTTCATATGTAACGTGCCTTCTACACCCTGTTTCGGATATTTCAATGCAAATTACAACCACATTCCGGCACCATGGTCTATTAATGCACTTTGACTTTGATCCTAGCAAAATTAATACAATATCCTTTTGTCAGCAAGAATATGAGTTGACAAAGGCTTATTTGTTTCATTGGCTCTCCTCCGTCGATGAATTCTGAAATTAATTTCGATTTCCCGTGCAAGAAAGTGGAGCTGTTGATAATCGCGGGGGAACATTCGGGCGACCAACACGCTGCAGAAATTGTCAAAAAGCTAAAGGCGAAGCATCCGGGATTGAATATTTATTCGTTTGGAGGTAAATGTTTGTCCGAGGCTGGGGCGCATTTGATACTCGATATGACCAAGTTTTCCGTCGTGGGGTTTATGGAAGTTGTATTCAAGTGTTTGTTTTTTAGAAAATTGCTAAAAAAAATAGTGGCATGGATAGAAAAGCACAAGCCTCTGGTAATTTGTCTAGTCGACTGTCCGGGATTAAATTTTAGAATCGCGCGTGCGTTGTTTGAGAAAAAATTATCGGCCAAGGCTGGCGGTTCAATCAAGTTATATTACTATATTTCTCCCCAAATATGGGCTTGGAAAGGAAAGAGAAGGTTTAAGCTTGAAAAATATGTGGATAGCCTGGGGACGATATTTGAGTTTGAAAAAAAGGCGTACAGCGATACCACGCTCGATGTCAAATATGTTGGGCACCCATTTGCCGACATTGACATATCTCAAGTTGTATCCTACGAAAAGGATGGCCCTGTTTTGCTACTTCCAGGGAGCCGGGAAGCTGCCATTGGGAAAATTTTTCCCAAAATGCTGGAAAGTTTTTCCCATTTTTCGAAGCAAGAACCGGCTAAAATGGCAACCGTTCTCTACGCTTCCGATAAAACTTTGGCGATAATGCGCAAAATCTTAAACAAAAAATTTCAACATCTCGCACAAAAGGTGAGCTTCATCCCCGACGGAAGGCGTGTGGAAACGTGTGCGGCTTTGATGAGCTCGGGAACGATGTCTTTGAAATGCTGCTTGGCTGGAATTCCCGGCGCGATACTATATGGAACCAGCTACCTAACATTTGCCATAGCCAAACGTCTGATTAAGCTGAAATACATAGGTATTGCCAATATTCTCCTGAATCGTGAAGCTTGGCCGGAATTCATACAACATGCGATAAATTCGAAGGTTGTGGCGAAATATCTGCTCGATTGCGTTAGTGTCCCCGACATATTGAATCGGCATGAAAACGATGCAAATGAGCTAAAATCGACCATAGGAGCAAAGCCGGAAATACCTCCCGAGGAATGGCTATGCGCTGCGCTTGATGCAGTTCCGGAAAGTGATGGCACTACGGGAAAATTGTGAACGACGATTGGCTAAGGGTAAAAGCTGTTGTTTGGGCAAAGGTGGGGAAGAGAAATCCCTTAGAAACCGTGTAATCTCGGCGACTCAAAACACTTTTTGCCGTGGGAAAAAATTTGTTTGCCAAAATCTAGCGTGGATGTTTTTTTCTTCTACCAATGTTGATTGGCGGTTTACAAAAAGTTTCGTTAATCGATTTTCCCGGGAAAATCGCTTCCGTTGTTTTTACTCAGGCTTGCAATTTTAGGTGCCCATTTTGCCACAATGCGACCCTGGTCGACCGCAGACAATTTGGCCCAACACTTTCCGAAGATGAAATTTTTGGCTATTTGTCCACGCGGAAAGAGCAGATCGAAGGGGTTGTCATAAGCGGAGGGGAGCCAACTTTGCAAAGTGACCTCAAGCAGTTTATGTGCAAGGTAAAGGACTTGGGCTTTCGCACAAAATTAGATACGAACGGAACCAAGCCCGACGTTGTGGCTGAGTTGATCAACTTAAATTTAGCTGATTTTATAGCCATGGATATCAAGCACGATTTTGCAAGGTATGACTTGGCATGCGGTGTGCAAGCTAGGATAGAAGATATAATTCGAAGCATTGACCTCTTAAAGACTTGCGGCGTTGACTATGAATTTCGCACGACAATTGTTCCCGGAATTCACTCGAGAAACGATGTCGTGAGCATCGCAAAAAACATAGGTGGCGCCAAGAAGTTTGTGATACAGGAATTCGTCCCTGATCACGCCATGGACAACAATCTGCGGCATCGGGTAAAAGAGTCTTTGTTTGACTCTGCACATAGGATTGAACTGGAAAATCTCAGGAGCGAGTGTTTGCGATATGTTGCCGATTTCGACATCAGGTATGCCTATTAAGCTACTTTTCGTAAGCGTTGTTCAGCCTGCGAATGACCTCGTAGTAGATTTCCAACTTTGATTTCAGGTCGATCTCCATGTCTTCGTTTTTTTCAACCTGCTTCGCCGTTGTGTAAATTTCCGAAATCACAGCTCCTATCTCCGCAGGCAAAATTTTTTGCTCCAGGCTTTTTTTAACGTCTTCCAGGGTAAGTGCAAGTCCAGCTTTGCCTTGCGGCAGGCACATGGCTTCGCGAATGGCGTATTTGGCAAATTCGTAAAAATTTATGGGATCATCAAACGTGCAAGCGCGCTCCATATTTACCATGGCCTTGCCTAACCTATT
>JAITOW010000021.1 GCA_031289835.1 Puniceicoccales bacterium | reverse complement strand
CTATTGTTTAGCACCTATCAACTAAAATGTTCGTTGACGAAGTAAAAAATATACGCTTAAATGCCGGGAAAGGTGGTGATGGCTGCTTGAGCTTTCGCCGCGAAAAATTCGTTCCCAAGGGCGGCCCCAACGGCGGAGATGGCGGAGATGGCGGAGATATTGTTTTAGTCGGCGATGCCAACGTAAGCGATCTGGTCGAGTACAGGTTTAAACCGCATGCGCACGCTAAAAACGGCCAACCGGGTATGGGCAGTGACATGCACGGGAAGAATGGGGAGGATAAGGTTCTACGTGTCCCTATCGGAACGGTTATCTTTAACTCCGCCAACGGCAACAGCGTCGCGGAAATTATTTCCCATGAGCAGAAAATCATCCTTTTAAGGGGAGGTGTGGGAGGAAAGGGGAACGAAGCATTCAAGTCGTCCACCAACCAGGCTCCAAGGCACACGACCCCAGGGACACCCGGGGAAGAAGGAACCTTTAATTTTGTTCTGAAAACCATCGCCGATGTTGGTTTGGTTGGTTTTCCCAACGCCGGGAAATCCACATTAACTTCGATCCTCACGGACGCCACACCGAAGATCGCAAACTACCCGTTCACAACCCTACACGTCAACGTCGGCGTCATGCGTGACGATTCAAAAAAATCGCGGGTGCTGATTGCGGACATACCCGGGATAATTAATGGTGCCCATAAAAATCGCGGTCTGGGACTGAAATTTTTGAAGCACATCGAAAGATGTAAGACTCTTGTTTACCTGATTGACATGTCCGGGATAGATAACCGCGATCCTTCCCAGGATTTTAGCGACATAAAAAGTGAGCTTCTTCACTACGACGAATCCCTGCTGAAAAAACACGGCGTCGTGGTCGCAAATAAGATAGACTCCGATGCCTCAAAAAAAAATCTGAGGGCCTTCAAAGGAAAGTACAAAATTGATGTGATGGAAATTTCCTGCACAAAAGGCATTGGATTGGAAGCGCTCAGAAAAAAGATCTTTGAATTAGCCCTGTAAATTAAGGTTAGGGCAGGGAGCTCTCATCGATAAGCTTGCATTCCGAGGCAAATTCTCCGGCGGATTTAAAGTTTTTGTACACGCTCGCAAAGCGCATGTAAGCAACGGGATACTGCAATTTCAACTCATCGAGAATGATGGCACCGATTGCCTGCGAAGAAATTCTGTCACTTTTTGTCTCCCGAACTTTAGCCAATACTTTCGACATCATTTTGCCGATAATATCTTCCGAACACTGTTCCTTGTCCATCGCCCGGATTAAACTCTTCCTAATTTTATTACCGTCAAATTCAACGACCTCACCCCTACGCTTAACAACATATGGAGAGTCAACGACCACACACTCAACGGTGCTGAACCTGTAACCGCAAGTCAAACACGTGCGGCGGCGTTTGACACAATCCACGGAAACCCTCGTATCAGTAACCTTAGAATCAGCCGATCCACACTTCGGACATCGCATGCCGCGCATATAAATAACATAGCACGACTTAGTCAATAGCAAATGTACCCCGCGTTTACATTTAAGCAAACAAGCAAGCAAATATAAAAGTTGTTGAGTATTTTAACAGATTTATATATGCCCAGCCATAATCATTTCATATTTTGCAAGGTTTAAATCTATCCTCGTAGCCCAACCAACGTGCATCCTTTTAATAAAATAATCCGCACTTAATTTTAAGTTGGAGCTTGTTTTTTTAGTCTTGGGAGGCAAGATTTCATTCCAATGAGCGAAAGTAAAACAATTTTTGAAAAAATAATAGATCGTGAGGTTCCAGCCGAAATTCTGATGGAAACGGACGATACTGTCGTGATAAAGGACATCAATCCTCAAGCACCGGTTCACGTTCTGGTAGTCCCCAAGCGAAAAATTGAACACATTGCCTCGATGGGGGAGACTGACGCGGGAATCGTAGCAAATTTGCTGCTAACCGCAACGGCCTTTGCCAGGGAAAATGGTATCCCAAGTTATCGCCTCGTGATAAACAACGGAGCCCTAGCCGGTGAAACGATTCATCATCTGCACATTCATCTCCTGGCTGGACGGGAGATGAGTTGGCCGCCGGGATGAGCCGAAGGCTTTCCAATGGTATTTTCGAAGATTTTTTCGTGAAAATTTCCAGGCGAAAGGGTCTCTAGGGGACGCACCTTTGATTTTTACCAGGTACGGCCTTGGGCTATGAGTAGGCGGGCGATTATTTGCTTCATTTTCGGACTTACAAAGTCTATGTCCGACAGGTCGTCCAAGGTTGCCCACTTGTATTCGGTATGCTCACGCGGGTCAATCTTTACATCATAGTCGGGTTGCGCACGACACGAAAAAGATAACCCCGGAAGAACTGTACCGTCAGATAACTTGATTTCGTAGCAATCCACCGGACGCCAGTGGGAAGCTCGCAGTCCAGTCTCCTCGTATAGTTGCCTGTTAACTGCCGTTTCAAAGCTTTCGTTATCGCGAACTTGTCCACCGCCACACTCCCATTTGCCAGGTGCAATCTGCCTATTATTGCCGCGTTTCAGCAGGAGGATTTCCGGAGGTCGGCTGCCATTGACACGGTAGCAATAAAACGAAACATGCACCTCAACCTTGTGAACTTTCTCTTCCCGCGCGCAGTGAACTGCACCGCAAAATAGGCTTAGCAAACAGGTACAAACAACTGTACGAAAAATATTCTTCATATCCCAACGAAATACCATAATTAAATTTTGACAAATTAACAGCAAAAAGTAAAAATAATAAACGTTTTTGTAAATTTTACGATAAAAATGTTCTAATTGATCGATTAATATAAAAAAATTGAAAAAATTAAATACTCTTATACTTTAGGTTGGCATGGATAGTGTGGAAATTAGCAAAATTGAAGTTGGTACGTGCATTTACACTGGAATAAGGCAATTTTCAGTGTTTTTGGACAACAAGCAAATGGCCCTCGAAACTTTACTGAAGAATCTGGGTACCAATAAAATAAGCCTTGTCGCGTTCTCATCGGTGGAAACTCGGGATTACTTTGTTTTGCGCATTGTCTCAAATTACAGCGAAAATTTGAAAAAATTGCTACTGACAGGCAACGCTTCTTTCACCGAAAACGATGTTCTGGGAGTGGAATTTTTCCATTCGGACGATGTACACAAGGTTGTCAATGCAATTTCGGTCTATGAGGTAAAAATTCACTACCTGTACCCGTTGCTGGTAAAGTATAACAACAAAATCGGCATGATATTGCGGGTCGAAGACGTTGATCTCGCCGCCAAAGCTGTGCATTCGATTGGGCTAAGTACCTTCTCCCAGGAAGACATCGACAGATAAAAATTTATGGGCTTTACAAAGCGTTTAGTAGCACTAGTATGTCTATCCAAGGAGAAAGTTTATGCCAAAATTAATAGGATTTTCTGATACGATCATTGAAGATATTCATGGGAGAGAGATTCTCGATTCCCGCGGCAATCCCACGATTGAAGTGGATGTGATTCTGGAAAACGGGAGTATCGGCCGGGCCAGTGTGCCGTCGGGAGCGAGTACCGGGTCCAACGAAGCCATCGAACTGCGGGACAAAAATGCCCCCAAGTCACAGTTGCCTAAGGGGATAGATCCCAGGAAACGATTTTTGGGAAAAGGGGTTTTGGCCGCTGTGCATAACGTAAACACAACGCTGCGATCTGCGTTGCTCGGCATGGACGCATCCCAGCAGAGCCTGATCGATTCGACGATGATAGACCTGGATGGCACAAAAAACAAAAGCAATCTTGGAGCGAACGCGATACTGGGCGTGTCGATGGCAGTCGCGCATGCCGTCGCAGAGAGCAAGGAGCTGCCGCTCTTTCAATACCTTGGCGGAACCAATGCGAAAATTTTGCCCGTTCCGATGATGAATGTTCTCAACGGCGGCGCACACTCGGATGCCCCCGTGGACATACAGGAATTCATGATAGTTCCGCACAATGCGCCCTCATTCAGGGAGGCAGTTCGAATGGGTGCCGAAATATTTCATTCGCTGAAAAACGTCTTGCATGGCTTGAATTTATCAACGGCCGTTGGCGATGAAGGTGGCTTTGCGCCGAACGTAAATTCAAACGAGCATGCACTCGAGGTGATAGTCGAAGCCATCCATGCCGCTGGGTATGAACCCGGAGACGACGTTTCCATTGCCATCGACACAGCTGCCTCGGAATTCTTTGATAGCAGCAAAAATAAATATGTATTCAAAAAATCCGACAAATCGGAGTACACAGCCGAACAAATGGTCGATTTTTACACAAATTTAACAGCAAAATTTCCAATAATGTTAATTGAAGATGGTTTGGATGAAAATGACTGGTCGGGTTGGAAATTATTTACCGAAAAGCTTGGGAGCAGGATTCAAATAGTTGGCGATGATTTATTTGTGACGAATGAGGAGTATTTGAAAAAAGGGATTTCGATGGGGGTGGCAAATTCCATCCTGATAAAAGTTAATCAGATAGGTTCGTTAACGGAAACTTTTGACACGGTAGAATTGGCCAAAACTTCGAAGTATAAGCCCGTGATTTCGCACCGCTCCGGTGAGACGGAGGATACGACCATAGCGGATATCGCTGTTGCACTGAACGCGGGCCAAATAAAAACCGGCTCCATGAGCAGAACTGACAGAATCTGCAAATATAACCAATTAATGCGGATTGAGGAACTTCTAGGCCCATCCGCAATTTATGCCGGCAATATGTGGGAATGAAAGCGTGGCAGCTAAGCTCGCACTTTTCTCTCACTTGACCTCGATCAGGTCGTTGTTCGTGGATGTGATCTTGTAGGGCGAGTCACACTTTACGTTGATCGACGAGCCATTGAACAGTCGCCCGGAAAAATACCTTCGCGTGCCGTCTTCACTGTCCACAACGACGTAAACTTCACCGCGGGAAGAAATATTTATAATGCGCGGGAATGTTTCTGTTTTTTTGGAAATTTCCCGGGGAACCTTCCCATTACAATTGATTACATCTTTGCAACAACCCTGTGCGAAATTATTGGAATTTGTCTTGCCGGCGCTCACTTCGTTGGGAGTGGAAGTTTTGGCGATGCTCTTCACGCAATTCCCATCGATACAGCGGGCAATAAACTCTCCCAGTATCTTCAATTCCCAATCCATCCCATTGACAATGCCCTCGTATTCCACTTCTCCGACACTAAATCGATCAGAGTATTCGCACACGGTTACGAGTTTATCTCGCTTAAAAATTGAAACGTCGGCTGATAGCAGCAATTCAGAGTTGTTTTCAGCGAAAATAAAATTGGTAAATCCCACGCAAATCTTATATTCGCAAGCTTTAGCGGCACTCGATTCGGACATTGGTACTAAAATATATTTTCCTCCGAACGCACTACTCAAATGATGCAACAGCGAACGGGTAATGCTGTACTTTATCGGTTCGGCCCAGCGGTGAAACTCGGATTGCACAACCTCACAACTGCCACGAAGCTTAACAATTTGAGACATATCAGAGTAGGCTGGTATGCTCTCCACACTTAGGCATATCACCCTGCATTCGTTGCCAACGGATGAGCACCTTTCGTGGCTGTAATCTTTGTCCAAGCCAAGGGCGTAAAATTTTGACATGTCCCTTTGAGGAGTGAACAAACACCCACAATTGAGCATACATATAAAAATAAGAATTAAAAACTTTTTCATAATTGTTTACCTGCAAAAATCGCGTTGGGGTTACGCTCCAGAAAATCTAAAAATTCCCGCAATGAGCGCAACATCCGTTCGAATTGTATTAAATTGTTTTCGAGTAGCCACCTGAAAGGCGAACCATTTTCAAACATGGTTCGGATGCCCGAAAAAGCTCCGGAAATTTCGTCAATCACCCCATCAAATTTGAGGTTGAATTTGGCAACGGCCACTTCAATTTCCCGGAGAATATCTCTGGCTCTGCCTTCGCGCAGGAGATCACTAAAGCTCTCGCAACTCTCGGAAAATGCCGTACTTATGCGCTTTAAGTCCAAGTTATCCAGGGCCCTGCGGAGCCTTGCCAAAACTAAGTTGAGGTTTTCGCCCACCTCACCAAAATCAAACTGCGAAATGCTCTTCATGACGGAATCAACGTTGGATATAAACTCATCAAAATCAGTCTTCATTGACGGCATTTGCTGATACTTTAGCCCATCAATGTCCTTAAAATATCTCTCATCGTCCTGGGGATAGTAATCCAACGCAACATAGCTTTTTCCCGTAACGATGCTTTCCAAAGAAAGTTTTGCGGCCAATCCCCGTGAAATTTGTTCCGCATAAAATTCGCGATAATCCTTATTGGAAGTACGTCTACATTTCACCATCCTGAGTGAAGTCGCATCAATCTCTAATAAAACTGACGCACAAGCTTTGTCGAGATCATGGTCGTAGGTAATATTTATGGCCTCAACGGAACCAATGCGCACACCTTTGAACTTAACAGCAGCTCCAATATCCAATCCGCTCAGGGACGTGTCAAAGAAAACGTAAAATCGTACGGTAGGCGTGAACAGAGTACTCGATGAAAAAATCACCAAGAGAAAAATAAATAGAGATATCGCTGATACAACAAATGAACCAACAAATAAAGGATTAATTTTCTTGCTCACCAAATGTCCTAATCATCAAATATGATATGTTGTAATCGCAGTTTAAATAATATCAATCCTAAATATTATTCCCACGGTGCCTTTCGCAAGACCATTTTAAAAAGTGTTGCTTTTCAACTTCAAACAAGTCAGAAGTTTCAACTTCATGGGTAATTTCAAAAATATTACCCTCAAATTTTTCAAGATCATAATTAACGAATTGCATGCCGTGGGTATTAATTGGGATAATGCGCTTGGTGTTCAGAAAATAAAAATTTTCAAAACCATCCAGCGAATTCAAAAATTTAACTTCTCCGTCCAATGTTTCGGCGGTGAACTTCCCCGAACCACCGCAGGTTATCACCCCATTTTTTGCTAAATGCCTGGCCATCGAAAGGCTGGAATAGCGATAAAGCTTTAATTTTTTTCTGCAAAACCTAACCCAAACATTAATAGCCATGAGCACGGATCGCAAACCCAGTGTCGAACCAGGTCCGTAACAATACACTATCCCGAGTTTATCATCAAACCCAGACTTGCAAATCTTCCCAACAAAATTTGGTAAAATCTCAACCACATCTCCGCTGCCACGCATAATGCCTGTAATTTTACCGCCCAAGCCAACCGTACCACATTGTATAATTTGCGTTGAGGTATCGATAAGCAAAAAATCATCCATGATGCAGCCAAACGGAGCGTCAATAAGTATAAATACTTAACGGTAAGTCAACACCAAGCCCTGAATCATCTTTCCCCAACCATTCACAAGCACGAATAGCATGAGCTTAAACGGCAGCGAAATCGTCATCGGCGACACCATCATCATACCAAGAGCCAAGAGAATATTTGACACTATCAGATCAATGGCAATGAACGGCAAATAAAGTAAAAATCCGATTTGAAACGACGATGTGAGCTCGGTCACCGTAAATGCCGGCAACAAAACTATGAAATCATCCCTGCTAATAGTGGATATAAGCTCTTTCGGCCAAAGTTTTTGCGCCGATCGAATGAAAAATGACCGATCAATCTCGCTCGCATGTTTTGCTAAAAAATTCTGCAACGGAACTTTAACTTTATTCACGATTGCCACCACCTCTTCCAAGGAATCAGCTTTGAACTCCGTGTTCATCGCAATCTTAGCCGTATCATTGATCACCGGATACATGATGTACAAACTCAGCATAATCGCCAAACCATTTAGCACCATATTTGGCGGAACTTGCTGTACTCCAAGCGCATTGCGCACCAAAGTCATGACAATGACAATCTTCACGAACGAGGATACCAAAAGTGCAATAAATGGTGCAAGGGACAAGGTGATCAGCAATGCAACTATGGAAATCGGATCGAAATTAAAGTTTGTTAACATTTTTTTGTAAATTCTATTATTTGCACACCAAATTTACCTTCAACATCGACAAGTTGCCCATACCCAACCAACGTGCCATTTGCCCGTATTTCCACCGGTGCTTCCACCGGATTTTCGCACACGAAAGTGTATCCGGCTTTAACCGTTCCCAATTCGCCCAGAGTTATCTTTTGGCGGCCGGTTTCAAAGGTTAACGTTACACTTAGAGCATCCGATTTAACACCCAATTCAGATTGCTCTTGTTTCGTATCCTTTGCGACGGGTACAGTCGACCTGCGGCTGAAAGAAATTTTATTAACTGGAACCGAACCGTCTACTTGGGGTTGCTCCCCTTTGGCCACACCTTCAGTTTTTCCCAAAGCCTCCTCCCCGTCAGGGGGTTTAACGTCTTCCTCATCGGCTAACGTTGTTTCTTCATCCTCCTCGGCGGGCTGCAAAGCTTCATC
>JAITOW010000026.1 GCA_031289835.1 Puniceicoccales bacterium | reverse complement strand
TGGCCGGATTTCTTGCGTTCATGCACGCGACCATCACGGGTGAGCAGCCCCGCCTTCTTGAGGACAAGACGCAAGTCGGGGTTCATTTTTTCAAGCGCACGGGCAATCCCAAGCGAAATTGCACCGGCTTGCCCGACAACACCGCCACCCACAACGTCCACTCGAACGTCGACCGCCGCCTTCATGTTTACTACGGCCAATGGGGTGAGAATCATACGCTCCGCATGCTCAAGTGAACAGAAATCAACGAGATCCTTTCCGTTTATTGAAACATTTCCAGCCCCAGTGCGTAAACGCACGCGAGCAATCGCACACTTGCGCCGCCCAGTACTATAAAACTCACTCTTAATATCACTTGCCATCTTGAAGAAAATTACTTTGCTAACACAATAGGATTCTGTGCTCCATGGGGGTGCTCTGGACCGGCATACACCTTAAGCTTGCGCATTAAAGCGCTGGCAAGCCTGTTCCTTGGCAGCATCCCACGAACGGCGTGTTCAATTATAAACTTCGGCTTTTTGGCCCGCATGCTCTCAACATTTACCCGACTATCTCCACTTTGGTAGCCGGAAAAAAACATATACTCCTTGTTTTGCTCCTTTTTACCGGTTAAAACAACCTTTTCCGCATTCACAATGACAACAAAATCCCCCATGTCCATGTGGGGAGCATAGGTCGACTTGTTGCGTCCGCGCAGAACATTGGCAATTTTGACAGCCAAACGCCCTAAAATTTCACCTTCGGCATCTATGACACACCACCTCTTGTCACAAGCCTTTTCCACTGCAGCTAAAGTTGTTTTCATTGAGCCCACCCAAGCACCCTAAGTTGACCGTCGTGCTTTGTCAAATGTTTTTCGCAAAATTTCTCCGACTTTGTGCAAATCAATATGTGGTTGCCAAATGGATTGTATCCAACATTAGTTTTGCCGTGAAACCTAGGGTAATGTTTTTTGGGTCGCACAGAGTGGCGATTCCGCTGTTAGAGTGTTTGAAAGTTCATAGTCAGATTGAATTGGCGTGCATTGCCAGTCAACCCGATCGTGCGAGTGGCCGCGGAGGGCAATTAAGGCCAACGGTGATATCCGAATGGGCAATTTTAAACAATATCCCCCTTTTGCGACCGGAAAAACCTGACGAAAAATTTGTTGAACATCTGCGAAACTTTGGCTGTGACCTGATCCTCGTCATGGCCTACGGGCACATTTTGCGCGAATGTGTGCTTAATTTGCCGCATTTAGGAATTTATAACTTCCACGCCTCCATATTGCCGAAATATCGCGGGGCATCGCCGGTGGAAACCGCGATTGCATGTGGCGAAAGTATCACCGGGATATCGCTAATGGAGATGGTGCGAGAAATGGATGCCGGAGATGTGCTCGATGTCGAGAAAGTGCAAATTGCGGAAAGGGATTTCGCCTCCGACGTGTACGACAAGCTCGCCCACGCCTGCGTCGCCGTTATCGGGCGCAACATTGAAAATATGGTGCGTGGGACGGCAAATCGCGTGAAGCAAAATGCTGCCGAAGCAACGTTTACCCGAAAAATTACGAAGCCTGACGGCCGTCTGGATTTTAGCCTGACCGCAACTGAGATTTACAATCGCGTGCGGGGGTTTCACGAGCATGTGGGAAGCTACGTTTTGCATAACGGCACGGCATTGAACATCGGTAAAATCGATGTCGAAGAAGCGGAGGCGAAGAACAAAGTTTTCGGAGAAATTGTGTGCGTGGACAAGGAAAAAATCGTTGTTTCGGCGCAAAGGGGGGCAATTGCGATATTTGAGCTGCAACGTCCCGGCGGGAAGATGCTGAAAATCAACGACTTTTCGAACGGATACGGGCTTGCCATTGGAGATTACTTTGAGCGGCACAGCGGTGAACCGATTATCGCCACCACTCCGTTCCGCAGGCCAACGAAAACCTAAAATAAAACATCCGCATCCAGGATCAGTTTGTCGATCACGTGTTCGGGGACGATTGTCCGCGATGAGCAGTATTCTCGGACGGCTTGCTTGCTGGTAAAATCCACGCCGGCGTTAAACATATCTTGGCCGGAAATTCCGCTTTTGACAAGGATACCATCTACCTTTATGCCGAACTCGGAGGTGGCATTCTGCGCACCAAGGATATCGGTTTCGAGGGTGTCGCCTATCATCGCAATTTTCAGGCCACCCAGCCGCTCAAAGGGGGTTCCATGGAGCTCCGCTGCGATATTTAAAGCGTAGCGGTACACTTCCGGGTACGGTTTTCCGATGAATTTCACTTCCCCGCCGAGCTTTGCATAGGCTTCTCCGATAGCCCCCTGCCGCACCACCAATTTCGGCGTGTAATCATTGGAGTCGTGGGAACTACTCGTCCCAATGAAGGCAAACTTGTCCGGATTCGCGACAAGCATAGGCTTTTTCTTTGCGACGAGCTCCTTCAACTGACCGAGAAAGGGCTCGACGGACGTGGAATCCCACACCATCTCATCCTCCGAGCGCATGTTTGATACGATCAAAAAATCTTGCAACTCCTTGGGCAACACTGCCTTTTGCTCGCCATACAACTGCGGAATCGACGCGTAAATGAAATCGGCCTCGCCAATGGAATCTACGTGCAAGTATTTGGTATTGCGGAAATTACTACAATTTTGATTCCCAAGCAGCGCGTAAGTTTTTGGAAGTTTTATGTTGTAAAAACTCAGCGTCCCAGATTGCAGGATACTGTTCAAAACCTCACCGGATGTGACGAATTCCGAAAATTGCACACCCTGTTTGACGCCCGTGGGCGCATATTTTTTGAGTATTTGGCTCGTCGAAATGCTGGCATTTGACAAAATGATAACAATTTTCCCAGATTTTACCAGGGCTGCAAGGGTTTCCATTGTGCCATCGATCCAGGAAACTCCGTCCCAAATCACCCCAAACATGTCGACGAGAAAAACGTCGTATTCACTGAATAATTTTCCGGAAATCATCAACATCAGCGAGCAAATTGATGCTCAAATGTCAAACACAAACCTTTGGAGGGGCATTTTACTAGTGGTGAAGCGGGAGAATTTGGAAAAAAATCCGGCAAGGGACACGAAAAAAACTTGGCAATGAAAAAAAAAGACTTAGGAATCGTGATCTGTTGCCGGTGGGATATCCAAGTGGCTAAAGGAAGCAGACTGTAAATCTGTCGAGGTTTCTCTTCGAGCGTTCGAATCGCTCTCCCACCACCATCAGTTTTTGTCGAATTGGTGTATCACGGAAAGTATTGTGGCGATGTCGACCGGTTTTTTTAAAAATGCCCTTGCCCCCATGGAGAGGCCCTTGACTTCCTCTTCCTTTGACACACGGGCGCTGACAAATACGAAGGGTACGTCGGCAAATTTTTTCGTCTGCTTCACGCATTCGAAAAACTCATAGCCATCCATGCCCGGCATCATGATATCGCATAAAATCACATTGATCTTGCCATTAAATTGCTCAAGAATTTTTTTGGCCACGGGACCATCATTGGCAATAATGGTGCTGATGCCCTCAAATTTCAGCATTTTGGCCAACAAGCTGCACAGGCTCACGTCATCTTCGATTAAAAATATCCGTTTCATTATTCCGTCTTTGCCGCCGGTAGTCTAACGCGAAATATCGTCCCGTCACCGTCCTTGGAGGAGATTGCGATCGAACCGCGATGCAGGCTGACACAATATTTTACCACAAACATGCCGATACCAATGCCCTGCTTATCGGAAACATTCGAGCCACGGTGAAAGATTTTAAAAATATTCGCCCTGTCCCCCTCGGGAATACCAATTCCAAAATCTTCGATAAAAATTTCCAATTCGCCACCCTTGTAGTCCAAGCGGAGGATCACGGGCTTCTCGACGGGAGAGTATTTCAGCGCATTGCTGAGGAGGTTCGACAGGATGTGATATAGCAACCCTGGATCGATGTACAGCTTCAGCGGCACATCCATGCTAACCTCAAAGACGGTGCGCTTATTTCCATGGAATCCCTCGACGTCCTCCAATATGCTGCGGCAATTGGTCAAAATATCGACTTCGGTGGGTGTGAATTTTAATTGATTGCCCTGCACTTTGCCAAGCACAAGTATGTCGTCCATGGTTCGAGTTATGCGCTGTATGGCCTTATTAATGCCGTTTAAACATTCCAAACGCTCTTTGTTGGCCAATTTTTTGTGATATTTTCCCAGAAGATCGGTGGCTCCCTGCATAATTGCCAGCGGTGTGCGAAATTCGTGGGAAACCATGTTAACAAACATAGTTTTTGCATTGTTCAACTCACGCTCTTTGTTGAGGTTTTCGATCAGTTGTTGCTCGGCGGCAAGCTTTGTTGCCAATTCGCGCTCCAGCTGGTCCGTGCGCTCACGTATGCGCCTTTCGAGGAGATCGTTCATGCGTTCGCGTTCAATAATGATCTGTTTACTCACCGTAGTATCGCGTATGGTCCCGGCAATGCGCAGGGGTTTCCTGCTAACGGGATCCGAAGATATTATTTTTCCCGATGCCCACAGCCAGCGATCACGATCTCTTTTCAAATTGAACTCGATGCTGAAAAAAGTGCACTTCCCCGAAAAAATATCCCGTAAAGTGCCGATGCATACCTTCAAAAATCCTGGAGCAACTATGCGCAAATAGTCCCTAATTCTCACATTGAAATCAGTTATGCCGCAAAGTTCGAGCGCCTTGGCATCGCAAAAAATAGCTTCACCGCCGCCGTCTACCCAGTCGAAAAATCCTGCACCGGCCCCTTCCAACGCCACCCTCAGCCGATCTTCACTTATGCGCAGAGCCAGTTCATTTATTTTCTTCTCGGTGCGATTAACAATGGTTCCAACGCAGGTGATAATATCGTCACTTATGCGCTTGACATGGCAACAATCGAACAATTCCTGGTATCCGCCGGAAGGGACGCGCACCCTGTATTCGCGCAACGATTTATCCCTCGCAAGAGTATCTTCCTCGAAGATACTTAAAAACCTCCCTTTGTCGACAACAACCGTTTTGGCAAATTCAAAATATTCTTTAAACGCCGCAGCGCTGCACTTTGTAACCTCGGAAAAATTCTTTGAGACAAAGTTTACGAAAACCTTGCCCTGTGAAATATTATAAGTTAGTGAGTAAATTGCTACCGGCAGTTTGCTCGTCACAAGCTTCGCCAATGGACATATCTCGTTTCCGTTTACGCAGCGAGAATTAACATAGGAGAGATCGCAGCTCATGGGATACATAAGTGTGGAAAATTTTTGTATATTCCATCTAAATTTTACCAACGTTTGATTTTTGTGTAAAAAAACATTGAATTTGTTTGCATTCTCTGGTACAATCCCGCGGTTTTAATTCAAATGGGAGGGAAACATGTCATCGGGAATAGCAAGCGGCTCATCAGCTGCAAGTTACGATAGGTTTAATTCTGGCGTAAATACAAATATTTCAATTACAGATTCTAGTAATACGCTGATAGGCGACAAGTCCCAGGTACATGGGACCGGGGAAAACCAAAGGGTAGAAAAGCAAACCTTACAACGCGATAATGATTCGGATATTAGCACCGATGGTGTTGACAATAGTATCAACACTACTCCGTCGCCAAATGAGAAGGCCCTACTCAATATAGTAACAAAGCATGGCAGCACGGTGGTGTAATTTCACTTGCCCACACAAAACGTGCTAAACAACCGATCCAGCATCGATTCGTTGTCGTAACGCCCTGTCATCCCGCCGAGGATCTCAAGGGCGTTTCTCACATCATTCGCTGAAAATTCCACCCCAATTGTCGCCAAAGTTTGGTCCGTTCGGATGATAGTTTGTTTTACGCGGGTCAGGATATCCACATGCCGAGCATTAACAACAACATCCACTTCCGCAGGCAAAAAGCAACGCTTAGCCAAAAAGTTTGACACCAACACCTTGACCCGCTCGGGTTCCTTGAGTACGGAGATTCTGCAATGCTCACATTTCGGCAAAAAATCGCCGCATGGACGGCTATTCGGCAAATCGCTCTTATTTTCCAGAACAAGGCAATTATCTTCGCTGGGGAGCAAAAAAATTTCGCGGCCCAGGACGGGATAGTCCGCGTTGCTATCGATTACCAAAAGGTAGGCATTTGCCCGCCGAATTTGCCCAATGCTCTTTTCCATGCCACATAGTTCTAGCTCCGATTCGGCATCCGCGCGCAGTCCGGCCGTGTCAAGTAAGTTTATAACGTGGCCACCGAGCGTGACCCGTTCCGCTATGAAGTCACGCGTCGTCCCGGCAATGGGGCTAACCAAGGCGCGATCCATTCCCAGTAAACAGTTCAGTAGGCTGCTCTTTCCGGCATTTGGAGCACCGATAATGGCAACGTTGAGCCCGCCACCGAGGACAGTTTGGTAGCGACTGCTATCCAACAACAGGTCTATGTCAGCAATGACCGCGCTCAGGCGCTCCGCAATCCTGCCATCGAGCTCGTTGCCGCCAATTTCCTCTTCCACGAAGTCGACGTGCGTTTCGAGTATGGCCAAAACCGTCATCAATTCATCGCCGATTGCATGCAGTTTTTCGCTGAGCTTACCGGACAACTGTCTCTGAGCCACCGCAAGAGCGGCTTCGCTGGAAGCATGTATTAGATCGACCACCGCTTCCGCTTGGCAAAGATCCAGCTTTTTATTTAGAAACGCCCTCCTCGTAAACTCTCCGCGATCAGCCAACCGGCACCCACGCCCACACAAATCTTCGAGAATCTTTGCAACGATAACCATGTTTCCGTGGGCATAAATTTCAGCGGAATCTTCACCGGTATAGGACGACTTTTCACAAAAATATACAAACATTACATCATCCAAAATCGCTCCCGAAGTGGACCGATAAACCCCATGATACATAGTCCGCGGAGTAATTGACTCTTTTAAAAATATATCGCCCACGAGAGCAAGAGACTGCCCACCGGAAATCCTAACAACTGCGATAGCTGACTCGCCCCAGGGAGTCGCCAATGCCGCTATTGTACCGTTCATTGGGTAGAATTTTTACCATTTCGAGAATTGCGCCTGGGCCCAAAACTGTGTATCGGCGCATTACGCTGAACATCGACATTTTTCATCCTGAAAGTTATGCGGGCTTTCTGAAGATCCTGCGGACTCATTTCCATCTTAACAGTGTCACCAACCATCAATTTGATGAAATTTTTCCTCAATTTCCCGGAGATGTGAGCTAGCACCACGTGTTTATTTGGAAGCTCCACCCTAAACATGGTCCCCGGCAAAACAGCGATTACCTTTCCTGTGACTTCAATATATTCAGACATTATTCGAACTGCTCACCACTTAGTAGATATAATTTTTGCAAATTTGTCGAGAAAAATTGCAATTTTAATGCAAAAAATTATGATAGCATAATGTGAAGATTTAGGCTGGAAAATCTTTTTACAATTAGTAGACTTCATATTCGTCAACCTATGAATCTTTCTAAAAAAAACCAAAAGTATCTGTTAGTTACAGCGGCGATTGCCATAATCACTGTGGCTTTTTTCGTAATCAAAAAAAGCATTTCCGGATGGAGAGTCTCTCCAAATTTGCCTCTGCCAGCCAGTGTGCCGATTTCCAAGGCCACATCAAATTTGCTGAGCTTTGATGAAAAAAAAATAGCATGGAAGAGCGAAAAACAGCCGGATGGGCAGCCGCCATTTTTCGAGCTGTTCACCCCGCCAAACATATATCGCAATGGCAAGCAAGTGATCATGGAGCCGTGTACCCATTGGCAGTTTGATTTTATATTTCCCATTCAGTTGAAGCACATTCTTAGAAAAAAATATCGCCTTCAATTCGAAGGATATGTTCAAGCCGATACACAGGATGACGTTACCGTTTTGATCCATGATCTTGAAGGCAACCAAACGCTACATTGTTCCGTTGGCCAGGTATTTAAGTCTCTGGACTTTAAGGTTCTATCGTTTCAGATGCGGACCACCGAAAAGGACGATATGATCATCAACATGCCCGTGGCAAAAATACGGGATAATCGGGATAAGATGGATCTCGAACTGACCGGCGATACAAAGTATTACGATAACAAATACATTGCCATCGTGGAAGACTTGGAAGGAAAAACGTACACGCTGCCCGACATTGGGCAGGAAGTAAAAATTGGCGAATCAATCTGCACATTGGAAGCTATTGATGCCGAAAACAACGTGGCTTCAATCATCCTAACCGCTGCCAATCGCCAAGAATTTCGTAAAAAATTGAGAATACTTAAGTGATTAAAACATATGAGTAAACCTAAATTAAATGCAGTAGATACACCGGAAACTGCCATACACGGGAGGGGGAAGGCGTCACGGCAGCGTGTTAAAGTTGTTAAACGACACGAGCTCAGCTTCCTTGGTCGGCCGGCGATTGAATCGGGACAAGTTTCCAGGTTTTTGATAGAAAAAACACAGCTCCTCGGAGAAAAATCTATTTTTAAAAAAATTCTGGGTGCCCTGAACTCCATATTATCCCCGCTTGGAACAATTGGAAGTGCGGCCGGTGTAATGTGTGCAATTGGGGGCATCGAATTTCCGCCCATTGCAATTATAGGGGTCATATCCACTTGTTTATCCCTTATGAGCGCAGTGTGTAACATTGCAAGTAACGTCGGAAGATACGATATTTCAAAAAACAGAGCCCTATATGGCCAAATCCTTGGCTATGCCATAAATATTCTAAAAGCGGCATTGTCAAGCGCTTTCCCGATTTCCAATTTAATGATATTCGCCATTGGAGCCACAGGAACTTTTACTTCAATTCGTTCATTTTACGCTGAACTTCTCAGTGACTACCACAATAACAGATTGGACGAAAGCTACCCTAAATGGGTAGCAAGTTTAATGAAAATGTACTTTAAGCTAAGCGAAAAATAGGCTGAACGGCAGAATGGAAACAATGATTTAAACTTTACAGCCCATCCGATGACCCTTGCTCACAGTGCACAATCTTGTAGCGTTCCACGTGAAATGTTGTATCCGCAACAAAGGACAATTTTGCACTAAATTTTTGTTCCAAGTCGAATAAAAATTTCTCCTTCTTCTTGAGTTGTTCCAACACCTCCGGATTGATATAAGTTTTGATGCACATGTTCGGAACATTTGCGTTGTGCTTAATGTGGTTCACGATGCTTCTGTAAATTTCGCTACACATCGTGAGGGAGGATTTAACAAATCCGTCACCATTGCAATAGGGGCATGGGAAGCGCAATTCACTGCTGTTACTCTGCGAATGCCTTTGGCGAGAAAGCTCCATTAAACCGAGCTGGGATATCTGCAAAACGTGATTTTTTGCCCTATCGCAAGCCATTTCACCGCGGACAAGATCGTACAATTTCACGCGATCGCGCTTGTTTTTCATGTCGATAAAATCAACCACAATTAGGCCGCCGATATTTCTTAGCCTAAGCTGGCGGGTGATCTCCTTGGCCGCCTCACAATTAAGGCTGAAGATATAATTTTTGCTTTCGTCACCGTTAATTTTGTAATTACTCGTATTAACATCGATCGATGTCAGCGCCTCGGTTTCGTGTATGACAATCTCACCGCCGCAGGGCAAAGGCACACAGCGCTTGAATGTTTGGTCTATTTGGCGCTCAATGTTAAAGCGCTCAAAAATTGGAATACTCTCTTCGAATAGGAAAAATTTTGACTTGGAACGCGGCGATATTTGCTCAACAATACCCAGCATAAGCTCGTATGCTCCATGATCATTGATGATGACGCGGTCGATTTCGTCGGTCAAAAAGTCCCGGACCGTTCTCTCCAGTAGGCTCGGCTCCTTATACAATATTTCCTGCTTTTTGCTGCTCTGATATTTTTCGAAAATATCCTGCCATTCTTTCAGTAACATGTGCAAGTCGCGTATAAAATAACGGATCTTTTTTCCAATACCGGCCGTGCGAATTATCACTCCCATGCCGTCGGGAATGCTTATTTTATTTAGGATATCTTTCAGGCGCAGTCGCTCCTTCCTATCTTCGATTTTCTTCGAAATCCCACATTCACCGCTAAAGGGCATCAATACGAGACACCTGCCCGGAAGGGAGATATTTGTCGTAACCCTCGGTCCCTTTGTTCCGATTTGTCCTTTGGTAATTTGAACCATGACATCAGTTCCGATTGGGTAATGCTCGGGAATATCGCGCAATTCAATTTTTTTGGACTTACTCGATCGGTTGTCACGGACCACTTCAAAGGAGCTATCATTCGCCACCGGCAACATGTCCCAATAGTGCAGGAATGCGTTCTTTTCCTGGCCTATGTCCACGAACATCGCCTTCAAACCCGGCTCAATGTTCTGAATTTTACCCTTAAAAATGGCACCGACAAAATCATCTTCGCCGTAGCGATCAAATTCGAAATTTTCTAAAACTCCATCTCCCAACAGTGCCACCCGACTCTCCATCGGGTTAGCATCAACAACCAGCTCACGGAAAGTCCTATCACTTTTGGATAACGCCTTTATTATGCGCTTCAATAGCGGTTGTTGCCTGGCACGCTCCGTGGCATCGTTTTTTATCTGATCCTGTTCAACTTCGTAGTTTACCTTATTATCTTTATCTAAATTTTTCATGTTAAAAGTTCCAATTAAATGGAAGCTTTCGCCAAAAAACTCGTCATTCATAGCTCATATGAAACCTATGTATCGACTGTATCACACCCTGCAAAAAACAACAAATTAATAGGAAAGATCCTCCATAGCTTAAAAACGGTAGGGGAATCCCTGTAATTGGCATTAACCCCAACGTCATCCCAACATTTATACAAATGTGGGTTAAAAATAACACACTTATGCCAACTGCCAGGTACGTACCGAAGCGGTCACGGGCCAATGCGGCAATTCGCAATCCGTTAAAAATTAATATCAAATAGGCAAGCAATACCACGGACGAGCCCAAAAATCCCCTCTCCTCAGCAACCACGGAAAAGACAAAATCATTGGATGCCACCGATTTTGGCAAATAGCCGAGCTTTGCCTGCATACCATCATTAAAACCCTTGCCGAACATACCTCCAGTGCCGACTGCGATCAGCGACTGCCTAAGATTCCAGCTAACCCCAACCCCATTCGGATCAACAATATCCGGTGACACAAACGAAATTATGCGATTCCGCTGGTAGTCCTTCAAAGGAAGAATGGAGTGCTTTTCGTACAATCCCATGTCGTTGGCGAGATTTAAGCCATGCCTATCCAGAAATAGGCGATAGCTGAACATGTCAAAAGCCACGACTGACAACACAACCAAGGAACAAAAAATTACCCAAATGAAAAACTTTTGTGACAAATTGGCGACGTATAACATGGCAAACAACATTGGGGGAAACGTCAGGGCAGATCCCAAATCAGGCTGAAGGAATATCAATAACATCGGCACACAAAACACAAGTAAAAATTTTAATATTTCCCGCATTGAACTCACCAGATCTGCCATCTCTGACCGAGCTATCATTGCAGCCGCCATGATTAAAAATCCCAACTTCGCCGGTTCGGACGGTTGAACAACAACTCCACCAAAATTCACCCACCTGAGTGCCCCAAAGTGGCGCTCTCCCAACGGACTCCAAAGGCATAGGAGCAACACTATGCTAGCCAAATAGATCCAGTGAGCGCAGCGCAAAAAAATGCCGTAATCCATCCTCGATGCACAAATGTACAGGACTATCCCAAAAATCATCCACCCGATCTGCACCTGCCACTGCACCCCACTTCTGTAGCTCTGCGAGGAATAAATGGCGCTGATCCCAAAAAACAATAAAATCAGGATGGTAACTGGCGAAACCAAATCCCAACCACACACCGAATGTGCGCCAAACAATGATTTAAGCTTATATAAAAACCTACTTCCTCCAATTTTCATAGGGTGTGTAGACTCAACTCATTAAAGTAGTCCCGTAAAATAATTGCGGCGGCATTTGAGTCAATGATACCGGATTTGCGCACCTTTTTCTTGCGCTTTGGCGATTCAAATTTCGACCCTCGCATCGCTTGCAAATCGGCCTCAGCTTGAACACTCGTCAGGCGCTCGTCAAACATTACGAATGCAACATCGCCTCCAATAAGGCGCTTCAATTCCGCCACAAATTTATCCACATACTCAGCCATTTCTCCCCTGGAGTCGTCCATATTAAGCGGATAGCCAACGACAACAACACTTATTTTTAATTCGCTAACAGTTTTGGTGACCTCGCGTAGGCAAGACATTCTATCCATGGACGACAGCACACGCATGGGTAAAACAACCCCCAAATCATCGCTACCTCTACTTAGACCAACCCTCTTCCTGCCAACGTCTAGTGCGAGATAATTGGCCATATTGCTCACATGGAATTGATGGATGCCAAAATATCGGCCTTCGTTGCCAATCCAACGAACCGCTTAACTTCAACTCCGTTTTTAAAGAAAATCACCGTCGGAATGGACTGTACACCGAATTTTTCCGCCAATTCTGGGCATTCATCAATGTCAAGCTTTGCCACCGCCACACCCGGCTCAACTTCTGACGAAACTTCTTCCATGGTCGGTCCAAGTGCACGGCACGGGCCACACCACGGTGCCCAAAAATCAACCACAACCAAACGGTTGGACGATACTTCGGCTTCAAAATTGGAACTATTTAAGTGTAACATGCTTTCGCTACTCCTATTGTCAATCAGCGGCAATAAATAGCATACTTTTTGACAAAAACAACAAGTTTAATTCCGAAAATCTTTCACTTCCCTTTGCCATTGTCTGAATCAGGGTCGTAATCGCCCACATACTCATCGCGCGAGCGTCCATCGTGCGAATCACCGTCTCTCGTTTCCGAAGTTTCCCTGTAAACATTCACATCCACATCGTTGACATCATGCAAGGTGTCCATCAGATGCGCCCGCAGCTCAGCTTGCTTCGAAGCCAGCAACGAAGCGGACTCAGAGGCCGATGTATAAAAATCTACGGATAACATCTTGCCATCCTTGGAAACTATGACCTCCGTGTTCGGCAAAATTTCATTTTTCAGGGAAATTCTAACCTCTTGCTTTGCGTTAAGAGCGGCGCTTGAGGCTAAAATTCTCTCCGCAACCTCTCGCCCCACCGATTTTATAATTCCCGCCCGCTTTTCCGCTTTCACGGCCTCAGCCTGATGAAATTCGCTCGATGCGCGTAGGCTGCTTAAAATGGTATCACCGCCAAACGGTGCATTTTCAGTAACCTTGCTGTAAAGCTTCTTGTTAAGCTCCCTTTGAGCCTCCTCATCGGCTTTGCGCGCATTGGAACGCTTCAAAATGTCGAAAGTTTCCTCAATGGGCGAATTATCCCTCTTCACAGCAAATGGGGCGTTTTCATTGGCAGAATTCGACCCGTAAGGCACCGCATTGTCAGGAGCTGATCTATGGGGCGCCGCATTTGAATCCTCCGGCCTCTTTGCCCCATGGGGCAAAAATTCAGGTCCATTGGAATCCTGCGACCAATCCGTACTTTTCCCTGTGGAAGCGGGGTCACTTTTACTTTCAAATTTTGGTCCATTGCGGCTTCCTGCCCAACCACTGCTCTTTGTGACAGGTTCTTCGGCATCATTTCCCGTGCCACTATCACCCCCGCCCAAATCTTCAAGGGAATCCTCGTCCTTCATATTACGTTCCCGTCCGCCACCATGTCTATCACGGGACAATATCTCATCAAATCTACGCGCACCCTCGGGATCTGCTCGCTTTAACGGTGCACCTTCTGACCCAGATGAATACTGGTCACTGTTTTTAGAATTATTAACTTTATTCATATTTCCCCATTTTTCAGAATGTTACTCCTTTCCCTGCTTTTTACCAGTAAATTCTTCAAGCTCCCTATCGGCTAATGCTTCCTCTTCGCATTTGGCTTCTTTTAGCCAATTTTCCTTGTGAGCTGAAATTTTTTCGATATTTTTATTAGCTTCCTGTAACTCTGTTCTCCTTTCTTCAAGATTTTTTTTTGCTTTTTCCAAATTTTCTTTTTCATTTTCGACTATTTTTTCATGGTCAAACAGCTTGTTTTTCAACTGCCTCAATGAGGCATTTAGGCCGTCCACGGACATTTTTTTTACCTTTTGCCCGAGTACCTTTTTATATAATCTATCGCTTTCCTCGACTATAAAGACTTTAAAGTCCTCGAGAGTCTTTTCCACACGCTTGACATTTTCTTCCGCTTCCGCAACTAAATGCTGGGCTTTGGTTAGGTTTTTTTCCGCCACATCCTTACGGAAATTCCGCACGCGAAGAATATCCTCCAGTATATACTTTGCCATTACATACCAACCGCTTGGGCAAGTTTATCTACCGTCGTCTTAAAATTGTCATGCTCCTGCAAGCCCTGGCGCAGGAACCCATTCACCGCCTCGATGCGATCAATGGCTTCATCGGTCTGCTTATCGGCACCACGCTTATATTCACCGATGCGAACCAGTAACTCGACCTCCTGATACTTCGATAGAATTGTTCTCAATTTCGCTGCAACCTTCCTGTGGCGCTCGTCGGTAACTTGGTTGAACACACGGCTCACGCTGGCGAGGATATCGATCGCAGGGTAGTGATTCATGCCAGCGAGTTTACGGGACAGTATTATGTGACCATCCAGGATCGAACGAGTCTCATCGGCAACGGGTTCCGTCATATCATCCCCCTCCACGAGAACGGTATACAGCGCCGTAATCGAGCCCTTTTCCGATTGGCCGGCGCGCTCCATTAGTTGGGGTAAGGTTGCGAAAACAGATGGTGGGAATCCACGGCGTGTTGGAGGTTCACCAGCAGCCAGTCCGATTTCACGCTGGGCACGTGCAAATCGAGTGACCGAATCCATCATGAGTAAAACCTTCTTCCCCTTGTCACGAAAATATTCAGCAATTGCCGTTGCCACATACGCCGCTTTCAAACGCTCCATGGAGGAACGATCTGATGTGGAAATGACAAGCACGGAACGTTTTAATCCTTCGGGACCAAGGTCCTTTTCGATGAATTCACGAACCTCACGGCCACGCTCACCAACAAGTGCCAAAACGTTGATTTCGGCCTCCGTGTTGCGTATAATTTGTCCCAAGAGTGTACTTTTACCTCCACCGGCGGCAGCAAAAATCCCCATCCTCTGCCCTTCCCCACATGTCAATAAACCGTCGAGTGCGCGTACACCAAGGGAAAGAGGCTTATCGATTGGATTCCTGAGCATGGCATTTGGAGGATCGCTGTAAACCGGATAAAAATCCGTGGTATTAAGTGGCCCATTTTTGTCAGAATCCAAGGGGCGCCCCAGCCCGTCAACAACTCGGCCAAGCAAACTGTCTCCAACCGGAACCATGTGCACCTTGCCGGACGGAATTACCTCCGTTGATGGCGATAAACCGCGCATCTCCCCAAGTGGGGTTAGCAAAGCCGACTGCCTCGCAAATCCAACAACTTCCGCCAAAAGTTCAGTATCCTCCCATGGATTTTTCAGCGAGCACAGCTCTCCAACCTTAACACCCGGAACAACGGCTTGGATAATCGTCCCAACGACCTGCACCACCTTGCCCTTGACCTGGACAAGCGACGAATCCTCGATATCCCGTTCGAGCATATCGGTGATGTAACTATATGGAGAGTTACTTTCGTTCATTTATCATACGTCCCAATGATTTTTCGATGGCCGCAATTTGAACGGAAACACTGGCATCAACAACCCCAATATCGGTTTCCAATAAACACGACCCAGGCGACAAATGGGCATCCGATACGATGTCCAAAAATTCGATACTCGGCGTGTCCCTTGTAAGCTCATCAATGTGATCACGCAGCAAGGATACTTCCGACGGAGAAACCTTCAAAACGGCCTGCTTTTGCGACTTTACCATTTTGAGAGCATTCTTCACGACACTCGCTATCAGCTCATTCTTGTCCACATCACCCAAAATTTTCTTAATTGCCCGCGCAACAACGTCAATGACATCCTTTTCGAGCTTTGTAATGCTCTCCGCACTTTTAGTGGCCAGTTCCATCAATTGATCCGCCATCTCCTCTTTTCCGCTGGAAAGTCCATCCTCATAGCCACGTTTCTTTTCGGACTCATAGGTCGCCTTGGCTTCGTCTATGATCTTTTTCTTCTCCTCGTTGGCAGCCAATATGATTGCATTATGCTCGGCTTGGGCTTGCTTTATGATGCCATCTCGTTCAGCATTGGCATCGGCAACAATCTGCTTGGCGGAAACAATACTGGAGTATTCGTTCCGTTTTAAAACTTTTCCAACGTTGACCGCATCAAATGTTTTGAGCCTTATTTTAAGCATAATTTCGCATCCTCACTGTCCTTAAAAAAATTAACTAACACATATTTGATAAGCTCAATCGCCTTGGTCACATCCTCCTGGGAACACCCATCAAGGTGATCAAAATCAATGCCGGAACGCATACTCATTCGCCTAAGCACGGACTCAGGCAACGATGAAATGGCGTATTCCAAAACTAATTTTCCACACATCGGTATGCGATCCCCAAGCCTGATCCTCGGAAAATCTTTTTTTAGGGAGGGAATTTTTTTCCAAAATACAAGGGAGCGTTTCACGACAAACGTATAAACATCCTTACCAACCAACTCAAAAATGCCGCTTAATTCTCTCCTTGCGATAACCTTGTTCACATCTTTAAAACATACCATTGCTCCGGCAATCGGTTGCAATTTGGACAAAGTTTCAGATTTCAACATCGCAAATGGAAGCACCGGAGAATCCACCTGGTAGTTTACTTTCTCGCTAAGCCCATACTGGTGTAAGATTTCACGCTTTAAATCAGCCCGTCTCGATGCTGAAGCAAACATGATGTCGAAGGCTTTGCTGGAATACTTACTAACAACATTGTCATACAAAGATTTATCCACGTAGGAGTCAATACCATAGTGAAAGTCATACCACTGCCTAAAAAGGGTGAAGTTTGTCTTCAAAATCTTTTTCAATGCATTTGCATTCGTTTCGTTCATGATTATTGCAATCCTATTCTTCTATCGAACCAATTGAAGTATCGTCGCCATCACCCGCTTTCTTTTCCTTATCACCGGGCGCCTCGTCGGGCGTTGGCTCCGTTTGCACGGCGACAGGTGTGTCCATCCGTACACTTCCGGTGTTAGCCTTATTTTTCCTAAAGAATACATAGGCAAAGAAGCCTGCCACTCCAATGGTGCAAATTAGCAATATGACCATTACACCGACCAACGTCCACAGCTTACCGGCCGAAGATTGTTCGACGTCAATTCCCAATACGGAGGTTAGGTGGGAACGCTCCTGCTGTTGAATGTCATCCGCAAACGTCACCGGAAACAGGGCAACCGAAACTTTGTCGTAGGACAACCCTTGTATGCTATTGGTAACCAAGTACTTTATTTCGCGAATGGATTCCTCAATATTGCTTTCGGCACGATATGATATGAATACGGCGGCGGAAGATGGTATGTTGCCCTCGGCATATGGATCATTTTCCGGCAAAACCACATGAACTCGGGAAGTTAGGACCCCGGGAATTTTGCTCAATGTTTCGGATATGCTCTCCGCCATGGCATACATAAGCCTGGCACGCTCCTCCAGTGGAGATGAAACTAAACCGCTTTTTTGGAAAACTTTCCCGAGATTGTTAAAGTTAGTTTTAGGAAATCCCTTGGATTTAAGCAATTCGACGGCTTGGGAAAATTTGTTTGAATCATCTATCGCCACCGTCCACGTGGACTCAATTCCCGGCTTTTTTAAAGCGGATAAGTTAGCTTCCTGTAGGACGGATATTATGTCATTCGCCTGATCTTCGTCCATGTTAGACAGCAGATCCACATTGCCGCAACCATAAAGCAGGCACGATACACACATCAAAGCCGAAACACATAAATTTTTGCAACTTTTTCTATTTTTCATAAAAACCAAATCTCATTCAAGTGAATTGCCACTGTACAAATTTAATGGCACACAGTCAACCAAAATGTATGAATCACAGGATAATTCTCGCATTTGCCGAATCAAAGGATAGCTTTTTTTTTGCATTTACACGAAGAACAAGTTTTCCGCTGGCATCAACTCCCAGCGCTTCCCCGCTAAAAACTGTTTTGCCAAGCCTAATATTTATTTGCCTATGACAAAACGCATCAAAAATTTTCCAATTATTTGCAACAAACTCGGCATAGACACCACGCTTGTACAGATCAATTGCGTCAATGACGGCCTGAATTACGTTATCCAGCACGAACGAGCGAGAAATAGACGGCAGGTGAGCCCCAAGCGCCGTAGCCTCATAGGCTGCCTCGGGAATATCTTCCAAGTTCGGAGCACTGGCCACATTAATGCCGATACCCAGCACCGCATTCTTGAAAGTTTTTTCGCTGAAACACGTTTCCAACAGCACTCCGCCAACTTTTTTTCCAGCAAATAGGATATCGTTTGGCCATTTTACGTTCAAGTGAATTATTTTTTCCAATTTTACAAGAAGACTAAGAACGAAAGTTTGAGTAAACATCGGCAGCGAATTAGCGGAAAAAATTTCAACTGGCAGCGCAGCGGAGAAATAAATATTCCCGGGATCTTGACCTATCCATTTATTGCCGTGGCATCCTCTGCCATTGGTTTGTCCGCCCGCGATAACGCCAAATGGCGGCGTCACGCCGCCGTTGAGCAGCCTAACAATCTCGCCATTTGTACTGGAAACACTTTCAAAACGAAATATTCGCATCTTTAAAAAATTTTTCCATATCCTGTTTAGAAGCAAACCATAAAAGAAAAACCCGCCTTTCAGCGGGTTGATTTTTAAACGATCCTGCCGCATGTGCTAAAACGAACAATCGACGGATGCATTGAACCACACGAAGGATCTATGCTTAAGGTCAGAGTAAAAATTAAGGACACTCTTCTTCTTAGCGCTGTTACCGGCAAATTCAACTCCGGCACGGGCCTTTGCATGCTCATTGAAACTGTATACTAAATCAGCCTTCGCCCCATAGTAAAGGTAGTTCTTTTTGTTACTCGCATCATTTCCCCAAAAGGCTTTTGCAGTTTCCTTTTTCGCTGCGAAAGGCCTTTCAGTGTGATCATAACCAAGCTGAGCCCCCAGTTCAATGGCCGTATTGCTTATCCCAAACTGTCCAAGATCGTAGGTGTAAGCTACCCGACCTTCGATGGCTGCCTCTTTACAATCGAAATTGTAGAAGAAATACACAGACGGCGATAGCAACACATCCGCCATAACACCCACATATAACTCATTGCTTTCGCCTTTCAAATAAAAGGGCATATGAATCATCTGTCCATCATCGGTTACAGCACTTACCTCCTTTGGGTCGTTCGAGTAGAAACGATGGATATATCCCGCATCCAGCGAAAACATATCGGTTATATCGTAGGATACGCCCACGTAGGGACCAAACTCATTTCTTGTTGTGGGCGTACCACCTGGAAATGTCTTATTATCTACGCCCAGAGCTGCACTGCAACCAACATATACCCTACCCTTGTCAAACAGCGGCACACCCAGCTCAACATTGGGTACAAACACTTTCGCTCCCTGCTTGCGACCACGAAACACATGCTCCGTAGAAAACCTAACGCTTGCGTCCATACTAACGGGCGGAATCTCACCCGCCCCCAAACAACCGAGGCTTAACAACCCCGCGGTAATCATTGCTACCTTCTTCATAACACTCTCCAATTTAGTTTTTAGTTCAAGAATGATTATTTGAAACAAACAACCATGAATACTATGATGTAACCGACCCAAGCCAAGTCAAGATTTTTGTTCAAAATTCTATTCTTAGCCTTTTACGCATTTTTTACTTTTCGTTTTTTTGCTATTTTAAGCTTGCAATTTCAAATTTCACATTATGAATGTAGTTCTAGTTTTTTATTTTTTCAAACAAACTAAACAAAAATTAAATAAAGGTAAAATTATGGCACAACAATTCTTGAATAATATTCTGTGCGCTGCGTATCATTTAGATGATCCTCAAAAACGTGATCCAAGGGCAAGGCTTATAGGGCATGCGACACCAGAGCAAATTGTTGCCTTCGGAGGTAACCCGATGCCACCGGCGCCTGTCGTTCGTCAGGCTGAGAACGCTATTGATTTAAGCGGTCTCGCGCCGGCAGCTCGGCTCATTGCAGGTACTGTAACGCAACAACTTAACCAACGAACAGTGGATGTAGTGGCAAGTCTTCCGCAGGATATGCAAAATGAGATGGATGTTGATAAATTCACATCGCTGAACGGACTGACAGAAGATGCTTTAAATGAGTGGCGTGACAGTGTTGGACTCAATAACGTGCCGGAGTTAGTGAAACGCGCAGCAGGGATCCCAACAACCAACAAGGAAGCGCGTGATAAGAGTGGAGCATTGCGCAGCGTAAGTGTAATGCAACCGGTTCCCCTGAGTCAACTGAGAGCGCTTACAAAGGAAGAAATAAAGGCAGCGGCAAATCTAGATTCGAACACACTGGCACGCTTGGCAGCGCTTCCTGCAGTGGGAGCAGCCGGGGGGGGAGCTGGGGGAACATTAGACCTGATAATGACACTGCCGGATGCACAGGCACACCCAGCATACGTGGGCCGGAATAAAAACTTCCTGCTAGAATTGGGAGATTTGGATAATGGAGAACTGCAAGCCCTGGCAGGGTTGGCAGCGGCACAAGTGCAAGAGCTGGAAACCATGCCGGATCCCGCAAGGAGGGCTTTGGCAACTTTAAATCCGGCGACACTGGCGGGAATAGGAGGAGCAGCGTTTACACCGGCAGTCTTGCAAGATCTCGGAAATCCAGCTAGTAACGCAGCGGTAATACTGGGACTTCTAAAAACATATATGGATCAAAATGGAGCCAATCCGGTAGCGTTGCAAACAGCGTTGAACGATGTGGTGACAGCGGTCTACCCAGGAGTAGCAGGAGCACCACTAGTAGCACCAATAGGAGGAGGAGCGTGGCCAGCAGGGGCACCTGCGGCAGGGGCGATAGCGATGACGCAGGCGGTAATGCAAGACCTGAGGAACCATCCGCAAGCGCTGCCAGCGCTTGCAGCAGCAGGTGTAACACCAGCGGCACTGCTAGCGGGAGGAACAGTAGTAGGAGCAGGGGGAGTACCGGCACCGGCAGCAATAGCAGCAGCAATACAGGGAGCAGCAGCAGCACCGATCGCGGCAGCAAATGCGAACGCCCTGGCACAGTTAAGCCAGCTAACGCTGTGTGCTCTGTCAGTGTTAAACGCGAACACATTGCTAGTATTAGGTGCATTGCCACAGGCGGTAAGCGGACTTGGACAATTAACGTTCCCAACGGTAACAGCCCTTGGCGGCCTTCCGGCAGCGGCATTGCAAGACCTAGCAAACAATGCAGGGGCAGTAGCAGGGTTTGGAGTGCTGGGGACAGGCATAGTACCAGCAGGAGCACCAGCACCAGCGGGAACGCTGGCAGCGCTGGCAGGAGCGGCGGCACCAGTTTTGAGCGCATTGCGAAAAAACTTCGTAACTCAAAACTCCTTGCGCGAGTTGAGAGGGGTACAAGCACAGCTA
>JAITOW010000024.1 GCA_031289835.1 Puniceicoccales bacterium | reverse complement strand
GCCGAAGATGTTGCCAAGGAACGCGAAATTGCAGCGGATCAGTGCAAGGGCAAACCGGCAAATGCCATCGAAAGGATCGTTGAAGGCAAGCTTGCAAAGTGGTACGGAGAGCAATGTTTACTCAAGCAGCCTTTTGTAAAAAACCAAGACCAAACCGTTGAATTGTACATAGCCGAATGGATTAGCAAAATCGGTGAAAACATAAAAGTTGACCGCTTTGCTCGCTATCAAATATAGTCTTCAAAAAAAATAAGACAGCGATCATTAACCACTGTCTTACTAAATCTTCTTGAACAAACT
Source organism: Puniceicoccales bacterium (assembly GCA_031289835.1). Lineage (GTDB taxonomy): Bacteria > Verrucomicrobiota > Verrucomicrobiia > Opitutales > JAIRKQ01 > JAIDVZ01. The sequence continues at coordinate 2,833 of JAITOW010000024.1, read as the reverse complement.
AAATTAAAATCCTAACTAATAGGATTTATAAGTATAGACATTGAAACTCAAATTATGTTCAAAAATTTAAAAATTATTTGGATAAATCGCAGCCATTACCAATTATTTGCATGCACGCGCGACGAATCGAAGCGATTTGATGGCTGCATGGCATGACTTGGATATCCGAGCGGTACAAGGGAAATTGGCTCAATGTTGTCGGGTAAATTGAATAATTTTTTGAAATCACGGCGATATTTTTCGTTCGGGTATAACCCCACCCAAACAGAACCTATCCCAAAGCTCGTTGCCGCGATCAAAATATTTTCCGTTGCCGCTGCACAATTTTGCTGAAAATAATCCGTCAAAATCTCGGCACTAATATCTCCACATACCAAAATAGCACACTGGGCCTCCAACAACATCTGGGAATAGGGGTGAATTTTGGTTATCGCACTCATTTTGTCGCGCTCCGAAATCACAATAAAATGCCACGGCTTAGACCCCATCGCGGAAGGTGCCGCCATTCCGGCGTGCACAATTTTCTCGATGGTCGCACCGTCGATTGATTCCTTTGAATAACTCCTAACACTATGTCTTTTTAAAATTGCATCCATGCCATGGACGGTAGGAATGTCACACACACTTTGCAAGCAATTCTGTTTTTATTGCAATTTTTATAAAATTTCGGTAAATTTCTCCCATGAAATGCAAAGTAGCCCAAATAATTTGTGTAACGCTGGTGCTGTGTCTGGTAAATTGTGGAACTGCCCTGGGAATTTACAAACATAGGCCGCACAAAAATAAACCCAAAGCAGCTATCGGACAATCCAACAGCCAAGATTTTCTGTACATTCGGGCACGAACATTTTTCATAAATAACGACTTGGAAGAGGCCTATGATGCCGTTGACAAACAGCTTAAACTTTACCCCAACGACGAAAAATCACGCACATTACGTGGGCTAATACGGGATGCCATAGATAATCAAAATAATGCTGAGCATAGGAACACGCGGATTCGCATGTTACATGATGTCGATGCCACGTGGGAAATTAACGAAAATTGCGACGAAAGCACCAAGCCATCAAACGATTTAGAAATTGCCAATCCCATTGAAACCAAATTGGCCAAAATTATCATTCCGCAAGCGCACTTCATTAACCTGCCGATAAGTCAAGCGGTGGAAATGATAACCGAATTGTCGATAAAATATGATACGGCAACGGAAAATCCCTACGAGAAGGGTGTAAATATCGTTTTGTTCCGCCCAAGCACGGAAAATGAACCGAAGATCACGCTCAATCTGCGCAATATTTCACTTGAGCGCCTCCTTTTCTACGTCAGTCAAGCGGCAAATTACAAGTGCGACCATAGGTGCGATGCCGTTATAATTGGCGATGAAAAGACCATACACGAGCAACTTGAAACCAAATTTTTCCCAATTTCACGGGCAGCGGTCATACGCTTGACTGGCCACCAAAACTGGGATCGTGATGATGTGAATGAATCTAAAAGCGGCACCCTCGAGGAAGAAGCCACCATTAAAAATTTTTTCACACGTGCGGGAGTTGAATTCGACGCGATTGCCGGTAGCAATTTGGCTTTCGATGGCTCTCAACTAATTGTTACACACACCTTAAAAAACCTACAACGCGTCGAACGCATTTTACAAAAATATGACCAAACGCGGCAGGTTGAAATTGAAGCAAAGTTCCTGGAAGTTACCCAGGGTGCGCTCGACGAACTTGCATTTCGCTGGAATATAGCAGATCGATTCAACAACAACCGTGCCCAAGTAAATACCGGACAAACCAACAATGCGGACCTTAATGTGGATAATTTACGAACTTTAGCCCAAGCATTTGCCCCTTCAAATTCATCGCGCGGGGACGGAAAAATCATTATTTCCCAACAAAATCCGCCCCTCCAACAAAATCCAATCATGATCAACAACCAACCACCGGCTATGCCCGGACAAGTAAATATCGGGACTTCAAGTGTGCCCTTCGGCAGCTTCCTTGGAGTTATTGATCGTGCACAGGTCAATTTAATGATTCGCGCCCTTGAGCAAAAAACTGGCTCCGATCTGATGAGTGCACCGAAACTGACGGTCTTATCCGGTAAAACCGCCAACATAGTCGTAGCCCAAGAATTGCGTTACCCACAAAGTTACGGTGAGACGCATTCGGAAGTGGGAAGTGGATCGTCACTCAACAACGCAACATCGGCGGGTGTAACCATTACAGCGGGAACTCCGCGAGATTTCACAACGCGCAACGTGGGCGTCGAAATGCGCGTGACTCCCATCGTCGAAAGTGACTCAAATATTAGCCTGAAATTAGAACCAAAAGTTACTGAATTTGAGGGATTTATGGAGTATGGTGGCATGAGCGTAGCGGTCGCCGGAGGAAACGTTGTTCACCTTCCATCGGGGTTTTACCAACCGATCTTCTCAACCCGCGAAATTCGCACAGAAGTTACTGTGCAAAACGGTTGGACGGTCGTTATGGGAGGCCTAACGCGCGAAGAAGTCAAAGAAGTTCACGATAAAATTCCCCTTTTCGGTGATATCCCCCTCCTTGGCAAACTTTTTCGATCAAAGAGTGAAACGACGCAAAAGCGAAATTTGCTGATATTTGTCACCGCTCGCACCGTAAGCCCGAGCGGGGAAAGGTTCCAGAAATCACAACCCGAATCAAATTTCAGGAAGATATTTTCACCGCCAAAATAAATTTTTCGAAAAAATTTAACCTTGCATGAAAAAAAAATATTCATCGAATGGAGAAGGTTGGGTATCGGTCGATGATCGAGCCGATGAACCCCGCTAGATCCGGAAGGAAGCAACGGTAGT
>JAITOW010000062.1 GCA_031289835.1 Puniceicoccales bacterium | reverse complement strand
GCTAAGTTTCTTGCGCGGGTTATGGTCTCCGAAGCGGCTTCCAGGGTCTGTTCTTGCTCGCCGGAATAGGAGGAGAGAGTTTCGCTGATTATGCGATATATGTCCAGGTAAGCTATTTTTTTCGCTAAAAATGCTTCCACGGCTACCCCGTCGGCGCCGAGAAACACGGAGGCCAAGTTTCCACCGTTTCGCAAACACGTTTCCGCCAGTCTCAGGCATGGAAACAGCTCGTAATTCGGCTCCTCGAAAGTTAATTTGCCGATTTCGCTCAGACTAAGACCTCGGGAATCGTTTTGCTCCCGGGAGGGGTGGAATAGGCAATTCGCTATGGGATACTCCATGTTGTGCGGTGCCAGTTGGCCGAGCATGGAACCGTCGCAGAATTCAACGAAGGAGTGAACTATGCTCTCCGGATGAACAACGGCGGAGATCTGCTCGGGAGTTAGGCTAAATAGCCACTTGGCCTCGATCATTTCAAAGCCTTTATTCACCATTGTCGAGGAATCGACGGTGATCTTCGCCCCCATGGACCAGGTTGGATGCTTGAGCGCATCTTCCACCGTCACCGCCGCCAGCTGGGCTCGGCTATGGTTCCTGAACGGGCCACCGGAGGCGGTCAAAATGACCCTTTTCACAAACCTTTCCCCATCCTTCAAGCATTGAAAAATCGCGTTGTGTTCGCTGTCTACGGGCAAGATTTGTACACCGAGCCGTTTGGCCTCCGCCATCACAAATTTTCCGGCGGCAACCAGCACTTCCTTGCTCGCAAGCATGACGGTCTTGCGCGCACCTATGGCTGCCATGGTCGGCAAAATGCCGGCGGTTCCGGAAATCGCCATGAGCACCGCATCGGCGTGTTCATCAACGGCTAACTCGCAATTCCCCCCAACGCCAAAAAAAAACACCGTTCCTGGGGGAAATAATTTTTCCGCGCGCTCGGATATGAACTTTTGCCGATCGGCAACGCCAATCTTTTTCACACCGAATTCGCGGGCAATGTGCGCAAGTTTCGAGAAGTTGGAATGCGCCGATAGGCCGACGATTTTGAATTTGCCACGATTGCGCCCGATGACGTTGATGGCACTGGTCCCTATCGACCCAGTTGCACCGAATATGGTCACGCCGTGAATCATACCGATCATAGGCTGGCCAAAATTTACGTCTTGCAAAGGTTTTTTTTATTGAAAGCGTAGATCGTGTATATGACGAAGGCAAAGAGTAAATTCGCCAAATATAGGGGACTCGGGAAATATGTCGGCTTGCTGCGAAAAACAAAATTTCAACTTTTCATAGCGATAATAAGTGGTATTTTGTACGGAATTACCAGCGGTTTCGGGATTCCAATTATGCTGAAGTTTGCCTCTCAGACGTTTTTTGACCAACGAAATATTCCTACCCTCACGGTGGCTTTATTTGCAACTTTACCGATATTGGTCATGGCATTGCGGGCGGGCTGCGAAATTCTAAACGCGTATTACATCGGATATTGTGGCCAAGCAATTTTGCAGGAAATTAGGGTGATGGTGTTCGACAAGATTCAGAGACTTCCCCTCGAATTTTTTAAAAAAACTGAGCCCGGTGAGCTGATAACGAAATCGCTGAACGATACCAGCGTTCTCCAGTGCACCATAATCGAGGTTTCCCAGGAAATAATCAAGCAACCAATGGCCTTGGCGGGAGCTATTTCTGCTTTGGTGTACCTGTGTTGGAAGCAATCGGATGTGGTGATTTTGCTGATATTCATATGCGCCATTCCGGCGATAGTGGTCCCCGTCAAATTGATTGGCGAAAAAGTGCGAAAAAAGACACTTGCGCTGCAAAAGGATACGGAAGGAATCATGACTCAACTCGCCCACAACCTATCGGCCGTTCTGGAGGTGCGTGCATTTGCCATGGAAGATTCCGAGGTGTCCAAGTACCGCTCCATGTGCAACCGGGTGATGTACTCCGTCATGAAAACGGTTAAGTATTCCGTGATGACATCCCCAATCATAGAAGTAGTTGCAGCCGCGGGTGTTGGAATCGCAATGGCGTATACCTACTCCCGGGGCATAGGTGCGGATGTCTTCATCGCCCTCACCGGAGCCCTTTATTTCAGCTACGATCCAATCAAAAAGCTAGCGAGGTTAAATGGTCAAATAAAAGGTGGGATGGCCAGCTTCGAGCGAATCGAAGATCTGCTGAACCGCCCCGAAGAGATAACGGATCCTCAAAATCCAGTCGAAATCGGCACTATTTCAAACATTTCGTTCAATGGCGTACACTTTGGCTATGATGAGCATTGCGAAGTTCTTCACGGAGTGAACATCGACATGAAACGTGGCAAAACCTATGCCCTTGTTGGCAGAAGTGGAGCCGGTAAGACGACGATCATAAACCTGATTCTGCGCTTCTATGACGTGACCAGCGGAAAGGTTACGATCGATGGGATCGATGTGCGCGATATACGCCTGCGGGATCTCCGCCGCAACATTTCCATCGTTCCTCAGGCACCAACGCTGATAAATGGTACGATTTTCGAAAATATACTGTGGAGTGCCCCAGGGTCAATGCACTCCGAGGTCATTGAAGCGGCGAAGAAGGCGTATGCCCACGATTTCATTGTTGAATTTGATGGTGGCTACGATACAAATGTTGGCGAGGGTGGCATGAGGCTATCCGGTGGACAAAAACAGAGAATTGCTTTGGCGCGGGCTTTTCTGAGGAACGCTCCCATTTTGATCCTGGATGAGGCCACATCGGCGCTCGACGCAAACGGCGAGCACGCCATACACAAAGCCATAGAAGCCCTAATTGTTGACAAAACCGCAATTCTTATTTCGCATAGGTTTACGATGATGTCGATCGTTGACAGGGTGTTTGTCATCGAAAAAGGAAACATAGTTGAGGAGGGGACACCCCAGGAACTTGAGCAACGAACAAACTCTGTGTATTACAGTTTATATCAAAAGCAGCGCGGTGGAAGGACATAGAAAAGATTCTTGTAAAACTTAACGGCGACAATAGAGATGATACGGTTATGTGGAGTAAACTTTCTCTCACCGAACGCTCGCGCCAGACATTTATTTACGATAACGTACGCTGCTTCTTCACAGGTATTCTCGAAGGAGGGTTTAAGATATTCGTCCTTCTAATTGCCATACGCGTGTTCCATGCATCGAACATATGCAAAGCGGTATTATCTTCCATCGGTTTTGCCGGGTTGCTATTTGCGCCGATAATGGTAAGCTTAGCTTCCAAGCTGACGCATACTCCCGCGACAAAAATTTGTATGTTTTACTTCACTCTGATCGTGGGCATGCTACTGGTAAGTGTTTGCACACGTTCATTTTGGATGTATTTCATCCCGATAGCCATGGCTAGGGTGCTGTTCAAACAATACATCCCCCTCATGGCCGACGTTTACGGTAGCAATTACAGCAAAAAGGAGCGTGGCTACAAATTGGCCCATGCGCTGATGATACTTCCGGTGGCAACGGCGCTTTTTTCCCCAATTGGAGGGTTTATCCTCGATTCTGGACTGGAGAATTACCGCCTAATTTTGCTAATTATTGCGGTTGCTTCGGCGGGGGCAGCCTATGCATTTTACAAAATTCCTTCGCGGCCAATACCCCACCAGGAGAACAGTTCGCTGCTATCGAATTTTAAAATAATTTGGCAGGACAAATTGTTTTTTACGGTACTCATCATAATGATGCTGACCGGTGTTGCCAACCAAATGACACTGCCTTTGCGTGCGGAATACTTGGCCAATGAGAAGTATGGCATTAATATTTCAAACCTTGCAACGGCACTGATCATATCGACAATTCCGTACATTTGTCGCATATCGAGTTCCATTCTCTGGGGAAAAATTTTCGACAGGCTATCGCTTGTGCAAATGCGCATCGTCGTGGATTTATTTTTGTTGCTCGAGTTTGTTTTTTTCTTTAATTCAACGAATGTAATTATGCTATCCTTATCTGCAATTTTCATGGGGATAGGGTATGGTGGTGGCGAGGTGATTTGGTGTCTTTGGGTCACGAAGATTGTGGACAAAGATAAGCTCAGTCAGTACGTGAGTGCGAGTACGGCATTCGTCGGAATGCGCAGCTTTGTGTCTCCATTTATAGGATATTTGCTGCTTGGTTGTGGCTGCTCGTTTTCATGTATCGGCAATATTGCGGCGTTCCTCGCGCTACTTTCCATGATCGGTTGCTTCTGCATACGCAAGAATGCAAGATTTTTTAAAAATTATGACTAAGGAATTTCGACGATGCTTGCACATGTTGTCCATAACATTGACCCGTTTTTCATAAAATTTAATGGGTGGTCGTCGCATGTTGAAGGGATACGCTGGTATGGGGTATGTTACGCAGTTAGCTTTTTGATCGCACTTTGGATGATGAACATGTACTCAAATCGCGAGCGGTCATCCCTTTCGCATGATCAAAACATTTCCTTCCTATCCTACGCAATTATCGGAGTAATTGTCGGTGGCCGCCTCGGCTACATGTTGATGTACGATTTGAGCGAATTTATCAGGGATCCGCGGTCCGTTTTTAGGATTTGGGAAGGGGGAATGGCGAGCCATGGCGGATTCGTAGGAGTTGCATTGGCCATGTGGCTGTTTTGCAAGCTAAACAAGGTCAGTATCCTTGAACTGGGGGATATTTGCTCTTCCATTGCTCCCATGGGTTTGTTTCTTGGGAGAATAGCGAATTTTGTGAACGGTGAGCTATATGGTAAAGTTTCCTATGTTCCGTGGGCTATCATTTTTCCGCAGAGTGACCTGGATGCGCTGACACTTTTGCCTAGACATCCTTCTCAGCTTTATGAAGGATTTGCGGAAGGATTCTTGCTATTCATATACGTTCAGCTTCGTTTTTGGCTTTCGAGGAATCCATCGAAGGGGCAGTTAACGGGCGAATTTTTGATAGGGTATTCCATTGCACGCATAGCCACGGAGGTTTACAGGGAGACCGATATGCCAAAGATTTTGGGGCTATCCCAGGGCCAGTTTTACTCGCTTTTTTTGTTCGCAGCCGGAGCTATGCTAGTATACTTTGTCAAGAAGTGGCGCAGGAAGCCTCACAACTAATACACGCCTATTCCCTCCATCATGTCGATCATTGGCAGGAAGATGGCAATTATTACAATCCCCACTATGATGGCCAGTGTCACTATGAGTGCCGGTTCGATTGTCGTTGTTATCAGCGCCAATCTGGCCAGGAGACTGTTTTTGTAAGACTCCGATATTTCCGCCAGTGATGCATCGAGGGAACCGATGTGTTCACCCGCTAGAACAAGCCCCGCGGCGAATTTTGATAAAACTCCACCCAAGGCGTCTGATATCAATTCGCCGTGTTTGATGCGTTCGATTCTATGGTTTAGGTTATGCAGGAGATTTTCGTCAAAGACGACGTTCTTGGCGATATCCAAGCCCTCTTGCAGTTGTACCTTGCACGTCAACAGCATGCTGAGCGCGCTTGTGAATAGATACATGTTATACTCCCGCACCAATGAAAAAACTATCGGTATCCTGCGAAGGTGAAACCTATCTTTCCACGATTTCGGTAAAAATTTTAGGAAATAAATGGCAGTGGGCAGCAGGACTAAAAACAACAGGATGTGTTCCCGAAAAAATGTGCACGTTGACACTACACCCCGCGTTAGTAACGGGAGTTCACGGTGCATCTGAGTGAAAAACATCGCCTGAAACTGCGGAACAATGACCACGCTCAGAATCGACAGTACGCACAGAGCCGCTATGAGCACAATGCACGGGTATACCATCGCCGACACAATCTTTCGTCTGACGGAGGATAGGGTTTTCGAAAATTCGCACAAATGCCCTATGGCGCGCTGTGGCTGTCCGACGTGCTCGGCCGCACGAATTATATTGATTTCCGCGTAGGAAAACTTATCTTTGAATGCCGACATTGCATCAGATAGCGATCTGCCGGTGCAGATTTTTGATAACAAACCATTGAAAATGGCGTATTCAGCGGAAGTTTTTTCGCACCCATCCGCAATTATCGAAACAGCCTGTTCTATGGTGATACCCGCATTGAGCAAGGCGTGCATTTGCTGAAAAAATTGAGCCTTCCAGTCCTGGCTAAAACGTCTTTTGGCAAAAAATGATCGGAGGTGCGAAAAAGTACCACCTCTCCTTCGGGCGGATAGAGGCGGAACATGCTGCATGAGCTTGACGTCGAAGTTTTTGTCCAATAACTCTCCGCGAGCGGCATCCTCGTCCCTGGCCCATAAGGTTCCATTGACGATTTCCCCATCCCCATTTAAAGCAAGAAAACGAAATTGCATGGGAAAAGTTTACAAAAAATTTTTCAAGAATAAATAACATTTTACTCAATTGATTTTTATGGAACAAAATATATAGTGGTACACATGCAAAACATAACGATTTTTAATAGGTACACAAACAAACTCGAACACGAAGCGATTTTTGGAAAAAAGTTTCTAACTTTTGCCTATTGCAATGCGCTCGGTCGACTGACGCTTTCGGCGCTGATCAAACGGAAATTTTTCTCCATTCTTTACGGAAGATATGCCAAAAGCCTTCTGAGCGCAAAGCAAATTAGACCGTTCATAGAAAGGTTCGGCATCAAGACGGATTCGATGGAAAAAAAAGTCGACGATTTCACAAGTTTTAACGATTTTTTCTGCCGAAAGTTGAAACCTAGTGCTAGGCCAATATCACCGGACCCTGACACAATCGTTGCCCCCACCGATGGAAGGATGCTGGCATTTGAATCGATCGCAAACACCACCCCATTTTTTGTGAAAGGGGAACAGATAAGCGTGGAAGCTTTGGCCAAAGACTCGAAATTGGCCAACAAATTTCGAAATTGCAGCATGCTGATCTCGCGGCTGTGTCCAACCGACTACCATTTTTTCCACTTCCCGGTCGACTGCGTGCCCCAGCGAACTTACCTGATAAAAGGAGAATATTCATCCATCCATCCCTTTGCCATGAAGGGCAGATTTGCGACATTCTTGCAAAATAAACGAATGTCCACAATTTTAAAGACAAAATCCTGTGGCGAAGTCCTCATGGTTGAAGTCGGAGCAACGTGCGTTGGATCGATCCAACAGACATTTACGCCCCTTCAGGAGGTATTAAAAGGAACCGAAAAGGGGTATTTTCAATTTGGTGGATCGACGGTGATTTTGCTCTTCGAAAGGCATAGGGTCAAATTCTCCGATGATCTCTTGGTGAATACGCGAGATGGTATCGAAACCTACGTCCTGATGGGCGACAAAATCGCCACCATAACACGATGAATGGTGACGAGCAGGCTATTATAAAGTTCGTCGATGACGCACTTTGCAATGCCGTCCACCTGGACGCATCTGATATTCATTTTGAAATTTTTGAATCAGACTTTGCCATTCGATACCGCGTCGATGGAATGCTAAGGGATCATGCGGCGGTGAACAAGGATATCGGCGGACCGGTAATGAGACGCCTGAAAGTTTTGGCCAATCTGAATATTGCCGAATACCGCCTGCCGCAGGACGGGAACTTTGTCCAACGGATCGATGGCAGTAGCGTAGAATTCCGCATATCCACGCTGCCAACGCAGTTTGGTGAAAGCGTGGTATTACGCGTTCTGCAGAGTAACAAAAATATCATCGACATACACCAGCTGTGTAAAAGCGATAGTGTTTTCGAAAAAAATTTGGAAAAAATAATGCATGGCAGGGGTATTACCCTGCTAACTGGTCCAACCGGCTGCGGAAAAACTACTACGCTTTACAGCATCTCAAACGAACTTAACAGGGATGACATTAAAATTCTAACGTGCGAAGATCCGATTGAATACATCGTCGATGGCATTTCACAAAGCAGTATTAACGCGGACATTGGGTTTTCCTTCGACAGTGTGTTGCGCTCGTTTTTGCGGCATGATCCAGATATAATTCTCGTCGGAGAGATACGGGACCGTGAAACCGCTGAGCTAGCCGTAAGAGCGGCATTGACCGGACATACCATCTTCTCAACTTTACATGCAAATGATGCTGTCAACGCCATTCCGCGCCTGCTCGACCTCGGGGTCGATAAAAACATGTTGGCCGAAGCTGTGGTTTGCATAATTGCACAAAGATTGGTGCCAAACGACGCCATTTCACAGGAAAACTCCCGGGGAAGGAGGGCAGTCTTTGAAACATTAATGATCTCCGAAGAGCTTAAACATGCCATCAAATCAAGCATGCCAACGAAAAGCATTTTAGCCCTTGCAATGGGGCAAGGAATGGTACCTCTGTCAAAATTTTTCCAAAATTCGCATTGAAAATTCGTGGGGTGAGGTATAGATTCTGCACAAATGAAGAAATTTTTCCTTACAACTGCGATCGACTATGCCAACGGGCGACCGCACATTGGCCACGCCTATGAAAAAATCTTGGCCGATGTTATTTCGCGAATCGCACGCCTATCGGGGAAGGATGTGTATTTTCTGACCGGTCTCGATGAGCATGGTCAGAAGGTTGAACAAAGTGCAATCAATCGCGGAGTTACTCCAAAGGCCCTTTGCGATGAGGTTGCCGATGATTTCAAGGCGCTCTGCAGCACCCTGAACATAAGTTACGACCATTACATAAGGACGACCGATGAGTATCATAGGAGCTTTGTTCAGAAGTGCTTGCAACAATTATTCGACGCCGGCGAGATCTATAAGGCCGAGTACACGGGGATTTACAGCTTGAGCGCGGAAAGGTTTGTTCAGGAAAAGGACAAAGTGGATGGTGAATGGCCGGCCGATTACGGACATGTCACGGAAATCACGGAAACAAATTACTTTTTTCGGCTGAAAAAGCATCAACGGTGGCTGATCGACCACATCGAAACACATCCCGATTTTGTATACCCGAAGTTCCGTGCCAAACAGGTCCTCGAATTTTTGAAAGAACCGATCAACGACCTCTGCATATCGCGCCCAAAGGAACGTTTATCATGGGGGATCGAGCTTCCATTTGACAAGGAATACGTCACCTACGTGTGGTTCGACGCGCTCCTAAATTATGTTTCCGGCACAAACTTCGGTGATAAAATTTTGGGCGACCATTGGCCGGCTGACTATCACATTATCGGAAAGGATATCCTCGTGCCCGCCCACAGCATATATTGGCCGATCATGCTCCATGTCCTCGGCTATGAACTTCCCAAAACCCTTCTCACCCATGGTTGGTGGCTATTGTCCGGTGAAAAAATGTCGAAAAGTTCGGGAAATATCGTTGATCCTCTTGACTATATCAAGCAGTTTGGTCCCGACCCGTTTCGCTACTACCTCATGCGCGAAATGAATGTGGGACAGGATTGCGACTTCAATCACGATAGATTCGTCACACGCTACACAACCGATCTGGGGAACGACCTCGGGAATCTTCTGAGCCGCATTGTCAACATGTTGCACCGCTATTGCAAGGGAATTGTTCCAGGCTTTGACGTGGGTGACCCTGCACTTGGAGAGTTGCGCGAACTGTGGAATGCAACGAAGCGCGGTGTTTTATCAGAATATCAGACTCTCACGTTTAACACGGCCTTGGAAAGGTTGTTTGCCTTCATAAGTTTCGCTAATAAATTCATCGAGCAAAATGCGCCATGGAAGCTGGCGAAGTCGCCAGAAAGTAGCGATCAAGCGAGGCTGAAAACCGTATTAGCTGCGGCCGCGGAGAGTGTAAGGCTGGCAACGTTGCTACTCGCCCCGGTAATGCCATCGACGGCACCAAAAATATTAAGTTCACTCGGTGCGACCCCTGAAGTAACCTGGAATAGCCTCGAATTTGGCAGCTGTCTATGGAACAAAACGGTCACCGAAAACGTGATACTGTTCCCCCGTTGGGAGCAAAATTTATCCTAGGTTATGACGGAAAATGTTAAGGTTAACAGACTGCGGGGCTGGAGGAAAGCGGTGTTGTATCCGCTCATTCTATGCATGAGAATGTTTGCTAGCACGCTTCGGATCAGGCCAACTAAATGCACGAAGGAATTTTTGAAGACGCACAATTATGCGGCGATCATGGTATTTTGGCATCAAAATCTTTTTCTAATGTGGAAGTTAAGCACACTATTAAAGTGTGACTTGCCGATGTACGGGCTGATTAGCCCTTCGAGCGACGGAGCCTGGCTTAGCGCATTTTTTTCCCTGGTAGGGATCAGGAGTGTTCGCGGATCGAGTGGAAGGCGGGGAACATCGGCGATTAACGAATTGCAGGAAAAATTGGAACGGGGAGCAAATGTGGCCATAACACCCGATGGGCCCCGTGGCCCGGCAAAAAAATTTAAAAATGGCGTTTCCGTACTCGCGCTTCGTTCAAAGGCGGACGTGTTTTTGATCGCAATTAAATACAAAAATTTCTGGACCCTAAACACTTGGGATAAATTTTGCATTCCAAAGCCGTTTTCGAAGGTGATCGTCGATTACAGGAAAATTTCCCATGCGGCCATACAAAACCTTTCGCCGAGCGAAGCCAGTTTGCTGCTTGAACGTGAGCTCAAGTCGATGTGATTGGTCTTCAATGAAAAATTGCCAAATTTTGTGGAGTTTTTCGTCACAATGACCATTGTTGTTGCGGATTTTTATCTTGTAAATTCCGATTCAATAATTTTAGTGGCCGCTGGGTGGCGCGGTAGCCAAGTGGTAAGGCTGAGGTCTGCAAAACCTCTATGCGTCGGTTCAATTCCGACCCGCGCCTCCACCTTTACGCTTGCGTATGTTTAAGTATTCGCTACACTGGCCCTGTTTACCAAAGATAGTATGAATCAAAGTTCACAGATCAAACGTGCCATTGGGTGTTTTCTGCACATCACTTCTCTGCCGAGCGAGCAGGGCATCGGATGCTTCGATGACCATGCAAAGCAATTTATCGATTTTTTAAAATCCTGCGGCATGTCATATTGGCAGGTATGCCCCTTTACACCGACAACATTGGGAGATTCGCCCTACCAGGGAGCTTCCGCGTTTGCCGGTAACCCGTTTTTTATCAATTTGCAAAGGCTTGTTGGCGATAGATATTTGGGCCAGGCAGACATCGAACCGCTAAGGTCTTTGAATAGGGCGAAGACGGATTACGGCGCCGTATATTGCACATATTGGCCGATATTTGCCAGGGCATATGAAAACTTTTCCGAATGCGCTGAAAGGTGTGAAAGTTTTACAAAATTTTGCAAAAATGAGGCCCATTGGCTCGACAATTATGCGCTATTTATGGCTTTAAAAGCAAAGTTCAACAATCAGGAATGGATCAAATGGCCGAAGGAATTTAAAACACCAGAATTGGCGAGAGGGAATTTAAAAATTTTCCCGCAAATCAACTTGGACGTCGAATTACATAAATTTCTCCAATGGGTGTTCCTCGAGCAATGGTCAGAAATCAGGCGATATGCGCACGAAAAAGGCATAAAAATAATAGGTGATGTGCCGATTTTTGTTGGCCTTGATAGCGCGGATGTTTGGGTGAATCATTGGCTATTCAAGATCAAGGAAAACGGCGAACCGAGCATTGTAGCCGGAGTGCCCCCCGATGCTTTCTCGCAAAACGGTCAACTGTGGGGCAACCCTGTTTTCCAGTGGGACCGTTTGGCTACCGTTGAGTATGGGTGGTGGATGGACAGACTGGGGAGGAATTTTGAGTTGTTTGATGTGATTCGACTGGATCATTTTCGTGGATTTCAAGCGACATGGGAGGTCGATGCATCCGAAAAAACTGCAGCGAATGGGAAATGGGTACCATCCGCCGGGATGGAGTTTTTCGAAAAGGTGATGAAAACATTTCCAATGTCATGCTTCATTGCGGAAGACTTGGGCCAAATTGATGAGGGAACTAGGCAGGTTCTTGCCAAAACTGGCTTCCCGGGAATGAATGTTTTGCATTTCGCCTTCGATGGGCAAAGGGACAATAAATATTTGCCGCATTTTCACGAAAAAAACAGTGTTCTTTACCTCGGAACACACGACAATGACACCACTCGCGGGTGGTTTGAATCATTGCCAACGAAAAATTGTGCCAGGGAATATTTGCGGACGGATTGTTCCGACATCACCTGGGATTTGATAAAAAAATCGTTCGAATCGGTGTCAAATTTACTCGTGCTCACGATGCAAGATATCCTAAATCTTGGCTCGGAAGCGAGGATGAATACCCCGAGTATGACGTCGGGGAATTGGACTTGGAGGATGGTTACGGAGCAACTCGACATGTTGAAGCAGCTCGACACTGACAAGTACCTGCGACACCTCGCAGAAATATACGGCAGGCTTGGCAATCATGTCTAAAAAAATACGAACCCATTGCCATTGAAATGCGAAAAGCTAAGAGAATAGGGCAAAATTCTGATTCGCACG
>JAITOW010000048.1 GCA_031289835.1 Puniceicoccales bacterium | reverse complement strand
AGAAATCTCATGCCCAAATCTCCTTTCTATTTTTAGGAAAACGTATAAAAATTTTTCACCGATGCAAGGAAAAAATAAGATAAGAAAGGCCTTTGGGACGGTGAGGTGAACTTTTCATGGCACGGAAAATTTTTATTTGCCATTGGAGGCCATGCGGGTATTATACTGCGGCAATGTTAGGTAAAATTTTGGACAGCGTTGGGGGGCTCAGTGTACTTGTGATCGGCGACATTATGCTGGACCACTATGTCATCGGCGATGCCACGCGCATTTCACCGGAAGCACCCGTCCCTGTGGTCGCCGTCGAGGACGAAACCTACACCCCCGGCGCCTCCGCGAATGTGGCGCTAAACGCGATCACCCTGGGCGGAAACGTGGAGTTATGCGGGGCAATCGGGGATGATCGCGCGGGCACACAATTGCGCAGCATCCTCAGCGACAAAGGCATACTCTTCAACGGGCGATTTGTGAAAAGTTCCGTGGATACGATCGTTAAAACGCGTGTCGTTGTGCGTGGCCAGCAGCTATGCCGCATCGACCGGGAACGGAAGAAATCAACCTACACACTCGGTAACGGCGACGACCTGGAGTACATTGAATCGAAGATCGACGGAAGCGATGCCATCATCCTCTCCGATTACAACAAGGGAACATTCACCGGTGAAAATGTCAAGCGGCTGATAAATTATGCCCATGGGAAACACAAATTCATCGCCATGGATCCGAAACCGAGCAACAAAATACCATTCAGCGGCGTCGATGTCATGACTCCAAATAGGCTGGAAGCGGCGCAATTGGCCGATTTATCCGGTGAAAAGGAGCATCCCATCGAAGAAATTTGCCAAAAAATTTACAAAAAATATGCTCCTAAAATGCTCGTCATAACCCTGGGTAAGGATGGCATGTTGCTCAGCATCGGCGGCGAAGTTGATCGGATCATACCCACGTTTGCCCGTGAAGTGTACGACGTTTCCGGAGCAGGGGACACCGTGATCTCCGCACTGGCAATGGCCCTGGCCGCAAAAAATGGCGCGTACGACGCCATGCACTTTGCCAACACTGCGGCGGGTGTAGTTGTGGGTAAGCGCGGTACGGCCGTCGCCACGCCCGAAGAAATTTTAAAATTTCACCGATGAACACCAGGGGCGGAATTTTTCTCGATCGTGACGGGACGTTGATTTTGGACAGAGAATACCTGCGCGATCCTACGGATGTCGCGCTGATCCCGGGCACCACCGATGCCATAAAAACGCTGCGCAAGCTTGGCTATGATTTGTTTTTGTTCACCAACCAAAGCGGAATCGCCCGAGGATTATTAACTTTGGAAGATGTCAACCGATGCAACGAAGAAATGCTGAGGCAAATCGGTCTTGGCCAGATTTTCATGGATGTTTGCATCGCCACGGAAGGTCCCAACGACGCCCAGATATATAGGAAACCATCGCCGCGGTTCATCGGCGAAATGGCGAAAAAATACGACTTGGATCGGCAATTTTGTTACATGGTCGGAGACAAGGGCAGCGACCTATTGGCGGGCATAAATGCCGGGATTAAGGCCGTGTTTGTGCGCACCGGGAAGCCCCGTTCGAGCGAAGTCGAGGACCTAATTCGCCGCAAAATGAGCTTGGCATTCAACGATTTGTTGAGCTTTACTAAATATTTAAAAAAGTCAAAAATTTGCCATTGACATCTTTTTAGCCGTTTTGCTACACGTAGTTCATTGTGAAAAACTTCAATAAGAGCATATACTTTTTGGTCGCATTGTCCGTAATGTTATCGGGCTGTGCAAGCTATCAACCAAAGGATTTTAAATCATTAAATTACGAGCCAGGTGCTACGTTATGCGCTCAAAAATCTCCCCAAAATGCAAACGGTGCGAATGTCAAGGTGTATGCGTTGGCGCTTTCATCCGCCAAGACAAAATATTACTTTGATCGTGATATTTGCGCAAAAGGATATAAAGTTGTGCAATTTACGATAGTTAACAATTCGGATAGGTGTTTTGTTCTCGATAATGATAATATAGGAGCAACAACGGCGGATTCGGCTCAAGTTGCAAATCTAGTGCATACGTCGACTGCGGGACGGGCTGGTGGTTACGCCCTGGGATCATTGTTAATCTTCCCTCTAATAATTCCCGCTGTGGTTGATGGAGTTAAGTCCAGTAAAGCAAACACACAGCTCGATGCCGATTTTGCAGCACGTTGCGCTGAAATTTGCCACATCCCGGCCCATGCTACGAAGAACCACGTTATATTCATACACAATGGCTCGTTTACAAGATTCTTCGAATTATCCCTAGTTGACAGAGAAGACGACAACATAAGATTGAATTACAACATCGATCTGTAAGATAAGTTTTCATTTCATGTTTCAAGTTCCCAAATCTTTTTCTTGCAGACGCGAGTGAAGTTTGGTACCAGGGGTTCATGGTCCATGAATTGCAGGACATAAACGCAGCCGTGCGTGAGCATTCATACTGGGTTGCCCTATTGCGCGACGAAATCGGGCGTGCCGTCGTGGGGCAGCGCTACGCGATTGATCGCCTCATCGTCGGATTGCTCACAAATGGACATATTTTGATCGAAGGAGTTCCCGGAATCGGAAAAACATTAACCGTAAACGCACTTGCCAAAACGCTTCAAGCCGAATTTAAAAGGATACAATTTACCGTCGATCTTCAACCCGGTGATATTTTGGGCTCGCTCGTCTTCAACCAGAAGACTTTGGAGTTTTCCACGAAAAAAGGCCCCATATTTGCCAATATTGTGCTCGCCGATGAGATTAATCGGGCTTCCGCGCGGGTGCAAAGCGCACTGATTGAAAGCATGGGCGAGGGGCAAGTTACCATCGGAGATACAAGTTTCAAGCTTCCAAACCCGTTCATGGTGCTCGCCACTAAAAACCCAATCGACCACGATGGCGTATACGAACTTCCCGAATCCCAAGTCGATCGGTTCATGATGAAATTAAAGGTGAAGCACCCGAGCAAACTCGAGGAATTGCGCATCCTCCACACGCACCAGTCGATCGTGGGTAAAGCGGAAGTAAGGCCAATCATCACACTTGATCAGGTCCTGGAATCGCAAAAAATCGTAGATAAAATATACATCGACGAAAAGGTCATGGAGTACATCGTCGACATCGTGCATGCAACCCGCGAGCCCGAACACAGGCTTGGCCTCGATGGAATCATAGAAAATGGAGCCTCTCCACGGGCAAGCCTGGCTCTGAGCAAATGTGGCCGCGCATGGGCATTTTTGCAGGGGCGAGGATACGTTACGCCGCAGGATATCAAAGATATCGGCCTCGATGTTTTGCGCCACAGAATAATTCCAACCTACCGCGGAGTGGCCGATGGCTTTACCAGCGAGGAAATCGCAAAACGGGTCCTGAATAGCGTGAGAATTCCATAATTTACAAAAAATCTTGCATTGATCGCATAAATTTTTATAGTATACGCTTTGATGCTATGTTGAAGTCCCTCAAAAATTCATTCTTAACGGGGTTGGTAATCCTGCTACCAATCAGCATAACCATATTGGTTGTAAATTTTATGCTCGATTATATCGGCGAGCCGGCGAGCAAGGTTTTATTTTACTGGCTGGACATCAGCGTGCGCGACAAGGTACCCGCCGCTGTAATAATTAACACCATATCAACGCTGTTTGTTCTGATTTTGATCACGATAATTGGATGGTTTTCGCGGTATTTTTTTGGCAAATTTTTGTTTAAATTGACCGAAAGCGTAATCAATCGACTTCCCTTTATTAGCACAATTTATAAGAGTTTGAAACAAATTATTAAGACCTTCGGCGAGAGCAATATGGCGGCGTTCAGCAAAACCGTACTCGTCGAATATCCGCGCAAAAATTCCTATGCCATCGGATTTTTGACCAGGGACACGGGGGGCGAGGTTCAAAGCAAAACGGGCCAACATGTTATGAATGTTTTTATCCCAACGACGCCAAATCCAACGAGCGGATTTTTATTGATGGTTCCACGGGAAGATATCATCGAGCTGGATATGAGCGTCGGTGATGGCATCAAAATGATAATTTCAGGGGGGATTGTGGTCCCACCTTATAACGCTAAAAAAGGAAAGCAAAATGGAAGACATGGAGAAACTGTTGCAAAACATGACAAAAATGAAAGACGAGATGGAGAAGTTGCAGAAAGAACTCCCCGGACACAGAGAAAATTACAATAAGGATGGAATTAAGCTTTGTGTGCACGGCGATGGAGTTATTTCTGATTTAAGTTTTCCATCGGGAGCATCCGCAAGCGCAATTGAAAATGCTATCAACGAGGCTAATGCTCGTATGAAGGAGTTCATTACCGGAAAGATGAATGACATTACGCCCGCTGAACTGCGCGAGCAGAAATAAAAAGTGTCTGTAAACTGTAAAGTATTGTTTGTTTATGGTAGCGACGATTTTTTAGTAGATCGTCGCGCGCGCGTTTTGTACGACACGTACTGTGAAAATGGTGAAATCTTCAATTGTGAGCAAAAATCTGATGTGCGCTTGTTTGTAAATAAATTATGCGAATCACTGAACACGGTTCCGATGTTTGCGCCAACGAACAACGTTTGGGTGAGAGGGGTCAATTTTTTTAGTGGTGCGGAATCGGAGGAGGTAAAAAATAGCGTTGCGTTTCTGTTGGACACGGTAAAAAAACTCAATGATGGCGTTGTTTTAATCTCGGCACATCCCGTTGACAAGCGCACAAAATTAATTAAAGGATTATCACAACTTGCTGAGTGCTACGACGTTACGGACATAAGTGATAAAAATTTTGATGAATTTATTAGGGATGTGTGTGCGGAAAATGTGGTTAAGATTACGAATGAAGCCGTTGCCTTGCTGCAAAATCTCATCGGCAAAGATACTCGCCTAATGCAATTTGAGCTGGAAAAATTGGCTAGCTACATTTATCAGGACCGTGATACGATCACCGATAAGGATGTAAATCTGCTCGTCGACCCGTCCAGTAGTGGCGAATTTTTCCAACAGATCGAAAAATTTTACTCACCTAGCATCGATGAAAAGTTGGACGCCATTGGACGATATTTTTACTTTGTGAATGAAGCACGGCCGCTGATTGCCGGGTTGCAAAACCGCACGAGACTGATGATTCAGCTGCGTGCCCTCGTGGACAGCAACAAAATCCAGCTAGACAGGTCGATTTCGAAGACTCAATTGGAAAATTTAGCTAAGTTGCTTAATGTCAATGCGTTTGAAAAAAATTCATGCAATATTTTTTCACAAAATCCCTGGTACTTGAGCAAGCTTTTGGACAGCGTGAACCGCTATTCCTTGCATCGTTTGCTCGACATTCAATTGGCGCTCATGGATGCACTCGCGGAAACGACAAGCAGGTATGATGATCAAGTTTCGGTAATCAAAGAACTGGCCCTGAAATTTTAATTTTTGGCTAAATTCTGAGTTTGAAATTCGTAACGGCCTGCAATTAAAGGAAATGGAGAGGCATACAACCGAGAAAAAAGTGTGGATATGGTGCTATTCCTCTTCGCTGAGTGACGTCGGCTTTGGTTGGGTATCGATGTGGAACATGTTATCCGCCAACTGAATTTCGGGGGCAAATTTTTCGAACTTGCGGGCCTGGGGCATTAGGCGCGCTTCGGCGGACATTGAGGCTTCATTGTACGACTTCACACTGGCTAATAGGGATTTTCCCACCCTGTCGAAGTGATCGAAAAATACCCGCAAACGCTTGTACATTTCGCGGCCGATTTCGGCAATATTTTTTGCTTCGGCGGCTATCTTATCCTGTTTCCAACCATAGGCAATGGCTTTCAGGAGCGCTATCAATGTCGTTGGCGTCGCCGGAATCACGCGCTTCGAAACACCAAATTCGATCAAACTGTGGTCTTCCTTCAGCGCATCGCTAAAAAAATTTTCGCCGGGAAGGAAAAGTACAACAAACTCGGGGGAAGCTGAAAATTGATCCCAATAATTTTTTGATCCCAAGCGCTCGATGTGTTTGCGAATGTTTGACGCATAAGTCCGCAGCATATTCGATTTCTCCTGTTCGGTATTTTGCTGGATTGCATCGAGATATAGCGACAGCGGGGCCTTGGAATCAACGATAATGCGGCGGCTATTCGGCAAATTTATTACCATGTCAGGGCGCAAATTTTGCCCATCGCTGGACCTAACACTCTCCTGTTCCTCAAAATCAACATGTTCCATCATACCCGACAACTCAACCGTTCTCCTAAGCTGCATTTCTCCCCAACGACCGCGTACTTCCGGCTTACGCAGAGCATTAACAAGGCTAGAAGTCTCGATTTTCAGGGCCAAACTTGCCTGCCCCATCAGTTTCAGCTGCTCGCTCAACTCGATGTACGATGCGTTGCGCTGATCTTCGATCTTCTGAATCTTTTCGTTAAAAAGTTTCAGCGATTCATATATCGGCTTTGCGGCAATATTAAATTCGGCTTCCGCTTCCTTAGAAAGCCCGGAAAATGCGTTTTTAGCAAGACTAATAAAAGCTTCATTATTGCTCTTCAGCGCGTTTGCGGATAAGTTGTTGAAGCTTTCACGCAACCTTTCCTCGGCCGCATTCAGCAAATTAAGCTTCTCCCGAAAAGCTTGCTCGGCGAGCAGAGATTTTTCTTTTTCGAATTTCAGTGCCACATCGGTTTTTATGAAATCCGATTTCAAGCTAAAATAACGATGCAAGCTAAGCGATAGGAAAACCAGCAATATTAACAAAAGTGCGTGCTCGATCATGAAATTTTGTGCCTATAAAAGTATAGTATGTCATACAAATCGCACAATAGATCGATGGCAACAATAAAACGTTCGCGTTTTTTTTGGGTCAAAATACCCGCAGGCTCATGGTAAAAGATGCTCGATCGTCCAATCACCAAAATTCCCCTGCTAAACTTACTGGACCAAAGTGCGTCAAACTTGTTCTTGGTTTCATCGTATTCGAAAACCTTCCCGGCAAAATTGATATCATCCGCCAGGAAAATGATTTTTCTGTCCAAGATCACATCTCCAGATTTCACTATTGGCCGGCCCAGTGCTTTCATCAAAGCTACTCCAAACCTTTTTCGCATCGCAGAAAAATATAAATCGCTGTCCTCTTTCAGCTTTATTTGCGCAACCATGTTTGTTGGAATTCGAGTCGAACGGGTTACAAAAATTTCCACATGTTTGCCTCGAACACTGCCCTCCAACCGCAAAATCCTCTTAAAAAACGGAAATAGCAGCGCACGCTTGTACTCCGCCGTTAATCCCGCCAACTTGGCCAATTTTAGCATTCGCTGAAACTAGCGGGAAAGTTCGAGTAAATCAATACTCGGCCAAAATTTTTACTATTTTTTACCCGCAGGGCACCTTTGCCTAGAATTTTTCCCCCTATTTCGTACTTGACGATTTAATTTTTAGGATATCGAGGCTATATCTTTCCGGCGAAAGGTAATTGTGCAGCTTGTATTCGCAGGCATCGGTAACGATTTTTCCATCAATCCTGGAATCAAACTCCGCTTCAAAAATCAAATCATCGGACTGTTTTTCCACTCCGATCAAACGTGTACCCTCGGGGTGAACGAGGTGCAAGGTATTCAACACCACGATCAGCGATTCCGGCACACTTTGCAGCAAATTATTCTTCCTGAGTTCGGGCAATAGCACATTTTTGCTG
>JAITOW010000023.1 GCA_031289835.1 Puniceicoccales bacterium | reverse complement strand
CACAGGTCAAAGGCCATGTCCCGCGGACGTGAAATTTGCGAAAAATTGAAAGATATTTTGCCGAAACAATTGTTCAAAATAGCGATACAAGCGGCAATTGGAGGCAATGTTGTGGCACGGGAAACCTTGGGGGCTCTGAGGAAGGACGTTACGGCAAAGTGCTACGGTGGCGATATCACTCGCAAGCGCAAGTTACTGGACAAACAGAAAGAAGGCAAAAAGCGCATGAAGCAGATCGGAAAAGTTTCAATTCCTCAGGATGCATTTTTAAAAATTTTGAAAACTTCCGAGTGAAATTTTGGCTGACCAGTTAGCGCAAATTTTACACTTTTCGCGGGTAGGCAAAGTTTAATGGCGGAGAAAGAGGGATTCGAACCCTCGAGCCCCCTTTGAAGGGCCACCTTCTTAGCAGGAAGGCGCTTTAGACCGCTCAGCCATTTCTCCAGAAATGGCAAAATATGCAGCTAAAAGTGCATCCATGCAAGACCTAATCCGAAATAATTGGAAAAATTTTGTGCCCTTAAAACTTCAACGAGGGAATTTTTTCAAAAAATTTTCTTATTACCATAGCTCGCCGAATATCGCGTTCCTCGACGGAAAGCTGTTTGTCATCTGCGAGCTGAATGTGCGACGGTTGAACATTAACCATCAAATTATCCAGCCCCGCACGCCACGCCTGAGGCAAAAAACCATAATCTATTGCTAAGCGCATGTTGGAAAGATGCCTGATCGCCTCCTCGGAACCCATGGTATAGCTCCACTTTAAAAGTCCAAACGAACGGCCAATGTTATCATATACCAGCAAATTTCTGTTTTTAAGCAGCCACTTGCGCGCGAGCTCCTCATTGGCGATCACGGATATGATGACCTGGTACAGCCGCGAGATGATGTCAATTTCTGACATCCCGAGGGTGTATTGGTTTGAAATTTGGAATATGCTTCCAAAAGCGCTGGTTCCCTCGCCGAATAGCCCACGTACAACAAAGCCAAGTTTTTGCATGGCGCTGATGACCGCATTGATCTGGCCGGTGACAACAAGGCCCGGTAAGTGCAACATCACCGAACCGCGCATCCCGGTTCCGACATTGGTGGGGCACGATGTTAAAAATCCATAATTATCGTCGTAGGCAATATCCATGGAATGGGCGATGTAGTCGTCGAGTTCGCCTATGGCGAGCCACATTGACTTGAAGTCCAAATCTTGCCGAAATGCCTGTATGCGCAGATGATCTTCTTCGTTAAACATTATAGCCGTGGAGTTGTCATTTGCAACCAGCAAACTTGACCCAAATTCGCTCTTTGATAGTTCAATGCTGCACAGATGCGCCTCCACAAGTGCGCATCGCTCCGTGGCACTCAAGCCGTCTATGGCGAAAATTTTCGGCTCCTTCAACAATTTGCAACCGACCAAAACTGACCTGCATATTTCACCAACCCGGGATAGTTCCATGTGTGTAGCATGGCGGGGGAACTTGTAACCGCTCAGATTACGCGCCAGTCTTATGCGAGAACTGACGACAATCGGCATGGAAGCGGAGGTTTGATCATTCCGGAATAAAAGTTTGCACAATTCACTCATTGTAAATCACTTCAAACATTTTTTATCTCATCGCGCAACACGGCGGCATCCTCATACCGCTCCTCGGTAATGGCTCGTTCAAGCTCGAGTTTCAACTTATCCAGCTTGCACTCGGGAGAGTTGCATTCACAGGCACCCGAGTGTGTTGGAGGACTTTTAGTTGTACCGCAGGTGCACTCAGATTCAGAATGGCTGTGCAGCTGTTTGCCGATGTGTCGCATCCCTTTCTGGGAGCTTTCAACTATTTTTTCGATCAGAGGATTTAAATCTTTGTAGCAATTTTTGCACCCAAGCCGCCCAGTTTCCTTAAAAATTGTGGGCGTACACCCGCAAGACGAACAGATCAAACCCCTCGCAGCCATATCTTTTTGAATGCTGCCAAACATTGCCTCCCCAAGGGCCGCTAAAACTGACAGCGGAGAGCCATTTTGCTCAAATAAGCCGTGCTTTGCCGCACATTCATCACACAGATCGATGTTTTTCATCTCATCATCTATAATCTGCGTAAAATTCACCGTGGCTGGCTTGCCGCAAATTTGACATTTTTTCATATTAACCCCCCATTGGCTAGAAAACGTTCCACCGAAATCGCTGCCATGCAACCCATTCCAGCTGCAGTGACCGCTTGCCGGAACCTCCTATCGGAGCAATCCCCTGCCACAAAAACACCACTGACGCTAGTCTCAACTAAGCTTTCCCCAGTGCTTATGATGTAACCTTCGCCGTCCATTGCAAGAATAGATTTAAACGGAGCCGTGTTTGGAATGTGCCCAATCGCCAAAAATACACCATCGCACCCGATCTCAGAAATTAGAGAATCGCCAACATTTTTAATCCTCACCCCCTGGACCCTATCGCTTCCAAAAATTTCATGCAGCACCGAATTCCACATTACGGTGATTTTAGGATTACTCAATACTCTGTCAGCCATAATCTTTGACGCACGAAATTTATCTCGACGGTGAATTGTAAACACGCGTTCGCAAAAAGTCGATAAAAATAATGCTTCCTCGCAGGCGGAGTCCCCTCCACCGATAACGGCAACAACTTTTTTTCGGAAAAATGGAGCGTCACACGTTGCGCAGACACTAACCCCACGGCCACCAAAAAACTCCCTTTCTCCGGGAATATTCATCATGCGAGGTGCGGCTCCAGTGGCAATGATGACGGCCCGCGATTCAACCGCAAAACTTTCACAGGTTATTTTTTTTACATCCGATGAAAAATCGACGAAAGCGACACTATCCGATAAAAAACGTGTCCCAAAGCGTTCAGCCTGCTTGCGCATGCGATCCGTCAACTCAAAGCCACTTATTCCTTCAACAAACCCGGGAAAATTCTCAATTTCGCTCGTGGTTGTCAGCTGTCCACCGGGCTGTGAACCCTCTATTAGAAGTGGACTAAGGTCGGCTCGCGCACAGTAAATCGCAGCCGTCAGCCCCGCACACCCACTGCCGATTATGACAACGTTTTCAACTATCCTCATCGGCAAACTCTAGCCAGATTATGGGACAATAAAAGATAAATTTGCCAGACGATCAATCCCGGCGAGAATGCGCCTTAATATCCTGCTTTTGTTCAACAAAAGCGGAAACCATGGCGATATTTTCTTCCATCATGCGCGATGATGTCCAAATTGTTATGGCTTCTTCCGGCTTTGACATCGCATAAAATGCCCTCGAAGAATCGAGCTTATCGCGCTCGATCGGATCGTCCGATTCCTTTTCAATGTTTAGGCGAAAGTCCAATTTTGCGCTGGCCGGTGCCACAAACCAAAACTTCACATCGGCATCGGGGAATAGGAAAATTCCGCATGTGCGCCCCTCCGCAACGACGCCATTGCGCTCGGCAAATTCCTTTAAATTCAACACTTCCAAGGCGCATTTTGTGCAAAAATCATGAATTGACCTAAAAGTTGACGTATACTTTGCCACATTGGCGTTTATCTCCCGGGACCTTAGCTCCCGCGCGTCCAAGTGCACACCGTTTACGATAAATTGCACTATGCCATCTTCGACAAAACATTCAGACTTTGCCTTGGCTAGGAACTTATTAACCTTCTCTTCGTCACCGATTGCGGGCTCGATGCCAGCCTGCATCAAAACATAGGTCACAGTGCGGTAAATAGCGCCAGTTTCCAAGTAAAGCAGGTTAAATTTTTTGGAAATCGCCCGGGCAATGGGAGATTTTTTCGTAGCCGAGCCGCCGTCGATGGTAACGACCGTCTTTGCGCTGAGATCCACTTTCTCTCCATGAAAACAGTGGGCATCG
>JAITOW010000058.1 GCA_031289835.1 Puniceicoccales bacterium | reverse complement strand
CCATTCCCAGCGCCGGGAAGCTGCACACTGTGAGTCGCATCGAAGACAGCCGGACAGTCATTTTGCTTCAAAATATCAAATGCGCGCATGTCGACGACGAGGTTGTTATAGCCAAAACTTGACCCGCGCTCGATTTGAATGATCTCCCTGGCACCGGCTTCGCGCAGCTTCTGCACAGCGTGATACATCTCCTGGGGAGATAAAAATTGCCCCTTTTTTACGGACACGGCATTGTTTGTTCGCGCAGCCGCAGTTAAAAGGTCGGTTTGTCTACACAGGAATGCGGGAATTTGCAAAAGGTCGCAAACTTCGGCCACGGGATTGGCCTGCTCCGGCAAATGGATATCCGTTGTAATTCTAAGCTTATATCGATCCCTAACCAACGACAAAATTCTCAGCCCCTCCTTCAACCCCGGGCCACGGACGCTGTGTATGGACGAACGATTGGCCTTGTCGAACGATCCCTTGAACACCACGTTGAGATCCGGATATTTCCTTCCAACTTCAACCAACTTTTCGGCCGCACTGAAGGCGACATATTCACTTTCCAACAAGCACGGACCCGCAATGAGGAGCAGTTTATTGCCATCAAAAATCATGCCATACAGCTACAAACTTTGAAGCGTTGCATCAAGCATGAAATTTTGCCCGCCCATTGGCATCCTGTTCCAAACGTGACTTCATTTCACCCAGCAAAGCCTCAACGCGTTGCCTGTCATAATCCAAATCTCCGGACGTTTTTCCTTCACAAAACATGTAAAATTTTATTTTCGGCTCCGTTCCACTTGCCCGAACCGCATATTTACAGCCATTTTCTAGCTCAATGAAGAAAAACTCCTGCACGGGAATCTTTTTGCCATCCGCGTCAAAAAGCTGATCCACCTTAAAATCGGTGAACTTTGCAACACGGGCACCATTAACCAATTTCGGAGGAGAATTGCGGTAACTCGATAAAATATTGGCGATTTTTTCAGCGCCGTCCGCGCCATCGTAGTAGATATTCAAAACGGATTCTCCGAAGTACCCGTACTTCCGGAACATTTCGTCGCGAAGTTCACACAAATTCATCCCGCGCTTTTTGGCATACGCCGCCAATTCGCAGAGCATTAGCACCGCCGAACCCGCATCTTTATCGCGCACAACGTCACTGGACAAACATCCGTAGCTCTCCTCGCAGCCGAAGGCAAAAAATGTGGAATACTTGGAGAGCAACTCTCGCCTCTTTTCCACCGAAGTGGCGTTATAATCCAGAGAACCGCCGCCACTCCGAATCGCAGACAGTAACTTCCGCTCGTACTCCTCCATTTTTTCGCCGATCCACTTAAACCCCGTCAGAGTGTTGATGCATTTAACGCCAAAAGCCTTGGCGATCTTGGCGATGAGCGGTGTGGTTACAAATGTCTTTATGACCGCCACTTTGCCTCCGTTTTGAGGGCTCAAAATGCCAAATTCCCTAAGTTTTGACAGGCGATAGTCCACGAGAAGGGACCAGGCAACGTTTCCAGAAAAATATTCAAACTCTCCGCCCTTGTTTTTCGCCACAACTGCGGCCCGATCACCATCGGGATCAGTTGCTAACACGATGTCGTATTTCAATGCTCTGGCTCTCTCAACGGCCAATTTTAGTGCCTCCTTGTTCTCCGGATTTGGCGACTTCACGCTGCTAAACCTAGAATCGCAGTCATTCTGGCATTCAACAACGTTGTGTTCGATGCCAAGCCTTTCCATGAGAGGTTGTGCCGATATGGCTCCCACACCATGCAAGGGGGTAAAAACCACCGTGGGCGAGAAATTTTTTAGCAAGTCGCTATCCAAAACGGTTTCTTCCACAACCCTAAGATATGCAAAATCAACATCATTGCCCAAAACGGCGACCTTCGAAAGGTCCTTTCCCAAAAACTGCACAATTTCAGCCAATGTCACCGAATTATACTCTTCGATCACGCCGGATGCGTGTGGATCGACCATCTGTGCCCCATCCGAAAAATATGCCTTAAAACCGTTGTCATGCCATGGATTGTGGCTTGCGGTCAACATCACTCCGGCGGTAGCGTGCAAGTGCCTAACGGAAAAACTTAGCTGTGGGGTCGAGCGCGGTCCGTCAAAAATCATCACATGGCCACCCAATTTAAGCCACGTGGAGGCGCATAATTTGCAAAAATGCTCCGAAAAAAAACGAGTATCATGGGCAATGACAAGGGACGGTAATTCATGGGATAACCCCGTGCCCTTCAAGTATCTTCTACAGTACCTGAACAACGCCACGATTGCGCGGATAACGTTAAAGTCGTTGACTAAAACCGAACCAACCGACGCGTGCTCGGGAATGTCTGAATTCGAATTCCCCAGCTCAGCCTTCGTTAAAACTTTGCCCACCGTGCGGCCACGAATCCCACCCGTACCAAACTCCGACGTTTTAAAAAAACGATCATTGAGCTCGGCGTATTCCTTCCTTTCGAGCAACTCGATAACGGAATCGCGAGCCCAACTTGGAAGAGAATCGCAGCTCAAAAATTCACGGATACTTCCGTGTGCACTTTCCAGCAAACCTGTATCCTTCATCAATCCATCAACATCAGACATGGGGAAAGTCTGCAAGAAGTACGGGGTTCTGTCAAATCATTCTATGTACTGCCCCGGTCCAATCGCCGGTTTATTTTCCAATTTCTCCCATTTTTTCATAAAGTCCCTCTCGTTATCGGCAAACATGGGGCTGATTTCTATGTCAAAGGGAGGAAGTCCCGTGGCATCGGTCGGAATGTCTGCTCCCGCTTGCAGCAGCCAGTGGGCAAACAATCGCAGCTGGTCCTGCTTGCAAGTCTTCGGAGAATCCATGCCCTCACTATTCTTTAGCGGACTAAATATTTCGCTGCGATCGCTCTCGACGATGACGCTGAGATCGGCAAATGGAAACGCGTCAAAAATAAACATCTCGAGTTTGATCCCATTGGAGACATTCGGTGTGAAAGGCTCACCGAGATTGTCTATGGTTGGAATTACCTTCTTCGCCATGTGATAGGGGATCTCCGACTGAATATCATCCCCATTAAAGCGCCTGATAAACTGAACATCGAACACGTGTATGGCGGTGTTACCGGCGCAAAATTGCAGCTCCCCCGTCGAGGTCCGGGCCATGGCGCATTCCTTCGGCAAATCGGAATATTCGACGACATGCATCTTGCCGCCATGTTCACAAAAAACACCAACTTTCTCCTCGGGATACAGTTTTTTCACCATGCGGGACGTAATTTGTGCCTGATTTTTTACGTGAATACCGATCAAATAGGGATCTATGCAGCGCACCAGGGGGTTATCCACCTGAAAATAACTCACCGTGTCGACACCGGCGTTCTCAAGCATAGCGAGCATCCCGGACTGCCCCAACGCCTTCAACGCGCCGCCGTGGCCATTGGGGTGCATGGCAATCCTATCACGCGCTTCCATGATGATCTTGCCATCGAAATCAATCGCCGGCATCAACCCCTGCTTAATAAAATGGACATTTTCGATGCCGAAGGAATTTTTTTTTCCAAAAAATTCTATGGTTTCGTTGTGAGTCTTATCGCTTGTCAAAATTATCCAGTGAAACTTTTGTTCGTATTTCTTTTCAGCAACAAGTATTTTCTCGGCAAAGACCTGGAACATACTTTTCTTTTTTATCGGTGTGATTGGCACCATTCCCTTTGGTATTAAACATCCCAGCCTCGTGCTGTGGCCGCCAGCAACGGTAAAAATTGCCACTTTCCCCTCGCGAATCTTTTGTGCACCCACATGGGCAATATCCCCGCACTTCAGCCAATCGGCCTCACTATTCGGGAATTTTACAAATTTTGCCGGCTGTATATTTAGCAAAAAATCGTGGTCCGAACGGCGCTCATGCAGGACGGAACGAAATATCTCCGACAAATACTCCAAGTCGATATATTTGGTCTGCTGGAGTAGCTTAATTCGCTCGTCCTCGGACAAGATTTCCCAAAACTTGAAAACATGGCCCTGGTCAAAGTCACAGAAGCGCATGCGTATCTCTTTTACAGTCTTGTCCATATCAATTTAATCCCCAAATTTAAAAATCACCTCATTCCTCTTCGAAAGGCCAGTTTTTTCACGGATAATCTGATCGATGAAATCCCCATCGCTGATCATTCGCCGCATGTAGTCTTGCTTCAATTCAAACTCATTGGATAAGCGTTTTTGCCGCTCAGCCAACTCTTCTATCCGGCTCAACATATGCAATTCCTGTTTCCTTGCGTGCCATAGGCGCGAAATTAAAACACAGGACAGTGTAGCAAATGAAATATTGAAAAGAAGCAAGATTAAACGACCAAACCTCATGGCGCTGGCTCTGATTTTTCGCCGCTGCCCTCAATAAACATGCCAAATTTGCGAAAGCGCGCATACCTGGCAGAAAGCAATTTATCAACGGACTCGATCTTTAAAAGCTCGCGCAGATGCCTGCCCAAAGCCTCTTTGACCGCATGTGAAACCGCTTTTTGATCGTTGTGCGCACCACCGGGTGGTTCCCCTATGACCTCCTCCACGATGCCAAATTTCAACAGCTTTTCCGGAGACAGGCACAGGGCTTCGGCGGCTTCCGGAGCTTTGGCGCGATCCTTCCACAGAATGGCGGCACAGCCCTCCGGAGAGATCACGGAATAGTACGCATTTTCCAGTATGAGAACGCGATCGGAAACGGCAATTCCAAGCGCCCCACCGGAACCACCTTCCCCTATTATAATTGATATGATCGGCGTGCCCATTGTGGCCATTTCGCGCAGATTAACGGCGATCGCTTCCGCAACGTGGCGTTCCTCGGAACCAACCCCGGGATAGGCGCCGGCGGTATCAACAAACGTTACAATCGGCAGTTTAAATCTTGCGGCAATTTGCATCAATCTCAATGCCTTGCGATATCCCTCCGGATTCGGTGAACCAAAATTGTGAAAAATTTTCTCCCTGGTCGTTCTGCCCTTTTGCTGGGCAATCACCATCACCGGCATGCCATCAAACATGGCCGTTCCACAGATAGTTGAGTGATCATCGGCGAATAGCCTGTCACCGTGCAGCTCCTGAAAATTTAAAAAAATATCCCCCACATAGTCCAGCGAATAGGGGCGGTTTGGGTGGCGCGCAATTTGGATTCTCTGCCAAATTGTCAATTTTGGACAGCTTTTTCCGTGCATCTCATCAAATTTTTCCTGCACCGTCCCCATTTCGCTGGGGCAATCGGTGGTGGCAGTATGTGAGCTGGCATGGATGTCCGCCAAACTATCGATTGGCGCCGGCAAAAGCTTCCCAATATTCGAAATGGATCCCTTAGATTTTGAGGCCATAGCAAAGTCTCAGCTAACACACAGATCTACCTTATGCAAGAAATATTCACATGGCAAAGCGAGAAGGCGCAACAATAACCACAAATTCGCCCTTCGTTGAAGCAGTCGCCATTTTTTCACACACAGCCGACAATTTGTCGACCAAAAACATTTCGTGGAGCTTGGTCAGCTCCTTTGCGACGCAAACGGTGCGCTCCGAGCCAAAAATTTCATGGGCGTCAGCTAAAAATTTGTCGATTCGGTGGCAAGACTCGTAAAAAACTAAGGTATACGCAAAATCAACATACTTTTTAAAAAAATTTATGCGAGCCGACTTCTTCGAGGGCAAAAATCCGACGAATAGGAACCCATCCGTGGGTAGTCCGGAAATCGACAGCGCTGCTATTGCAGCACATGGTCCGGGGATTGACTCCACTTTCAAGCCCTGTTTCCTACAGGCCCGCACGAGCCTGAACCCCGGATCGCTTATGCACGGCGTGCCGGCATCGCTAACTAAACACACATCCTTCCCTTCCCTCAAAAAATTCAAAACTTTTTCCGAGGCTTGGGTTTCGTTGTCGTCCCGGTACGGAAACAGCGGCTTATTAATGCCAAACTTGTTCAGCAACTTCGAGCTTACACGCGAGTCTTCGCAAACTATGCAATCGACGGCGCGCATGACTTCAATGGCCCGCGGAGAAATATCGTCCAAATTTCCGATTGGAGTGGCAACCACGTACAAAGTCACGGTGAAAAAACCTAGGGATTGCGACCAGGGCTGCGCGACGGCGGCGCCTTGGAAGAGGTTTTTCCGGTCTGATCGATCTGCCTCCCGGCATCCCAGGCGGCCGGACGTGCCCATGGCAGCTTCGAATTATATGCTTCCTCGGTGGACTCGCATCCACACAGGGCGCAGGACAACAGAAATAACGACATCAAAATGCGCATCCTAGACATGGTTCATGCAGTAATTGAGTCGCGGAAGAAAGTCAAGGATTAGCACATGATAAATTTTTTAAAAATTTTCTTTTAAATATTCTGTAAAAATGTTACAATCTTCGCATAAAATTAAAACTGGAGTTTTTAATATGTCAAAAAATTGTTGTTGTTCAAAAAGTTCATCGGGTAGTACATCAGCTGCATCTTCGGCAGGAAGCGGCGGAACCATATCGGCCTGTGGCAACGCTCGAATAGAGCATGTCAAAGCCGATGATTCCAGCAAAAATGGTCACTGTTGTGGCTAACTAGGGTATTAGCCGAAACGGACATCTGATTCGGCGGTACGCTTTACATTAGAGGGGCTGGGTGTGTGGCTTGAGCTGGGATAAGGGCATTGCAATGCAAAACAAAAACGCGAGGTTCTGGGCATTTGAATGTGATAAATGTAATGGGATGGGAGGTTTCAAATGCAAGCTTTTGGTCAACGATGGGATCTGGGGTACCGGAAATAATTTCGTTGCCAAATGCTGCGAAGGAAATACCATCGTGCCAGTGTTTTAATATGCCTTTCGTTCCGTTTTATATAAGTAAATCTTCCTGATTCTCGAATTGGGGAGGTTTTCTTTTTGCCGATACTTGGCAATGGTTCTTCTGGAGACATTGATCCCGCGCTCACCGAGGATTTCGGCAATTTTTTGGTCACTGAGTTGCTCGCTAGAATTCAAGATCAATTTCTTCATCTCAGACTTGATAAACGTTGCCGAGCAATCATCCACACCGGATTCGAAAAACGTGGGTAATTTGAGCACCCCATGGGGTGTCTCCGCGTATTTTCCCGAAATTGCTCGACTAACGGTGGAAACGTTCACCGAAATATTTTCGGCTACCTCACGCATGGATAGACGTTTCAACCATTTTGGCCCGTATTCAAAAAATTGCATCTGATGTGCGAGGATGGACTGTGCAATTTTATGCAAGGTTTCCTTTCGCTTTAAAATGGCATTTGTTAGCAAACGAGCACTCCTGGCTTGATTCTTCAAATACTTCACTGTCGCCTGATCGGAGCGCCCCACGAGCAAATCCTTATATATCCCGCTGAACCTGAGCTGCGGATAGTAGGTATCGTTTACATCTATAATCCATTTATCCTCTCGCCTGAAAAATTTCACATCCGGAATGATCGCTAGGGCAACATCGTGTGCGAAGAATGACAGTGGCGCGAAGCGTAACCGACTCACGAACTTTGCGATGACTTTTACGTCTTCCATGGTTACACCCGCCACTTTGGCTATTTTCTTCAAAGATCCGCGCAGCAAATCATCGAGATGCGCTGAGATTATCCACTCCGCCTTGGCTCTCATCACCGCACCAATGGACGAAATATTATTTATCTGAATCAGAAGCGCCTCCGCCAAATTTTCAGCACCGATGCCATATGGTTTAAGAGTCTTCAATGCGTTGAGGACACCACTAACTACTTCCGGAGCAACGTGATGTTCGGTGGCAATTGAATCAACGCTCCCGGCGAAAAAACCCCTTTCGTCGAGATTTTTCAGGAGAGAAATCAAAATACTTTTGCTGGAATCCGTCCACTCCAGGATCTGTTCCAAAAGATATTCCTCCATGGATTGCTCGGCTTTGACATTGCTGAGAATTGCATCGTAATCCGCGCAGGATGAATTTTTGGGTTCAACCAACTCAACGGCCGGGTTTTTCCCGCACTCCCCGATGACAAGGTTTCTCAAATCCATCACGTTCATTTGAAGAATGTTGAGCGACTGAAACATCGCCGGACTAAGCCTCTGGAGAAGCTTCTGTTCATTGCGGAGGGACAAATTCAAGGCCTGGTCCTACTGGATTTTTAGACGAAAAAACCGAACCGTGTTTGCAAAAATTTTACCCAAAATGTCCCCGCATTCATCGGTGAAAAATTCTTCGATGAATCGGGCAGTATGCATCAAAAATGATGGTTCATTTTTTTTCCCACGATACGGAACTGGTGCCAAGTAGGGGCAGTCGGTTTCGATGAGAAGCCTATCCTTTTCCACAATACTCAAGGCCCCACGAAGCGCCTGAGAATTTTTGTAAGTTATTGTTCCCGAGAAAGATACCCATGCGCCAAATTCATTTATGGTGCGCATTTCTTCGGTGCCGTACCCGTAGCAGTGGAACAAAATTCTGTCTCCATCTATTCCAGATTCTTCAACCAAAGCGAACGTATCATCGAAGGCTTCCCTGGAATGTAGCGCAACCGGCAAATCACACTTTTTTGCGATCTGCAACTGGGAAACAAATAGCTTTTTTTGCGCCGCTATGACCTCATCGCGGGAATCAGGCGGCAAAGAATGGTAATCCAGTCCAATCTCGCCGATCGCCACGGGGGGCTTACTCGCAGTGAAATAGGGCCCAAAATCGGGGATGGGATCACCGTGGTACAGCGGATGCACTCCGACGGTGTAATCGATGCTAGTAAAATTTTCCGCCAAGCGATGGTTGATTTCGAGATCACGCGACGATGTGCCGATTACAACAAGATGCTCCACCATGGCGCCATTGGCACGTGCCAGCACCGCTTCCAATTCGCCATTGTTGTAAAAATCATCCAAATGGCAGTGACTATCGATCAGCTTCATTTTTACCAACTTCCCACTCGCTCAATTTCACGGCATCATCCCGGTTGACTAGAATCAGCAGACGTTTACCACAGCACTCAACCAGCGTGATGTACTTCCGCCCGTACAAAAATTTATTATCGAGAATTTTGATTTTCTTCGTTCCATCTCCGGTCGTATGATTCCCAACAAAGCTTCCGCGCTTGCAAAAGCGAACAATCATGTACCCGCAAAATCCGAGGATGGATAAAAAAACCACCACCATAAACAGTGAATTGACGAAGGATATATCATTCGCCCGTGCTTCGGCAAAAAATGAAAAAATATTTGGACAAGTCATACCCAGCCTTTCACCACGCCATAGTACCCACATTTTTAAAATTTCAACGAAAATAAAAATGTCCCCAATTTCTGCATACTTTTTTATTGCAAAACAATACAAGATTAAGTTTTGGCAGTTGTGCGCATATTGGTTTTAACAAAGTCCGCCATCGACCGCTTCCGAAAAAGTGAAGCAATGCTTGCGCGGATATTGGAATACGTCCGCCAAAATAGATATGATAAAATTTTGCTATGTAGTAAACATCGCCACAACCTCTGCTCAAAATTTGAAAAAATTCCAACGGAAACAGTAACCCCAAGCAAACTGTTCAAAGTATTGAAAAACATCACAAGGGAATATAAAAATTTCCTCGTTATTGCAGCCATCCGCAGCGATGAGCGAAGCACCATCGAAAGTTATCTGAAAAGCGGTGATACATTGAACATGTGCTTCGTCAACCTGGATGCAAACCAGTATGAAAGCTACGTCTACACAAATATCGATCTGGACCAAAATTTCTTCAGCGTAAAGCGGAGAAAATACACTAGTAAGTCATCATTCCTCTTCAACGTCTATGAGTTTCCACTGGCGAAGATCCAATAAATTCGAGTCCCAGCCCTTAACCCTCTTCTTCATGAGATAAAAGCTGGATTCAAAATACAGTGGAATTACCGGCATATCACTCATCAGCAACTGTTCGGCATTCTTCAGTAATCGCAAACGCTCCTTATCATCGCGCATATAATAAGCCATTTTCAAAAGCCCATCGTATTCGTCGCTGTGCCACTTGGAGTAATTTTGCTGGCTTTTCTCGGTAAACAATTTTAGAAATTTTTCCGGATCGGGATAATCGCCGTACCAATCACCGCAACAAATATCAAAATCTCCTTCCTTGCGCATGGACATGAAATCATCCCTCCTAACATACTCGATATCCACGTCGACGTTAAGAATGTCCTTCAGCTCATTCTTCACAAACGAGCAAACCATATCTTGCCTCCTGCTGTTGTTGCAAATAAACCGTATCTTTGGAAAATTTTCACCATCCTTGTAACCGGCAATGGCTAGTAATTCACGGGCACGAGCTTGCTCTTCACTGAACATCATGGACGCCTTGTAATCGGGACCTAATGTTGGGATCAAACTATATGCGGCACTATCTCCAGTCATGGACATTAAATCGAGCAATGTTTTTCTCCTAATCGCCATACTGAGCGCCATTCTGACATTTTTGTCGTCCAATGGCTTATTTTTCGTGTTGAGTATGAGGTAAAAACATCCGAGACGAATCTCGGATTTAATGCACTCCTCATCAATTAGATCCGACGAATAGTAAGCGCTTTGGGGATTGTACATGCAGATATCGACGCTACCATTTCTGAACATATTGAAACTCCTTTCTATACTGAATCCAACAATGAACTTAATTTCGTCCAATTTCGTTGTCTCATAATCCCAATAGTAGGGGTTTTTTTCCAAAACCACGTTATTATCGGTTCTTTTATTGACCACCATAAAGGGGCCGTTTGAGATGATATTAGGGAAAAAATCACTCCGATCGTTAAATCTGTTGATCGACTCATAAACTGCATCGTTTAGAGGATACCAACACGGTTCCATGACTACGTATATGAACGCATTTAGTGGATTTTCCAACTCTATTCGCAGAGTGTGTTTGCCAAAGGAATGAATCCCAACTTCGTTGAAATTTCTGACTTGCCGCCTGTAAAACTTCTCCGCATTTTTCAGCGGAAAAAACATCTCCACGTTGGGATGGCTTAATTTTGAGCTTAAAGCACGCTTGACAGAAATGACAAAGTCCTCTGCATTGAGCAGGTCTCCGTTTGACCACCGCGCATTGTCCCTCAAATGAAACTCGTAAACTTTCCCATTTTCCGAAACCGACCACCTGTCGGCAACACCGGGAAGTGGCCGATAGGTCTCAGGATCGGGCACAACCAATCCCTCAAATATGGCATTGAATACATTAGGAGCACCCAAACCCGAAGCGATGTGTGGATTGAGGCTGGTAACATCGATGTCCGTGCAAATTATGAGCACTTTGCGATCTTTTTTAGGCTCCTCTTTGCCACATCCAATGAAAATTAAGCATAGCAACAGGGCAACTAACCATCTGAACTTCAGGCTCACGGGATACATTTATTTCACTTTTTACCAATCGGGTCAATCAATATTTTTCACAAAAACACAATTTTTGTTTGGAATAAATAAAAATTTTTATAAACAAACAAAAAATTGGGGTATTCCGTAACTTTTGTGCCACCCCATAAAACCTTTGACAAAGCCACACTATTGTTTAGCACCTATCAACTAAAATGTTCGTTGACGAAGTAAAAAATATACGCTTAAATGCCGGGAAAGGTGGTGATGGCTGCTTGAGCTTTCGCCGCGAAAAATTCGTTCCCAAG
>JAITOW010000022.1 GCA_031289835.1 Puniceicoccales bacterium | reverse complement strand
ACCTCCAGTAGCCATGGAAGCAGAAATGCTATTATGTTGCCGATCACTATGCATGAGGTGTACATCGTTGGGCTTTGGATGCCGATTCCACTCGGAGGGAAAAATCCGATGACATAGCTGACTAAGCTTACGATTAATCCAATGGTGGATAGGAAAATTGTTCTAATTTTTCCTCCGTGGCTGCTATGGACAGCTATTGAGCGCCTCCCATGCCTGATTTTTAAAATTATCGCCGCTAAAAACATTAGCACATACATCAGGAGGAGAAATTGCGCAGTCAAATCGGCTAAAATTATAAACGCCGTACTTATCGATTCGGCAAAAACAAATACGAGGGACAGGATTGTCGATATAATGGCTTGGGCAAGCATGATGTTCGTTGGCATGCCGCGCCCGTTAAGCTTGTGAAAAATGTGGGGCAGGTGGCCGTGTTTGACCGTGGAATGCAAGGCCCGCGGCGGTCCTGAAACCCAGGCACAAAACCACGCTATGGAGCCAAATGTTTCCAAAAGCGACACTATGGGCGTTAGCCAGCTGACATTCAATTCAGCAAAAAATCGGGCAAGGGCCTGCGTGGCCCCGGCATGAATTACGAGCTCTTCCTTGGGAACGACTATTGCTATGGCCAGGGACCCGAAGATCGAAACAAATAGAATCATGAGAGTGGCGAGAAAAATTGCTCGCGGATAATTTTTCCGTGGATTTTCCACATCCTTGATGT
The DNA here is from genome assembly GCA_031289835.1 of Puniceicoccales bacterium. GTDB lineage: Bacteria > Verrucomicrobiota > Verrucomicrobiia > Opitutales > JAIRKQ01 > JAIDVZ01. The sequence goes on along the minus strand of JAITOW010000022.1, from coordinate 4,246 downwards.
GATTGGCTGACATCTCCATGCCAGCGAAGCTTAGCAGTACCCCTAGGGTTAGCGATATGTTGTTCGGACTCGAGAGGTCGGGGAAAAGAGTTTTTGTAGAAAAGGTTATCTGCGAAGGATGGCCGCTTAGAAGCCAGTATATGCACAGAATGACTATCATCAATATGGGCAAAAATGTCCCAAGTACGCTGCCGATTGCACTGATCAATCCCGTTATGCGTATTCCGCGCAGGGTAATAAGCGTGCCTCCCCAGATCATGGTCAGGATCACCGCCAATGTAAACGGACGACTCTCCGTAAGTTCCGGAAAAATGCCGTAGGCAACCGTGCCCGCCACAAATGATAGCGCCATTGGGAAGCATGGAAAATTATTTATATTTTGTAACAACACGGCAAAGAAACCCGCCCTTTGCCCAAGGGCATGTGAAACCCACGTATAAATTCCTCCGCCTTCGGGGAATGACGCAGTTAATTCCGCGGAAACAAGTGCCGTCGGTATTAAAAATAAAAAGGCTGCCAGGGTATAAAAAAATAGTAGCGAAAACCCATACGGGGCGACGGAAGGCAGGCTTCGCACGCTAGCGATTGCGGCAAAATTTATCATTGCCAGGGTGAATATGCTAATCTTCGGTCTATTGCGTGAAATTATTGCCATTTCTTTATAAAGGAATGAGCAAATTATTGCTTTTTGCAAGATTTTATTGAAAGCATTGATATTAAAACGTAGCTCATTGCGGCAAGGGGGGCGTATATCAAAATGATACGGAGGCTTTGTTGCCTGTAACTCAGAGACTTCGATGTTATCGATTGGCCCAATTTTACACATAAGCACACGGCGATCAAGCCGAGTACCATCCCTAATAATTTGCAAGTGCCTATGTTAAGTCGAAATACCGAATTTTGGGTACATAGCTTGTGATACAGCATTACCGTTTGGATTATCAGCGACAGAGTCGTCGCTGCTGCCATTCCCTCAACTCCGAATGGGTACATAAGGGTGATGGTAAGCGCGAAGTTCATGGCCAGGATATATAAGCCGATTTTGGCCGGAGTTTTCGTATCTTTCAGGGCGTGAAAACTGCGGATCAGAAAGTTTGATATTCCCAGGAATGGTATGCTTAGGCAGTATATCGCCAGTATTGGGACGGTTTTTGCCGTATCCCCCGAACCGAAGATTCCCCATTCGAAAAATACGTTTAAAAGTTCTCTGCGGATCAAATATAAGCCAACTGCCGAAGGAAGGAGGATCCATAGCAAGGTAAAAATTCCGTGGTTGAATGCACGATTGAGTTCATTCCTGGAGTGTTCATCCGTTGCCAACTTTGACATATCCGGGAAAATTACCGTTGCTATCGCTATTCCAAAGACACCGAGGGGCAATTCCACGACCCTGTTGGCGAAGTACAGAATGGACACCGCCGACGCACAGTATACATAGGCCAAGTTTCTTGATATTAAGAGGTTAATTTGAGCCACAGCCGCCCCTAAAAATCCCGGCCAAAATAGCTTCAAAATTTCATTTATTTCGGCATTGTGGGTAAGCCCATCGCCCCTGATGCCAAGTCTCCTTAGTGCAAAAAACGGGACTAAACATTGCACAATGCCGCCTAAAATTACTCCCAAACTTAGACAATCGAGCAGCGCGATTCCCGACAACGATAGGGTAAATTTTCCGATCACCAGTGAAGCTATCATGCAGAGGTTTAGCCAGATGGCGTTCAGAGATGCCGCCAGAAATCGATCGAATACGTTCAGCCCCGCCGAAATTATTGCCGCAACGCATACAAAGATCATATACGGCAGAAGCAGGACGATGAAATGCGCAGGCAAGGCCCATTTTTCGGTGATGCAGGTGCACTTGGTTACCAAGTAGAACACTGCGCAGCCAGTCGCCGTCATGGCCGTCAAAACAATTAAAAGCTTTGCTATGACTGTTTTTAGCAGGGACAAAACAGCGGTGGGACCTTTCGTCGCATACAATTTCGACAAAATCGGGATCACCGCCGATGACAATGCCCCCTCGCCAAGCAGGCGCCGAAATAGGTTTGGCACAGTGAAAGCAAATAAAAATGCCGAGCCGATGTCGCTAATTCCAAATATGCCGGCAAATAGTGCGTCGCGCGCAAATCCAGATATCCTGGAAAGAACCGTTGAGCCGGATACCAGGAAAATGTTCCTTAACCTGTTATTCATTTACACACGTGTGTATATGATGACATTCGGATGATTGGCAACTGCAATCCTGCCAAGGCGCCGTATTTCGACTAGCCCGCGTACCGACGGGGTTTTATAGCGCGCCGGAACCTCAAATAGCAATCGGGCATTGTCTGCCTTTTTCAAAAAGGGTGTGAATGCCGTTAAAATTTGCTCTCCCTGTTCGTCGAGCATGTTGTAGGGCGGGTCGATGAAAATAAGGTCGAACTCGGCATTTATTTGCTCAACGGCGGCGAAGACGTCTTGGCACATAATTTTGCAAGTGGGCTCACGCTGGGCGGCTTTTTTCACACGCTTCAAATTTTCTTCGATTACCTGGACAGATTTTTGATTTTTTTCGACGAATATTCCCGCGGATGCACCCCTGCTGATGGCTTCCAGCCCATAGCTCCCCACACCCGCAAATAAATCGAGGAAAAACGCGTTAACCGAGCGTCCCTTTATTGAGGAGAAGACGGCCTCGCGGATGTAATCCGTTGCCGGGCGCAAAAATTCCGTATCCTCTGGCACAATCAGCTGTATCCCCTTCGCTCTACCTCCCGTAATCCTCATGCTTCTCTTTCGTGTAAATGTTTAAAATTTCATTGAAATCATGTCCCTGTGAGCCGCTGATTATAACATACTTATACTGATTTGCAAAGGATATTTCATTTTCTGAAATGCGTAGACGATTCGCGATTTCGCCATCGCTTTCCGAGCCGCGCTTGCGCATTCTTTCCTCTAAAATTTTGAGTTCCTCCGGCATAATGAATATGGAAACGATATCGATGTCCAAATTTTTGTCCAAAATTTGCAGAAATCCTTGCACGTCGATGACCAAGATCACGTCGATGCCCCTTGATATTTTTTCCATAACGTCGCTTTTCAGTGAGCCGTAGTAATATTTGCCGTGCACGAGAGCATATTCCAGGAAAACATTGCCGTCTACTAGCGCTAAAAATTCCTCATTCGATAGGAAGTGGTAGTGCTTACCGTTGGTTTCATCCCTGCGAAGGGGCCTGGTTGTCACTGTTACGGAGCGCGCCAAAGCCCCATCCTGCACGTGAGCCAGAAGCGCGTTAACTGCGGTGGTTTTACCGACTCCGGCGGGCCCGGATACGATAAACAATTTCCCAGGATAGGCCATCTTATTCGGTTTGTTGCTGTTGGCGCATCATCGGGAACAAAATCGTATCCCTTATGCTCGGAGCGCTTGTTAGCAGGGCGACCAGACGATCGATTCCGATCCCAATCCCGCCGGCTGGCGGCATGCCATATTCCATAGCCAGTAAAAAATCGTTGTCCAAATTTTGCTTTTCCTCGCCGATTTGCACTTCGAACATTTCCCGCTGGACAATCGGGTCATTCTGCTCGGAGTATGCCGGGGCCACTTCTTGCCCGTTTATGCAGAGTTCAAAGACGTCGAGGTGGCGTTGATCGTTGCCGTTGAGCTTTGCCAACGGGCATAGTTCGCGGGGAAGCTGGGTTACGAATGTGGGTTGGATCAAATTTGGCTCGATGAGCTTGCTGTAAACATCCTGCGTAACCTCAAAATCTTCGCAATTGGGGTTGGTCTCAAGTCCAGATTTACGGCAAAACTCGAGCTTTTCTTCCCTGCTGATGTTAAACCAATTTTCGTTGCCCGTCAGCTTGACAATCAGGTCCGAGTAGGTTTCAACCTTCCAATCGCCTCCCAGGCTGACCTCCATTCCGTCGAAGCGTTTGACAACCTTTGTTCCAAGTACCCTTTGGCACAGATGCTGTATGAGGTCGTAAATTAATGACATCATGCCCTTGTAGTCGGTGTAAGCCTGGTATATTTCGATCATTGTGAATTCCGGGCTGTGTTTCCTCGATAGCCCTTCGTTCCTAAACACACGCCCGAGCTCAAACACGCGGTCGAACCCAGCGATGAGCATGCGCTTCAGAAACAATTCATGGGAGATGCGCAGGTAGCAGTCCTGGTCCAGCGCGTTTATGTGCGTTACGAATGGCCGTGCCGCTGCGCCACCGGCGACCATCTGTAAAATCGGGCAGTCGACCTCTTCGAAGG
>JAITOW010000033.1 GCA_031289835.1 Puniceicoccales bacterium | reverse complement strand
TTCATGGGAGATGCGCAGGTAGCAGTCCTGGTCCAGCGCGTTTATGTGCGTTACGAATGGCCGTGCCGCTGCGCCACCGGCGACCATCTGTAAAATCGGGCAGTCGACCTCTTCGAAGGACCTGTTCCATAGAAATTGCCGAATTTCTTTGATGATTTGGCACCTCATTTTTGCACGCTGGCGCGATTCTTTGTTTACAATCAGATCCAAGTAGCGCTGCCTGTAGATTTGATCGCTGTCCATCAAGCCGTGCCACTTGTCTGGGAGCGGTCGCAGCGACTTTGAAACGAGCACAATCGAGCTCGCCCGCACGGTAATTTCACCCGTCGAAGTTTTGAATAGTTTTCCGCTAACTCCGACTATATCTCCCATGTCAAACTTGATGAATTTGGCGTATTCTCGGTCTCCAATGGCGTTTTTCGTAACGTATATCTGAATTTGGCCATCCCGGTCGAGAAGCTTGAGGAAGCTGGCCTTGCCCATAATCCGAAACGCCACTATGCGGCCCGCTACGCTGACTTCCACTTGATCTGCGCCGTCGGGATTGAATAAATCCATTGCTTCGCGGGATGTGTGCTTTTGTTCGCAATTATTTAAAAATGGGTTTTCGCCACCGGCGCGCATTGCCGATAATTTCGCCGACCGCACGGCAAAAATATCGCTCTCATTTACTACATTATCGCTTATGTCCATACAATTACGGCGCTATTCCGTGAAATAACGCCAACTTTTCAAGTTAAAATACAATGGTGTTGCCTATTTTTCGGCGTCGATGCCCTCATCTTGCTCCTTGCTCTCCTTAAATTGCTGAACCAGGTCTACCTGGTTATCCTTGAATGGGTCTTTTTGCGACCGTGATGTGAACGATCTGCCAAATGGGTTAGCAACGGCAGGTGTGTTTTGCTGCACATCCGAGATTTGCTTCCCTGATTTGTTTGTAATTTTTGAGTTCATAGTTTCCTTTTCCTTGATGTCTTGGCCTTGGACGCGACGACTGTCCGCAAATGGGTTTGTTTGCTTTCGCTGACTGAGCGCCCTGCCGAGTTGCTTGGTTGCATCGAGTGTATTCTGTTGTATGCCTTGTATACTTTCTGGTTGATTTGTAATTTTTGGATCCATAATTTTCTCCGGTTAGTTTGTTGTTTTATGCGGTAATTTACGCCTAGGCCTAGGTGTCAGTTCTGACAATACCTTCGGTTTGCGCATTTTAAACTTATTTTTCTTAGGTTGTAACTTATGGGCAAATTCCCCTGGAACAATGAGATTTTTCCCCGAAAAAGGCGGTGGATTCATGAATTTGTCGTGTTCTTCGTGCTCGTCGCTGTTTATGTCCACTATGGTAGGAGATATTAGATAAATTCTTTCCTTAACGGCTACTTGATTTTTGGTATATTTAAACAAATTTCCAACCAATGGTATGTTCATGATAAGAGGAATCCCCGCTTCCACCTTTGAATGTTCCTCCTTGAAATAGCCTCCAATCACTAAACTTTGCCCTTCGTATAGGACGGCTTGTGTATTTATTGAATTGTTGTCAGTGGTCGGCATGGCATCTGCTTGGTCTGACCCGGAAATGGAGCCATCTTGTATGTTAACAAACATTTTCATTTTGTGTTTACCATCCTTATTAATTTCCCCTGGAATAACGTGGGGAACTACTTGTAATTTCGTCGTTCCTGATATGCTATACAACCCCTCCGCACGCTCCGCGGAAGTTTTAACGTATGAAGTGTTATCCTTCCCTATGACCGCCCCAACGTTATCCAACGTCAGAACGGAAGGTTTGGCCACTATCTGGGAATTTCCATTGCTTTCCAATGCCTTGACATAGGAAGTTATGTCATACCCCTTTAATATGCCCTTTAATTGCGTAAAAGCACTTCCCTTACCCTCTAGGCTTTCAGCAGCTTTAAACGTGCCATCGGATGGCCTAATGTTCAAAATTCTTTTGCTTCCCTTGACAAATCCAAGTGCATCCATACCGACCTCAAATCCATCGTTACGGTTAATGTCAAAAATTGCAACGTCGATTTTTATAACTTCGCAGGGAATATCGAGCTGCTTTATAATACCCTCATAGAACGCCATATTTTCGTATTTATCGCGGATTATAATTGCGTTCAAGCGCTGATCGCAGGTGATGAATCCCGGCAAAGTCGATGATGCACTGATATTTTTTTCGTCGGAAGATTTTTGATCCGATTGATTATCGACCGGTTTGCCCGCAGAATCGCTCTTTGTTTGAACTACCAATGACTGTATTTTTTGCATTTTTTGCGGACCACCACCACCCAAGTCAACGCTCATTCCCGAAACCGAGGTTGTACTATTTTGTCCGGTAACAATATTTTGTAAAATTGTGGCTACGCCCGGTACCGTCAGCGAACCATCCTTGTAGGTAAAACTCATGTCATAGGCCCATGCGTACTTCAATGGAAAAGATTTCACAATCGTCGTATCGCTAATTTTTTCCGTTACAAATTTCACCGATAGATCATCGATTGTTTCAAGGTATTTTGGTGGGGCAGTAACTATTAGGATGTGCGCGTCTGGCACAGACCGGAACGAGAAATCTGAACTGCTAAATCCCAAATGCCTAATTACGTCCGAAAGAATAATAATTCCGGCGGAGTCCATTTTAAAAATTTTAGTTTGTAGCTCACTGCCCTTGTAGGCGTACAAAATCTTGCCGTCATAGAACCAGGTCAACCCGTAGGCCCGCGTTATGTAGTCCCAAAAATCGGAGGGAGACATTTTGTTAAACCTTCCGTTCACCACGTCCGTAATATTTGGGCTAACAACGACGCTTATATTCTGCATCGAGCAAAAATCTTGAATGAGGTCGCTCAATTTTTGATCCTTGGAAAAGTGGTAGTAATAGGAGTCGGAAAATGGTATGGACATGTTATGTGACATCTCAACCGTTTCACCGAACAGGCAAGTCGAATGGCACAGGACAACGGACAAAAATATTATTTTTAACGGAGTTTTCATTTCATGTGAAATCGGGTTAACAGTGGAGATAAACCAGTCCTAGATGTTTTATGCTCCGCAGCGGCCAGCCAAAAATCTACATTTCTAACAAAGGATTCGACGTGATCCAGTAAACTATCGATTGTCAATTTATCCAGTAATATTTTCCTAACTATTGATATCCTGCGTAATTTCTGATCCACGGATAAAATATCATTGTTATCTTCAATTCTCGCAAAATTCCATTGCAGCAATTGCCTTAGCTTTGCTTCGGCGGAATTGTTTGTTGGGAGTGGTTCCCCAATACAACCCTGGAAAATGATATGCGTTTTACTGGCCGGAATAAAACTTATGTCTATGGTATCGTCTATGACAACGGAGTACGATCCATCATCTTCCTTATCCCAATGTTCAACCATTAGAAACTCAGATAAAACGCCTATTATTTCTTCCCAAATCATACAAAATAGTGAAAGTATGGTAGTGTGTGCCTTCGTTTTAGCAAGATAAATTTTACTAAACTGTGTTTTCGCTCAAAATTTTTATGATCAAAGGCGGATGATGCTATCGGGAGATGACGCCGAGGAGCAAATTTGAAAATATTGCGCCAGCGTTCTAAATAAAGGAAAACAAGAAAATTTAGCCTATTGCTTCGATTTTTCAGGCACGAGAATCAGTGCGGTGAGAGGTGGTAGATACAAGTTCAGCGAATATTCCCTACCGTGAAAGCCGAAATTGTCGGCGTCAATGTGGCCATAATTCCCACGATTTTGGCCAGCATATAGCTCCGAATCGGTGTTCAAAATTTCCCTCCAACGCCCTCCCAGGGAGGTTCCCACTCGATAATTCGTGCGCTCAACGGGAGTTAAATTGCAAACGACTACGCATCTCTCGCCGCTACCTTGGCCGAAGCGCGTGAAAGATATCACGGAATTTTCGCAATCATCGCAGCAAATCCACTCAAATCCGTGGCACGTCGAATCCGTGTTATGTAAAAAATCGTAGGTGCGGTACATGGAATTCAAATCGCTAATTAACCTTTGCACGCCACTGTGTTCGTGGTATTGAAGCAGATGCCAATCGAGGCTTTGCTGGTAATTCCATTCCTTTGTCTGCCCAAATTCTTGGCCCATAAATAGCGTTTTCTTGCTCGGCCAGAGCCACATGTATGCGTACAAGCAGCGCAGGTGCTGCATTTTTTCCGCCACCGAATTCCCCGGCATCTTGTATATCAGCGAACACTTGCCATGCACGACTTCATCGTGGGATAGCGCGCAAATGAAATGCTCGGAATGTTGGTATAACATGCCGAATGTCAACTGGTTATGGTGATGTTTTCTGAAAATCGGATCCTTCAAGAAGTATAAAAGCACGTCATGCATCCACCCCATGTTCCATTTAAAGTCGAAGCCGAGACCGTAATGTTCAGTTTTGCGCGTTATTCCACCGAATGCCGTTGATTCCTCCGCTATTGTTATGAATCCCGGGAAAGTTTCGTGCAAGGTATTGTTAAGCTCGCGCAAAAATTCGATTGCTTCGATGTTTTCCTTCCCCCCATATTTGTTCGGCAGCCATTCACCGGACTTTCGGGAATAATCCCGATAGAGCATCGATGCCACGGCGTCGACTCGAATCCCGTCAATGTGGAACCGCTCAGCCCAACTAACTACGCTGGAAAGCAAAAAATTTCGCACCTCATGGCGGCCGTAATTAAAAATTAGCGTCCCCCAGTCGCTGTGACATCCAATCCTAGGGTCGCTGTGTTCGTAGAGCTTCGTGCCATCGAAATCCTCCAAAGAAAAACTATCGCGTGGAAAATGCGCCGGAACCCAATCGATGATCACGCCGATATTTTCCGCATGCAATGTGTCGACCAGGTACATAAAATCGTGCGGAGTTCCATAGCGGTGCGTCGGGGCAAAAAATCCGGTAACCTGGTATCCCCATGAGCCCAGAAATGGATGTTCCGTCGGTGGCATGAGTTCCACGTGGGTGAAACCCGTTTGGGAAAGATATTTCACGAGTTCGTCCGCTAATTCGCGGTATGACAGCGGTCGATTCCGGTCTTCAACGATGCGGCGCCACGAATCCATGTGCAGCTCATAGGCTGAAATTGCCGATTCCTGGCAATTTGTTGCAGTCCTGCTTGCAAGCCATTTTTTATCGTGCCACCTGTATCCGGAAACGTCGAAAAGCTTTGACGAGTTATTCGGAGCTCCCTCAAAGTGAGTCGCATAGGGGTCGGATTTCAGGGTGATATCGCCGCGGGCACTCAGGATTTGAAATTTGTAATTTTCAAAATTTTTCAAACCCGGAATGAAGAGCTCCCAAATACCGGAACTGCCAAGTAACCGCATTTGGTGATACCTGCCATCCCATGAGTTGAAATCTCCAACTACGGATACGGCCCTCGCATGCGGCGCCCACACACCAAAGGAAACCCCCGCTATGCCATCGATTTCGTAAAAATTTGCACCGAGATGCTTGTAAATGTACTTATTCTTGCCCTGCCCAAACAAATAGCGATCATACTCGCTGATTGTTGGCAAAAATGAGTATGGGTCGGCAAACTTCGACAAATTTCCCGCATGGGACTCCTTCAGCAGCTCGTATTTAAAAATTTCCTTCTGCGACTTTATAAATCCCTCAAAAAATCCGCTTTGGTCGACCTGTTCCAGGGGGAATTTTTCCCCGGTGGCTCCATTGACTGCGAAACACCGCTTCGCATCTTGCAAAAATGCACGAACAATGACACCGCAAACATTCGTGCCATCGACACAACGGTGCATGCCAAGCAAACCGTGTGGACATGAATTATGAACCTCCAGCAAACTCTCCAACTCGCAATGCGATATTATCACACGCCCTAGTCTATTGAAGTGAAATCATCCGTCAAATCAGAAGTGCTACTAAACGAAAAATTTATGCCATCTTCGCTCTGGATAAACACGGGAATCTCACATTCTTCGAATCCCGGTGAGCCTATGAACAACGTTCCAGAACCATGCTCCCCACCCGCAATCACCACATTTGCCGTTTTTTCGCCGCCACGAATCGTCACATCGTGCATGACAATGCTGTCCGGGATATCCGTTGTAATTTCCAGCGGAAGTCCGAATTCAGGGGCCTCAACATCGATCGAAATCGTAACGAGTTTCCTATCCCCAGTCTTCATCGTGATCGAACTTGGCTCAGCATTTATTTTAATGGCGTCGACGGAGAAATTACCCAGGCCGATGTTACCATTGTCGCTTTTCAGAATGGCCTTGTAATGCTTTCCTCCCTCTATGAACGGAACTGTAAAGGCCAGCACATTCGGCGAAACAAATTCCGTGTCACACAAAATTTCACCAATTTCAACGGTATCTCCCGCGGCGAATCCACGTCCCAGTAGCGAGATTTGAGCATGGGGACGTCCCCTATTACACTCAAATCCAACGACATACCTGTTAATAATATTGAGCTCGTAAATCCTGGATGTGTACGTCTTCGAAACACCGCCGAGCACGTAGCTGATGTCGAAATAGTACGCGGCTTTATGCTTGAAATCACCGATCTCATAGTCGAAGGTGAAGAAATTTTTCCCCTCCTTCACCATGTCGTAGCTTTTGCCATCAATCACGATGGAAGCCTTGTAACTTTCTTTGGGAATCTTAGCCTTTGTATTGTGCAGTTTCAACGAAATTCGATAAATATTCGATGGATTCTGTGGCATTGCTTTGGGAGTTTTATTTTCCACCATTGAATAACAACCTGCCAAAACAAGGCTCAACGCGCAAAGAACAATCGAAATTTGATTTTTTAATTTCATAAAACTTTTGGGAAGCTAAATCTTCGGTTAAAAATATGCAAGGAAAAGATTTACAGGAAGAAAAATTTTTGGGAATTTACGTCCACGTGCCATTTTGCGCGCATAAATGCGCCTTTTGCGGATTTTTTCAGCAACCACCGCGAAGGCAAACCTTGGACATGTACGTTGAAACCCTAGCCGGGGATATGCGTTTGCAACAAATTGACCGTCAAGTAAATACAATATATTTCGGCGGAGGCACACCGAGCATACTGCCAACGGAACATATATATAAAATTGGAGAAACTTTGCCAATCAATTCATCGTTGCAGGAGTGGTCCGTGGAATGTTCACCCACGGGCGTCACAGCGGAAAAAATGAAAGCCTTTCGTGACATTGGTGTAACGCGCCTAACCCTTGGGATCCAAAGCTTCGATCAAAAAATTTTGCAAACCATCGGGCGACGGCAAACGCTAAAACAAGTTTTTACGGCCTATGACACGATGTGCTCATGCGGCTTCGAAAATATTGGCATCGATCTGATCTTTGCCATTCCCGGACAAAGTCTCGAATCCTGGGAAACGGACTTGAAAATTGCCCTCTCCCTCTCCCCCAAGCATATTTCGACTTACAATCTTACCTTCGAAGGCAATTCGGAACTTAATAAACAGATGTGTGCGGGTAAAATTTCTCCACTTTGCAGCGACGTTGAAGCGGAATTTTTCATAAGGACCGGGGAAATTTTGGCGCAACACGGCTACGATCGCTACGAAGTTTCAAACTTCAGCAAACCCGGATTTGAAAGCATCCACAACGTACATACCTGGGAAATGTGCGAATGGGTCGGCTACGGCCCCAGCGCAAGTTCACAGTTCAACGACGAGCGCTTCACCAATGTTCCATCGCTGCAATTGTGGCGGGAAGGAATCCTAAATGGCAGGCACAAGCGTTGCGATTTTCAGAAACTTAGCGAAGAAATCCTGATCCAAGATTCCCTAATTTTCGGACTGCGCATGACCCGCGGCGTTGATCTTCAAAAACTCAGCGGCCGGTTCAAAAGCTTCAGCAAGGCGAAGTACGAAACTCTTTTTAACTTACTCATTGACAACAAGCTGGCCACTTGCGATGGTAACAACCTGAGCCTAACACTGGATGGGCTACTCGTTGCCGACACCATCTCCGTGGAAATTTTGAGCGTGGAAAGTTCAACATTCCCACGCAAGGCAGCTTCGGGATCCCTTATTCTTCCTCCACGGCGTCCCGTTTAACATCCAAGTTATCGAACATGTTGCTCAAACTCACAAATTCTTCGTTGCCCTTGATTTTGTCGAATGCCTTAATTTCAGCTTTAAAAGCGGACTCATCGTAGTTAGCAGCTTTGATGGAAAGACCGATGTGCCTCTCGTCTTTGTCAACTTTTATGATACGTGCGGTCACCTCGTCCCCGACTTTCAAAACTTCCTTGACCTTTTCTACGCGTTCTTCGGTGATTTGGCTGACATGGATGAGCCCTTCAATGTCATCCTCAAGCTTAACAAATGCACCATAGGGAGCAATTTTTGTGACCTTCCCGGTCACGACAGTTCCGATCTTGTATTTTCTTTGAATTTCGGACCATGGATCCGTGGCTAACTGTTTGATGCCCAACGCAATCCTCTGCTGTTCCGCGTCGATACTCAGCACAACGGCATCAACCTCATCACCTTTCTTAAAAAATTCGCTCGGATTATTGATTGTGTGCGTCCAGCTTATGTCGCTCACGTGAACCATGCCATCTATGCCCTCTTCCAGCTCAATGAATGCTCCGTAATTCGTCATATTGCGGACTTTCCCGCGCACGTGTGCCCCAACTGGGTAATTTCTACAAACCATATCCCACGGATTTTCTTCAAGTTGCTTCAGACTGAGCGCAATTTTCTGATCCTCCTTGGAAATACCAATTACCTTAGCGTCAATTTCATCGCCGATGCGCACCACTTCGCTTGGCTTATTGACGCGCTTCACCCATGACATTTCGGTAACATGAACCAGCCCTTCTACGCCGCTTTCAAGCTCGACGAAAGCCCCATAGGCAACCATGTTCACGACGCGCCCGGAAACCCTTGAACCGATCGGATATCTGCGCTCAATATTATCCCACGGGTTCTGTTTGGTCTGTTTCAAGCCAAGCGAAACACGCTCCTTTTCGGGATCAATGCCAATAATCATGACATCCAACCCCTGGCCCACATGGACGACTTCGCTCGGATGAGTTATCCTACCCCAGCTAATATCGGTGATGTGCAACAAACCATCCAAGCCATCAATGTCAATGAAAACACCGTAATCGGTGATATTTTTAACAACCCCTCCCCTTATATCACCAACCTTGATTTCATTCAGCAGAGCCTTACGTTTTTCCTGGCGCTCCTCTTCAATCAATTCGCGGCGCGACACAACAATATTTTTGCGCTCCTTATTAATTTTGACGATTTTAAAATCATAGGTTTGACCGAGGTACTGTTCCAGGCTAATCGGAGCTTGTGTGTCTATTTGCGAAGCCGGCAGAAATGCATCAACTCCAATGTTAACAATCAAACCACCCTTGACTTTACCCTTAATGCGCCCCGGAAGGACCGATCCTTCCTCACAGTTCTCCACGATTAATTTCCAATTCTTTTTCTGCAAAGCCTTATCGTGGGAAATCACCGGATTTCCATCCTTATCCTCGGGATTTTCGATGTAAACGTCGATTTCAGCGCCAACTTCCAAACCTTCGGGGTCATCGAACTCGTGCATTGGAACGACACCTTCGGACTTTCCACCAATATCGATAGCGACTTCATTGCCATGAATTCCGGTAACAATCCCGGTAACAACCGAATCTGCCTGCAAAGCTCCGATTGGATGCGACGCCAGCAGCTCTTCCATAATTGTAGAGACCATAATAATTTTTCTTCCTTGCGGGAAGGGTTAAGGTTAATTAAAATGCGCCCGGCAATGTGCCGCAACGCCATAAGTGCAGCCAACATGCTACGAAAATTGATAAATTCAAGACAAAATTTTTGTTTGGATGTAAAACGGCTTGAATGGGAACGTGGAATCTTTGGCTTTCATGGAGTGTGCACGCCCGTTTGTTTTCATTGCACCGGTCCATTTGTCCTTTCCCTTGGATATCCCGAAATTTTGCGATCCCCCTCCCTTCCGTTCACAGCGAAATGAAATTATATCCGCATTTAACTTCGAAAAAAGCTCCCATCGGA
>JAITOW010000011.1 GCA_031289835.1 Puniceicoccales bacterium | reverse complement strand
CGCAAAACCTCGCTCTCATAAAGTGGCATATACTCCATAATGGAATACGGGAAAGCAAATTCGGAAGGTGAACTGAAATTATTGAGATCGTGATTGGCAAATTCAAAAACTTCTTTGGCGAAAGGGTTTTTTGCTTTAAATTTCCTCAATCCATTTTCTCTTCCCTTTGTACCGTTATTTTGACAGTTGAAATTTTCTCCTCATTTTAAGTTTCACGTAATTTGAGTGAAAATTTTAGCCGAAAAATCTCCGTTCCAGCACCAGGCACAGGGTGTGGTAAACCGGCAAGTGTAGCTCCTGGACCTTGAAAGTTTCGCTTTCCGGGACACGGATGCAGACATTACATTTGCTCGCCAGGGTTCCACCGGATTCACCGGTCAGACCAACTACGGACATGCCCTTGGCCCTGGCCACGGTAGCGGCAAGATTAACATTCTTTGCGTTCCCCGAAGTCGATATTGCCAGGAGAACATCTCCTGTGAAACCAAGCCCATACACCAGCTGGGCAAAATTGTACCGGGGATCACAGTCATTGGCATAGGCGGTATTTATGGCAACCATGTCCGGAAGTGAAATCACCGGCAGAGCGCCTTGCAAATTATCCGCTATTTCATCGCCCACACTGTGCCTGAAATTACCCACAACTAACCGCTTACTTTTGAAGCTCTTGAGCAGTTCGCCAGCGATGTGTCCGCAATCCGCCGCACTCCCACCGTTCCCACATAGGAGCAGCTTCTTGCCGGCTTTAAATGAATTTTCCAATAAATCGCAGGATTTTGAAATATCAACTTTGCAGCGTTCGAGCACCGGATAGCGTTCAAAACATTCGGCAAAAAAATCTTCCATGGTGATAAATTTAGCATTTTTTTGGCAAAAGTTGCAATATTTTTTTATTTTTGTTGCCAAAAGGAAATTTGTTGCAACTACAAATGAAGTGTGTTATTTTGTGAAATTATCATGAAATCGTTTTTTAGTCGCATTTCAAAGTTGGTACTCATAAGTTTTTTGCTGTCGAGTTTGCTCCATTCGGAGCCCGAAATTGTTCCCACCGCACCTGCGCGAGGGTTGTATGTTCCGGTCTTTGACACAAACGGTGTGAAAATTTGGGAAATCACTGGGTTTACGGGCGAAATTTTGGGAAACAGCTCCATAGCCATGTCGAACATGCTGATAAACCGCTGCGGAAAGAATAATGATGTCATTTTTACCATCGAAAGTGGATGTGCTAACATAACTCCATCGTCGAATTTTGCGGCGGGGGACGGTGTCGTCGTGGTGAATGGGAAAAATTTCACCGCCGTTGCCAGAGATTGGAATTTTTTCGGCGGGGAAAAAAGGTTTGCGGCCAGCAGGGACGTGAAGGTCGTATTTAACGAAAATGTGGCGGAGTTCATTGCACCGTGAATGCACGCTTTGTCAGCGTGTTGTTTTTTTTCATCTGCGCCATGCCTTGTTTCGCTCAGGCAAACACCGAAATTAGGAGCGATGCGGTCGACGTCCGGGATCACAGCGATCACATGTTTTTTTCATTTGCGGGAAATGTTACCGTCATAAGTGATAAATTTCAGCTGTCCAGTGATCGATTGGACGTGATTTCCTCAAAGGAGGACGATTTTTTGCAAACCGGGGACTGCGGTAACTCCATCAAAGAGGTCCATGCTTTCGGCAACGTTAAATTTACGCAGAATTGTAGAAGTGGTATGGCCGACGAGGTAATTGTAGACCCTGCCAGCGGTACGGTAACGTTGCTCGGAAACGCCACGATAGTAAATCCCGACGGCACTGCCCACGGCGACAAATTATTTTTAAATCGTGATTCAAATTTGGTAAAGGTTGAATCTGCTGGTAGATCCGTGGTGTCCATAAATGATTTCAAAAAAAATCAAATGCCTGACAAAAAATTAGAGCCTTGTAATGGCTGCCCGAATTTTGCAGAATGTGAGCCCGATGAGTGAGATTCTGCGAGCTAAAAATCTGATAAAAAACTATGGCGATAAAGTCGTTGTTAACGATGTGGACATAGATGTCCGCGGTGGTGAAATAGTGGGGTTGCTGGGACCCAACGGTGCCGGTAAGACGACGATTTTTTACATGATCATCGGCCTCGTTGAAGCCAGTGCCGGGAAAATTTTTATCGACGATGTGGACGTTACCGAATACCCCCTATACAAGCGGGCGCAACTGGGAGTTGGGTACCTTCCCCAGGAAGATTCGGTTTTTAGAAAATTGAGCGCCTATGATAATTTGCTGGGCGTTGCCGAATACTTGGAGACGGACAGGGCTAGGAGACACGCACGCGTTGAAGCGGTTTTGAACGAGCTGCGCATCTCCCACGTCGCTAAGCAGAAGGCTTATACCCTTTCCGGGGGCGAGAAGCGTCGCCTAGAAATCGCCCGAACTTTGCTTTTGAAGCCAAGGTTTTTGCTTATGGATGAACCTTTCAGTGGCGTCGATCCCATCAGCGTTAGCGATTTGCAGAAAATTACCGTTTCGCTTAAGGATCGTGGAATTGGGGTACTGATAACTGACCACAACGTCCGGGAAACACTGAGCATTGTCGACCGAGCATACCTGGTTCACGGCGGCAGAGTTCTGTGCCACGGCGATCGCGATACCCTCCTGAATGATGAGGCGAGTCGCAAGTTTTACCTCGGAAACGATTTTAAATTTTAATTTATTTTGTGGTTGCAATTGTGCCACAAGAAACTACTGGTTCGACGGTTAGATGAACTTGAACGTAATGCTTGTTTTCGCCCTTGTGGGATACCTGATTGGGTCGGTATTGTTTGCACGCGTGGTGTCACATTTTTGCGGGATTGATATTAGTAAAGTTGGCAGTGGAAATTCGGGGGCTACGAATGTTGTGCGTACCATAGGCAAAAAGGCGGGAATTTTGGCATTCCTGGGAGATTTTTTCAAATCATTCGCTGCGGTGGCATTGGTTTTAAGATTGCAGCCCATTGGGGGTGTTTCCAGCGCAGATTTGGCCATTGCCATGATGTTGGGTGTTGTTTTTGGGCACGATTTTCCGATATTTTTCAAATTTAAGGGAGGGAAAGGTGTTTCCGTAACGATGGGAGGTATTTCCGCTTTGATGCCAGGCACCGCGATAATCGGCATATTGCTTTGGCTTGTCATTTTCCATGCAACGGGGTTCGTTTCCGCGGCATCGCTATTTTTTGCAATAAGTTTGCCGATAACGTCCTTTGCGTTTGGGTGCAGCATGCACAGCGTTGCTTTGGCCATCTTTATGAGTGTGATCATTTTTTGGTGCCACAGGAGTAACATCAGGAGATTGTGGAATGGCTCCGAATATCGCTTTGAAGGAAAGTAGCTTTGGATATGGTTCGCGTTGTGCAGAAGTACGGGGGAACATCGGTGGCAAATATCGAACGAATAAAGTCCGTTGCTACTAAAATTAAGGAGCGCGCCGAGTTAGGTGACGAAGTGATTGTTGTTGTTTCCGCGCGCGCCGGTGTGACAAACGACTTGTTGAACCGGGCGAGAGAAGTCTCTAATAGACCGGATGCCGCATGTTTAGACGCTTTGCTGTGTGTTGGAGAATATGAAACCGCAGCGTTGCTGTCGATTGTGCTCAATGACATCGGTGTCCCAGCGGTTCCTCGCAACGCTTACCAAGCTGGGATTGCCACCTGTTCCACGTTTGGCAATGCCAGGATAAGAAATATTTTTGGCGGAGACGTTGAGAGTTGCCTAAAAAACAAGAAAGTGGTGGTGGTAAGCGGATTTCAAGGGTTTGACGAAAACATGTGTCCAACAACCCTGGGCAGAGGAGGGTCCGATTTGACCGCTTTGGCCTTGGCCCACCGTTTCAATGCTGATTTTTGCGAAATTTATACCGACGTTGACGGTGTTTTCAGTGGAGATCCACGCGTCATCGACAAACCAATGCTGATAAAAATGATATCCCATGACGCTTTGCTCAAATTGGCATTTTTTGACAACAATGTTATGCAGGATCGCTCCGTGGCGTTTGCGAAAAAAATGGGGATAAATTTCTCGATCGCTTCATCGTTTGGCGAAGATCCTGGGAACAAAACGCACGTTGTTGGGGATTCTTTGTGCAATGAAAGTCACGCCGTTGGGTTGACCTACAAGGCGAAACTTGTCCTTATTTCGGCGATTTCCGAGGAAAATATCTTCGACAAATTTTTAAAAATTTTTGCGAATAACAGGATCAATGTTAGCTTTGTTAAGCACATCAGGCTGAACCATGTCGGGAAATTTCTTGAAGAAATTGCCATTCCAGCTTCGGATTACTCCTCCCTCAGGGAGTCGTGCTTTAACGCGCTTTTTCCAGCGAAACTTTCTGTGGTTGAAGACCTTACCAGGATAGATGTCGTGGGAATCAAGCTCGAATATAGCCCCTGGCTCGACAATGTGCTGGCTATCATGGAGAAACAGGAGATCTTCAGATCGGAGTATGGTAAAAACGGCCTATCTTTTCTAATAAAAACCGATGATTTTAAGTCGATTTTAAATGCTATCCATGGTATTATTTTTGAGTAAATATTTTCTAACTATTTATCAATGAATAAGATGAAATCATATTACCCCTGCGACTCGGCTCATAAAATTCAGAATCATCTATGAGGATCAGTTTTTCCTTTGCCCGTGTGCACGCAACAAACAGCATGCGTCGCTCATTTTCTAGAGCATCCGTGCCCAGCTTTGACTTCATCAATTTGCGCTCCCTGCGCATAAACGGCAAAATTACCACCGGCCACTCCAGCCCCTTGCTTTTGTGAAATGATATGAGTTGAATCGAATTTTTATCGACCACGGGGGATGTTTGCGGATTTCTGTACAACTCGATTAGCTTTTTTTCCAAATCATCGCAGCTTAAATCTGTTTGATACGTAGCGTCCATGATGGATTCGTAGTGCGCATTTATTTTCTCATCGGAGAAAATATTTAGGAGCCTGATTCTTGAAATCAAGTGAAACTTGTCCATTATTTTGCGGACAAAATTTGGCAATGTCAAGGACTTCTGCTCATATTTTAGCGCGATAAGTTCGCCGTGAACCGATTCGCAAGTGGTGCTGTCATTGTGGTTGAAAAATTTTATGACTTCCCGCGTGCTAATCCCGAAGATTTCGCGCAATATTCCAGCGAGTTCGCGGTGATCGCAGATGTTGTTCAGGAAGTGCAATATGGAAGCCGTCCACTTCATGAGCGACGGTGTGCCTTCAAGGGGTTCACCGAAGCCGAGTTGCATTTTTGGCAAAGCTTTGTCTCCTTCGCAAGACTTTGCCATTTCGCTCAACCACGACTTCCGTGGGGCCAGGATGCAGATCTCGCTGAAGCATTTTACGTCCCAATCGCCGCATGTTTTGTTTGAAAGAAGTTCGATCGAGGTTTTTATTGATTTGCCTTTCAATGTTTCGACGCAACCTTGCTGCGATCCCGGCTTGGCGCACATTGAAATAAATTTTACATCGCTGTCCGCAAACGCACGCCCAAAGGAGGTGTTTACAAATTCAACGATTCGGCTTGGGCATCGCATCGTGACATTGAAATCCAACTGCTTTAAAAATTTTGTTTCAACGAGTTTGTTGTGCACGGAGATGTAAAATTTCACATCTACTCTGTCCGCGTATATGGATTGTTTCGGGTCGCCCACCATGGAAAATGAAGCCGATTGGAGTGCGTCACATTCTCCGCCGCTAAAAATTTTCTCGTAAAAATTCGGTAAGAGTAAATTTAGCAAAATTTTGAATTGAGTTTCGTCGGTATCCTGAGCCTCGTCAAGGATTACGCTGTAATTTTGGACGTGATTTTTTCTGTATTCCTCATCCAACAAAATTTTCAGCGTTATAGCCATTAAATCGTTATAGCTTAAGCTGTTGTTTGAAATTTTAAAGGCAATATACGCCTCGGAGATTTTATTTGCGAGAAGGTTTTTCATCTCCGATTTCCACCGCAGATACCCGTGTATTTTTCGTGGAAACATTTGCTAAATTTTTGTCCATGGACCACCGGTATTTCCGGAAATGAACACGTGCCATTCGAATTTAGCCAAATTTTTACATCCCCTTGGAAAGCTCGAATTTTGCCTTCGTCTGCCTCCGCTTTGTAGTTTAAAAGTTCGCCTATGCTCTCCATTGGAATGGGCTCGAATTTCGCGCCGTAGGCATCTGGTATTGCTATTTCGTGTGCCTGAGTCAGGATTTCACTCAGTTTGAAATGGTTCGTTAGGTGGGAGTGCAGTTCGGAGGGGACGATTTTGTCGATGGCCGTATTTATTTGGGAGGTAAATTTTAGCCAAAGTCCCCGATCATCGTCGACGATTTCGAAATCCCGTTCCAGTTTAGCCTTTTGGTGGTGTTCACGCAGAAATTTCGCGCAAAACCCGTGGATCGTTCCAAAAAAAATTTCATCGAGGTTTTTCAATGCCATTTCCGGGATTGCCTTATCCGTTAGAATTTTTGAGTAAACCCTTTCTTTTATCTCCTTCGCTGCCCTTTCGGTATACGTAACGGCGATGAAATTTTTGATGGGCAAATCGAAGCGCACCAGGTTCGAGATACGCTCGGTAATGGCCGTCGTCTTGCCGGTTCCGGGCGATGCGATCACTGAAAAATTTTGGAACAAATTTTTGGTGAACTCGTCCCGCTTGTGCCGGTCGGCTAGCATAGCGAATTCATGTAATTGTTTATCACGCTCAGTGCGTAAATTGCCGCCGTTGCAGAGCGTAGGACACTGTTTGACAGCCTGCAGCCGATAAAGTTTTCCCCGAGAAAAAAATCTTTTTCCTCCCTTGAAAAATCTCCTTCGGGCCCGATTGCGATCGCAATATTGGATGGCCTGTTAATTGAATATAGCTCTTGAATTAAATATTTCGACGATTTACCTATGTTGCCAAAAAATTTGACGGTGTCTTCTTCGATGCTCAATTTTTCGACATTTTGCGCGAACGATAGCTTCGGAAGAAATGGGTTGCCGGATTGTTTGCAGGCCTCAATTAGCAGCTTGGTCCAGTGGGCAAATTTGGTATCTAGCCTATCTTTTATTTTTGATTCTGACCGCTCTGCCTGTAAAATGCATATTTCTGAAACCCCAATGGCACATGCCTCCCTCAGGACAAAATCCGTGTTACCGTTCGTCAATGCCGATTGAATCAGAGACAGGTGAAATTGCCTAATTTCCGTGCGCAAGGTCTCTACGATGATTTGAGCTGCATTTTTATCGGGATTCTCCAAGTGACCCTTGGCTATGGTTCCACAACCGTCGACTAACTCCACTTCGGCTCCTTTGCTAGCACGCAGGACGGAGATTAAATGATGACTTTCGTCGCCGTTCAACGTAACATATTTTGCATCCCCTAGCTGACTGCAAAAACACCTTAACATAAAATTATATTGCGATCCACGCCCAATATGTTTGCTTTGTTGCATATAACAATCTGCAATTGCATGGTAGAAGTAAACAACAAAATGGATGAATCAATTTCTGAGAACGGGCTGTACGGGCGGGTATGCTGCTTTTTCCAAAAGCACTCCAAACGTATTTATATCGGTTTAGGGGCAACGTTCTTGCTGATATTAGCCATTATTTGTGGCAGGGTTTATTTGGATTTTAGATTGGCAAGAATGCGGCGCGATTATGCTAATTTAACGGACAATGCCAGCAAGGTGTTGTTTGTGAAAAAGTATGGAAAAACTTCCCTTGGTGGATTGGTGTTTTTGGATCTCGGTAACGATGCCTTTTCTAGAAAGGACTACAAATTTTCTTCATCCTATTACCAGTCAGCTGAAAAAGCCCTTGGGGAAACGGAGTTTGCCCTTCGGGCGAAAATTTTGCGGGCAATATCCTTGTTTAACTCCGGCAACCGTGAAAGGGGCCTCACCGTTTTGAACGAAGTAGTCCATGACAAACTCGTAGATGGAAATTTAAGGGCCGAGGCGGCATATCGCTACGTTTGTTGCGCAGCGGGGAGCGGCGAAGTTGATAAAGTAAACAAAATCGTCCAATATTCCAAGGGCTTGAATATACCTGTGAGGTGGCAAGGGAGGATCGAAACAGAACTCTAACAATATAAAGATTAATTTTTGCATTGACATTTCAACTTATCTAGCACCGAGTATTGAAACTTAAACACAAATTTGGACAGACATGAAAATAATAGGAAAGATTGGTAATAGTGGTGTCTCCGGCTTGAATAGACGCGCAAATAAAAAAAGTATTCGCCAAAAGCTAGCTTCAGTATTGAGCGACAACGGCAATGGTATTGAGCCTAATTGCGCGATTGGCGAGCTGGGAATGATGCGTGTTAGCGCCATGGATCTCAGCAGCGTGGACGACTTTATTAGCAGCCTTTTGTAAAAATTTCTACTGCCAATTTTTATTGGCTAGGAGTGATTTGTATTGGTTTTTATCGATGGTTATATCCGCCAAGAATAGGTTTTCCGAGTCCGTAGGGATTATCGCAATTTTTGTTTGTATCATCCTGCCATCTGGCAGGGTGAGTTTTGATATGCGCGTAGCATCATGGATTGATGCCGAATTTTGGACGATGTGTGATACGAACGCATACTCGAAGAAGTTTATGTCGTGGTTTACCATGCTACGCCGGCATAGCAACCCGTTAGCCACGCTTATTGTTAATACGACGGCGGCGATTGAAAACATGGACACGGCCACGATAACCTCAACCAGAGAGAAGGCTCCTTTATCTCTCTTTTTTACGTAAAGCTCCCGATAACACATGGGCATCGTATTCCGTATTTCCGCATTCTACGGCAAATTTTGTGAAGAATCCAAATTTGTCAAACTTTACCACAAATTTGGAATGCGGATCTAGTGTAGCATCGCATGGTTTACATTTAAGCTCAGATATTTTTTCTCCGAAGACATCGGAGAGGGTAAATTTTCCCGGATCGTAGCTTAAAAAGGAGGGCTGATTCGTCGCAATGGAGAGGCGACGGGCGTGTTTTATCGCCCTATTTATGTTGGATACGTCATCCTGAAGTTCGAAGTTTGTGCAAAAATTGGCCACAAAAACGCCGGCTAAGACAGATATTAATCCGAGAACAATTATGACTTCAATGAGCGAAAACGCTCGCTTGAATTTTAAGTTCACCAGTTCCCTATTTTCTCATTTTTGCCGGGGTTGCCGTTCGACCAGATGTCATATTTTGTCTTGTTATGTGTTCCGGGACACGCGTAGCAATAGTCATTTCCCCATGGATCTTTTGGCAAAGACTCCATGTACGGCCCCTTCCATTTGTTTTTTCTGCTCTCGGGCGCCTCCACAAGAGCTTTTAGTCCCTCTGCCGTGGGGGGGTAGCTCCCCTCGCTTATTTCATAGGCTACCAACGGAGCTTTTACGGTTTCATTGACGAAAATATGGGCAATTTGTTCCTTGCTACTCCCAAATATGCCATCCAAATTTGACACCAAAAGTCCGGTTATTCCAGCAATTATTGCCAGAACAATTAACATTTCGATCAAAGAAAATCCCTTTTTTCCGCGCACGGCAGGATTTTTATTTTTTTTCGTGCATTTTGCAACTAAAAAATAATTGTGCAGTAAATTTTGCTTTACGAAAGCGGGGAGATCAATTGTATGGCGTCCACGTGTACAAAGTATGGCGTTTAATAAATTAAGTTGGTGCGTTGTTCGCCTTGGCGAGGATTTCAACTGGTGGGTCAACGAAGTTAGTGATGATATTCACTGGGAAATGGACGGGTTAGGAATTCTCGACCCAAACCAGGTTGGATACATGTTAGATCTTCTCGTTCAAATGCAGTCCTATGGGCTTAGGAACAATACCGTTGAGGATGCTTTTTTCAAATTTTCCATCGAAAAGGAACTTCCGAAAAGCATGGTCAGGCTCGTAGCCAGCGACGAAGAATTGATGTCTCCCAAGGATAAAATTTTCGCGATGCCGAACCTAATAGATGAAAGCGATGGGCCGTACGTTGATTTTATAGATCACATAATATCAGTTAGGGTAAAAATGCTGAACGCCAATTTGGATTTTCAGCAGCCATTGGAGATTGAAGAACTGGAAGAATCAATTCGCAGCGAACAACAGACAAACTATGCCAGCGGAAAAAGTTGTCACGCGTTCGATGAAATAATGTCAATTTTGGATTATGTGCCCGAGGGGTACAGCCTAGATGCTGATTTGAATGAGCAAGACTTAGGCGAGGAAGATAATTTGCCCGACTTTGGTGGCGCTGATATCGAAGACGATGATGCTGAGGTTAAGATAGGCAATGATCAGTCCTGGGATGAATAATTTATGCTCTGGTCGAGATTTTTTTCTTGCAAAAATAATAACACTGTAGATTCAAGGTTTTCAGTGAAAATTTCCCTTGTCAGTCACATTTCATTTTTGCTTGTCAAGGACGTTATGGTGGCTTGAGAGGCCACGTTACTTTTTTATTTTCACGAATTTAATATACTTTCCATCAACCAAAATTGGTGCGTGGTGGGTTTTTTGCAAAATATTTACAGAAACTTTTTTTATGAACAAACTTATTTCCCTATACTTTGTGTATGGACTTGCCCTATTCGGTATGTTTTTTGGGGCGGGAAATTTGGCTTTTCCCCTTAAAATAGGACAAATTACCGGGGTGCATTGGCTGTCAGGAGCACTTGGCCTGATGGTAACGGGCATTGTTTTACCATTTTTAGGTCTTTTTGTGGTAAAACTTTACCGGGGCGATTGTTTTAAATTTTTTGGAGGAGCGGGATCCCTAGTCAAATCGATTTTTCCATTGTTTGCTTTGTCCCTCATAGGATCGTTCGGAGGGATCCCCCGGTGCATCACCATCGCCTATGGAGGCATAAGTCACGCCTTGCCCGAATTTCCACTTTGGGCATTTAGCATTATATTTAGCGTCATTGTTTTTTTCGTTGGCCTAGGGGAGAATCGGCTAATCAATGTAGTTGGTAAGTGGCTCACCCCAATATTGTTCGGCTTTCTGGTCATACTAATTGCGGCTGGTATAATGCACCCGGGGTGCGCAGACGCAGCAACGGGTTCTTCTCCGGGTAAATCTTTTTTTGACGGGCTCACAACGGGGTACCAGACGATGGATTTGTTGGCTGCTTTTTTCTTTTCCGCACTAGTTTTTTCCCAAATAAAAAAAACATTACCCGCCGACATCTCGGATAAAAGCGCGATAAAAATCGCAGTTAAAGCAGGCATTTTAGCCTCCCTATT
>JAITOW010000009.1 GCA_031289835.1 Puniceicoccales bacterium | reverse complement strand
AAGGACTTCCAGTTTTTACTTTTTGGGCAAAGCGAAGGCTTTTTTTCGAAAGCAAGGGCATACCGCGGGTCATAAATAATCTCTGCGATAAGGCCATGCTCTCCGCGTTCGTTAATTCTTCAAAGGTGGTTTCGTTTAAGGATGTTGCCAATGCCGTAAAAGACATTAGGAAGTTAAAATGAGTATCATACACAAAGCGATGCAGCGTGGGAAGGAATATCGTCGAAACCCTTCCGCAAATATTTCGCCCACGGACATTGATAGGCAGACAATCAGCGGGTGCTATGGGATCGATAGTTTATTTGCAAAAAAAGATCACAGGCTATCGTTTGCCGAGTTTTGCAGTGGTTTGAAAAATATTTTTTTGGCCATACCAATTTTGGGATACAAATTTATCGCCGCGCTATTCGATATTGTGAAGCGCCCAATTTGTGCCTTTGGTTTGATGTGCATCGCAGCGTCAGCCATTATCGCAAACATTTTTGGCGGCAAACTCACCGTGAATAATCCCGCCGCAAAATGTGCTACCACCGTGCAAAACGTTCCGATAATTGGTGTGCAAAAACCGAGAATCTTTTCCGATATCGACGAACACATACCCACCGATAGCACAAATCAAAAAGAAAATCCCCCAAATGCGGTTGCCAATACCAACCATCCAAAAGATATCCGCACATTCGAAGACAAATTGTACGAATTTTTTGCTGAACACGCGATTTCGGACGTGGCGTGTGTAAACGGCAGCTGCCGACTGAAGTTGAATGACGGTATCTTCACAGAACATTCCATTCTGTGCAACAACCCAAAAATAGTGCTAGAATCGTCGACGGACGATGAAATTGTTTTCTCCGATGGCGCGGGGACCTTCTGTGCACTAGCCATAGAAAGTTTATTGCACTAGCCACACTTTTTTAATTGCAAATGATAAAACAATGTTTACCCATCCCCTAGTAATGGCTGAAAATTTTGGCAAACAGTTTACCACTGCCCGTGAAGCGCTGGGTCTGGCGCTTGGCGAAGTTGCTTCCAAAACAAAGATCCGGGAAGAGTATCTTGAAGCCATTGAAAGGGGAGATCTTGGTTTTTCGCTGCCCGATGTCTACATTCGTGGGTTCGTTAGAAATTACGCGAAGCTTCTTAGGCTCGATGTGGAGACAGTCATGGGGGAATGTCCGGTGCCGGAGGTCCGCGTAGCGGATTGGATAAAGCACCATGCCAATGCGCTCGTTGAAAGTGTCAAATCGGAGGATGAAAAAACCTGCGATGTGCAGGACAAATTAACCGCGACAAGGAAGGGAAAGATTCAAAACATGCTTCACAATTTGGACAAAAGGCTTTCAAATGTTT
Organism: Puniceicoccales bacterium; assembly: GCA_031289835.1. Classification (GTDB taxonomy): domain Bacteria; phylum Verrucomicrobiota; class Verrucomicrobiia; order Opitutales; family JAIRKQ01; genus JAIDVZ01. The sequence goes on along the minus strand of JAITOW010000009.1, from coordinate 9,217 downwards.
CAAAAAAGCAGTGGGGTATCCTAGGCGGAGTTGGAGTGGCGTTTCTGTTAGTCTTGATTATCATCTTTGCAGCATACGGAAGAGGAAAGTCCTTTGACTTTCGCGATGTTACGCCAGTGGAAGCTAACATGATTCCCGGCAAATCCATAACTCTGTCCACAACCGGTCCCGTGAGGGTTGTTGTGCGCAACAAGGAAACGTTGGAAAAGGTTTATGCTGGGAATTTACCGGCAAAAGCGGCAAAAACGATATCCTATCACAGGCCAATTCAGGTTTTTTACGACCACGGTGAGCATCTGTTAGTCCAGCAGGACAACGATGAAAAAATTTATCCTCAGCCCGGTCGAGGTGGAATAGAAATTAAGTGAGGTTTCGCTATGAACATTACCGTATTTGGTGCAGGTGCATGGGGGACTGCGATGGCGCTACATTGTCAACGGGCTGGCCACGAGGTCACTCTGGTTCCGAAATTTGCGGAACAGGCCGATATAATGCTGAGCAAGCGGGAAAACGTTGATTTTTTGCCGGGCGTCCCATTGCCCGAAGACATCAAAATCACCATCGACGTTGAATCGGCATTGAAGGGTGCGGAAATTGCATTCATTGGGTGCCCTTCCGTTGGCCTCGTTGATCTGTGCAATGACATAAAACACGCCAGCGAGAAAATAAACGGGCGTCCGTTTCTGATATCCCTTTGCAAGGGGATACAATCAGCAAACCTTGAAACGGCCTCCCTAATAATCAAAAGGATTATCCCAGAATTTGGATTTGGTGTTCTATCCGGGCCAACAAACGCCAAAGAGGTCGCCGTCGGATTTCCAGCAGCGATGGTCCTCGCGATGGATTCCGGCGATGCACAATCTCTGCAAAGGGCGTTGGCATCTCCATCGGTGCGGATTTATACAAATAGCGATGTTTTGGGGGTTGAATTGGCCGGTTGCTTGAAAAACGTCTATGCGATCGGTGCGGGCGCGTGCGACGGCCTCAAGCTCGGAGACAGTGCGAAAGCAGCCTATTTAACCCGAGCGCTGCGTGAAATGATTTCAATTGGGTGTGCCTTCGGCGGGTCAAGGGAGACTTTTTATGGATTGAGCGGATTTGGAGATTTCGTCGCAACTTGCATGGGGCCGTGGAGCCGAAACCGCACATTTGGGTCACGCATCGGTGCCGGCGAAAGCGCTGAAGAGATTTTCAAAACGCAAAAGGCAGCGGTTGAGGGATACCAAACTTCACGGGCATTCTACAACGTCTGCAAAGAACGGGGAATCGACGCACCAATCATCGATGCGATATGTGCCGTGCTATACGACGGGCAAAACATACGGGATGTGGTCAATTCTCTGTTCAATAGGCCGCTAAAATCTGAATTATAAGACGTCGATGGGTGAAGCGAAGGAGGTGAAGTGCGGCAGGGAGCACCCGTACGCGGCGGAGTTGGTTGCGCGTGAGCGTCTGAGCAAGGCGGGAAGTGAGAAAGATGTTTATCGTTTGACGTTTGACATCGGCGACTTGGACTATACATGCGGCGATGCTTTGGCCATCTATCCGAAGAACGACGAGGGTGAAGTTGAGTCAATTCTAGATATGTTAAAATTTCAAAGGGACTTGAAGGTTGAAATTCATGGGGTTTCCTATCCAATCCGCGATGCCCTGATCAAGAAATTTTGTATCACACACCTACCGAAGCGCTTTTTGGATGCATTCGCACAGAAATTGACAAATTGGAGCAGGGATATTTTCACCAAAGTTTTTTGTGGCGACAATGAGGACCAATATTCTTTAGCAGAGCTTCTGGCGCGATTTCCCCACATCGAAATAGGCTGCGATGAGCTTTGCAAGCTATTGAAAAAAATACCGCCAAGATTGTATTCCATGGCATCGTCGAAGAATGCGCAAAAGGACAAGTTGCACCTCATCGTTGGTGCCGTTAGTTATCAAAATTTCCTTGGAAATACGCGCCAAGGCGTTGCATCCTACTATTTAACATCGCGCATGCGGGTCGGAGATTGTGCCGATGTTTACATCGCCACTTCCTCCTTCAGGTTACCGTTGGATGCATCGGCTGACATCATCATGGTTGGCCCTGGCACCGGGCTTGCGTCGTTCATGGGCTTCCTCTATGAACGGGAATATTTAAAAAACGCCGGACATTTGGTCGGTCGCAGTTGGTTGTTTTTTGGCGACCAACATCGGGCTTCGGATTTTTTGGAGGAAGACGAATTGCTCAGACTTCAGAGAACTGGAGCGTTGGACAGCCTGGATTTAGCTTTTTCCCGCGATCAGGAGCACAAAATTTACGTTCAAGATCGCATGTTCGAGAAGCGCGAAGAACTGTGGAAGTGGCTATCAAAAGGGGCAAATTTTTACATCTGCGGCGATGCCAAACGCATGGCGGGCGACGTCGAAAACATGCTGAAACGCATAGCAGGCGAGGTTGGGAAAATTAAGCCGGAAGAAATTGGCGGCTGGCTGAACGATCTTAGAATAGCAAATAGGTACCAAAAGGACGTGTATTAGGACCTGTCGGCCCGGGGGTTTACTACAAATTTTTGAACAACATTCGCAGGTATTTGTATGCCGTGAAAAATGCCTGCGAATAGGCAACATAGAACCCGGGAAGGCCGTCCAAAAAACCCAATTTAAAAAAATAACCCCTAATAAATTTCCAGCACGAACGCAGTAAAATACTAAATATGGACTTCTGATCCGTTGATTCAAACAATTCCGCATACTTCATGTTTTTCTTCATGTAGACTTCAACATTTTCGAAGGAATAGTGTAACAGATAACCTTCCAGTTTTTTGATCTGCCCTGACACGTTTAATTTCTCGTGAACTCTGTCCTTTGACCAGGAGCCATGTTTTCTGCGCAGCAACCTTAGGTTATAGTCGGGTGACCAATCGCCGTGCTTCATCCATCGATTTATGAAATACGTACGTCTGGCAAAGTATGCTCCGGAGTAGGAATGATCGTTTGTTTTTATGAATGACAATATGGATTCGCGTAGTTCGTTGTCGACTTCCTCGTCGGCGTCAAGGCACAGGATCCACGGTTGAGATGCATATCCAAGGGCCAAATTTTTTTGATGTGCAAATCCATGCCAAGTTTCCTCATGCACTTTAGCGTTGAATGATTTGGCTATCTCGACCGTTTTATCATGGCAATCGTTGGCGACAACGATGATTTCACTGGCCAAGTTTCTTATTGAGCGTAGGCACCGACCGATATTTCGTTCTTCATTGGAAGCTATAACTGTTACGCTTAGTGGTAATGCCATAGGAAAAAGACGGTATAATCAGTGCTTGATTATTTGCAAACATAAATATAATTGCACCCAAAGATGGATTTTGCCGGTAGTGGTTGTTGTTCACGCGATGAACGGGTTATAAATCAGCTGGATCTCGATGATGCCAAGCTAGTTGAGCGTGTCCGAGACCACGACACGGCGGCCTTTGATATTCTCGTAAAAAAATATCGGGGGAGGTTGTATTCCGTAATTTATAACCTAACATCGAACAAGGACGATGCCTTTGATCTAACCCAAGATGTTCTGATAAAAACGTTTCGATCGATCGACAAATTTAATGGGAAATCGACGTTTTTCACGTGGTTGTACCGCATAGCTGTCAACACGGCGATTTCTTTCATTCGAAAAAATAGGCTGCGCCGGTTTTTTAGCTTTGAAAAAATACAGGAAGACGGAGCCGAAGCGGCCTGTATCGATAGTTTTTTGCTAGATAAAAATCAGGGGGAGAGATCAGTTTTTCTAAATGAGTTGCAAGAAAATTTGAACATCGCCTTGCAAAAATTGTCTAACAAACATAGGGTTGTCGTTGTGTTGTACGAGATTGAAGGTTTGGGCCATGCCGAAATTGCTTCGATACTGAAATGTTCGGTTGGTACGGTGCGTTCAAGGTTGCACTATGCGAAAGAACAATTGAAAGTTTTTCTTAAGGATTATGTGGAATGAAACGAAGTTTTGATACAAATGAAGATGCGCGTTTGCACAATTTGCTGCAGATCAAGCGTCTTGAGCGTCCGGATAGTGCAAAATGGACCAAATTTGATCGGTGTTTTGAACGAAAACGTCTGTCGGCAATAGTTGACAAAAAAGTCCTATTTGGCGAGAAAATTCTATCGATATTTGCAAGTAGGCGTTTTGCCTGTGCAATGTGTGGCATATGTTTGGTGGTCATCGCTGCCATTGGTCTTGGCCGCGGCAGCAGGTGCTGTTCATATTACAGCGATGATTTTCTCGGTTCGGGAAACGATGTGCGGTTGTCGTACGTTCGCGATGACATCATGTGTAACGTGGAAAATGTGGACTTAAAGACAAAGTTTAACCATATTTCCAAGGGAGTCGCCTATGTTTGTGATTCGATATCCAATAAGGACGCGTTGATTCGGTGAGAGTATTTGACGTGTTAAAAAGGATTTTGCGTACTTCCATGGCGGGTGCGCTTTTCCTTCATGGATGTTTCCTGTGCGCCACTGAAATTGAGCAGGGGAAAGTGGCGGGAAGTGATATGGAAAGCTCCTTCATCCGCACCTGTGATAAATTTCCATTCACTGAGTGTGTAACCAACGTTTTCGAATGCAATAAAAACAGCGTCGTTCGCGTTGCAGGTGTTGTGGGCGTTCAAGAAGAGGACAAGCAGGAGGAAGAATCGGTACAACCCCGGCCGGTGCTGTCCGGCACGGGTTTTTTTGTTTCAGACAGGGCCCACATTGTGACCGCCGCTTCCATAGTGTCTTCCGCCCGCGTTTTATGGGTCGAGTACCGTGGCCTTTCGTATGCTGCGGAACCCGTGGGCTGTGATGTTGCCACAAATGTTGCCGTAATCAGGCTGTTGCAGCCTCCCGAGTCGTTCGAAGTGGTCGACATACATGACACCGATGAGCATGCCCTGGCGCACATAGGCGAGTTTGCCGTTTTCATTGGTTGTCGTTTGGATCTTGATCCGGCACCGGCAATGGGGAATATCGTCGGAAAAAATATTTCCTATGGGGAACATGCCTTCGTGACGACGTACTTGCGTTCGGACATAGAATTTTGCGGCGGGGAAAGTGGGGCGCCCCTTTTTAATTTGCAGGGAAACTTAATCGGCTGCATGGTCGCTGCTTTGCCGGAATTGCACTCCAGTTTTATTCTTCCCAAGCGTGCTTTGAAGCGAGTGTATGACGATATCGTCAAATTGGGCAAGGTCACCTATGGAGCAATGGGAATCGATATTCACGCCGAATATAAGCTAGGCATTGGGCAACAGATCATCGTTTCGCGCGTCGTGCACGATTCATACGCCGAAAAGAGCGGCTTGATGGCCGGTGATGTTTTAATATCGATGAATGATTTTTCGATAAAGCACCGCGAGGATTTGCACAATGCTTTATTTTTTGCGCGCCCCGGGTCCGACATGTGCATTGTGGTTCTGCGCGACGGCGAACAGTATGAACTCGTGATGAAAGTTGATCAGTCGGTTGCCAAGAAGTGAGATGGATCCCACGTCAGCACGGAAGAAGTCACTGTATACCACAACCCTCGACGATGAGCAAGCTGAGGCTTTACATGAGTGGCTGGCATGGCATCGTTGGGAGGCCTATGGCGTGGATCACAGCCGATTCGCATTCAAGGGAGATGCCGTGAATGTAGTTATGTATAACAGTGGAAAGTTGGTCATTCAGGGGAAGAAGGCGGAGGACTTCGTCGAATTTGTACTTGAGCCGGAAATCACGCATGCCGCTAAGCTTGGCTATGATGCCGTTGTTCATGCGGAGTGGTTCGAAGAGCACGCCGGAATGGATGAGAGCGGGAAGGGCGACCTATTTGGCCCCCTTGTGACCGCGTGCGTTATTGCCGGTGGAGATACCGTAAAGCAATTTATTTCCGATGGTGTCAAAGATAGCAAGCTGATTACCAGCGATGCCGCAGTCCTAAAGCTGGACGATAAAATCCGTGCGTCGGGTTGCGTTGTAAAAACGATGTGCTTGAGCATGGCGAAGTACAACGAATTGTACGTCAAATTCAACGACAACATGAATTTTTTGCTTGGTTGGATGCACACATGCTCCCTCAGAAAGGCACTCGGAGAAAGGCAGGTTCCATGGGGGATGTTGGACCAATTTTCCAAGAGGCCAATCGTGCAAACGATGCTCAAAGATCCCACTTTTAACCTGAAGATGCAAACCAAGGCTGAAAGTGACCCTGTCGTGGCGGCCGCATCGATTGTTGCGCGTGCCGAGTATATCCGCCAGATGGAAGAGCTTTCAAAGCTGGCTGACATGAAATTGCGCAAGGGAGCGAGTAAGCTCGTAACCGAGCAAGCGGCTGAGCTAAAAAAACGCGTTGGCGGCAATAATATGCGCAATTTTGTGAAATTACATTTCAAAACCGCCCCTTGAATTATTTGCAAACAACTGCACTCCAAGCTGCAATATGTTGAAAATTAATCAGCTATAAAATTTGTTTCAACCGATTAGCGCTTCCAAGTGATAGATTCCATGTCCCTTGAGATAAATTACTCCGCGGTGCTCACGGATGAATTTTTGCGCCTCTTCGGTTTTTTCCAAGCAGTGAACGTTTTTAATTTCCGGCGATGTTTCCGACAAGCCGGCCTTTATTTCGCTTGCATGTTCACCGAGGAGAACGACGGTGTCTCCGCCGCGAACGGGAATATTTTGCCCAAGCCTGATATTTTCCTCGATGCTGTATTTTCCGAGCTCGCGATCGGTGAAACTTCCAACTATAAGCAAGCGATTTTCATTGGGGAAGAGCCGATCGAAGTTTTTCAAGGAATCTAAAAATGCCGCGGGGTTGGCATTGTAGCAGTCGGCAAAGAATGTGCGCCCGTTAACCGTTGATATCGTACCCCTTATGTTTGAGGGTTGCCAGTTCCCTAGCCGTGTGTTGATGCTATCCGATGTTTCGCCATTTAACAGTGCATACGTTGCCGCGAGGACCAAGTTTTTTACCGTGCCGTCGCTCATTAGATGCGGTATGTCGAGGTCACATTTTTGGCCATCAATGCACAGGTGCAGCAGCCGATCATTTGCCGAATGTTCGACGTTGTAGTGCACTTTTACTCCCGATTCTTCGCTTGGAATTACGCAAAATTTTGCAATTTTCCCGAAGCACTCAAATTGCAGCAACTCCTCTACTAATATGCACTTACAAGATTTATTTAGCACGTATTCAGCCAATTTAATTTTCTCGGAAGCAATGGTATTTTCATCGCCGAAATTGTTGAGATGAATGCGGGAAATCCCCGTTATTATGCAGTCAGTTGGACGCGTAATTTCGAGCAAATTTTCAATCGTTCCGACATCATCGATGCCCATTTCCACTATACCAATCGGCTCAGTATTTGCGAATTTTGCCAGTGTAAATGGGATGCCAAGGTGCCCATTTTCGTTCAGAGAAGTCTTGTTGTTTTGTATGTTAAGCAGGAGGGCAAGTATGTCTTTCGTTGAAGTTTTTCCCATGCTGCCCGTAATTCCGATGACTTTTCCACGAAAATTTTTCCGCGAAAAAGAAGCGATTTTATTGAGGCTCAGGAGCGTATCTTCGCAGATAAATTGCGGAATTGTCACGCCAAGAACCTCGTGGTCAACGATTGCACATGATGCTTCCCTTTGTTCAGCCTGGACGACAAAATCGTGGCCATCGGCGCGCTCAGTTCTGATGGCGATGAAACAGGAATTTTCCGTTAGCTTGCGCGTGTCGTTGCAAATTCTTTCGACGGCGGTTGGCAACTTTCCGTTTAACCAATTCCCGGCTCCGCTGAGCGTCCAATTTGTAAAATTTATCATAATTTTGCATTAATTTCTTTCAAAACTTCTTTGTCGTTGAAGTGAAAAATTTTGCTACCAATTTTAAGGTCATTTTCATGCCCGCGGCCGGCAATCAAAACGATATCTCCCATTTCGGACAGCTTCACAGCACGCTCAATGGCGGTGCGCCGATCGGCGACGAATTCCATAGCATCATTGGCACACGCCACGCCATGCCGCATATCGTCGAATATTTGCCCAAGAGGTTCTCCACGCGTATTATCGGCGGTTGCTATGGAATTGTCGGACATTTTCGTGACGATTGCCGCCATTGGAGCACGCTTGGCCCGATCGCGTTCCCCGCCACATCCAAACACGCTTATTAAGCGTCCGTGTGGTTGTTGAAGTAGCGCAGAGAGCACCATTTCAAGCGCATGGGGCGTGTGTGCGTAATCCACAAATGCCATGGCTCCGGTTTTAAGTGGCATGCCATCGAGCCTACCTGGGATTCCTCCGTGGGTCGCCAATCTCTGCCCAAGTTGACCGAAATTATATCCCAAAATTTTGGCGGCAGCTAAACTCGCCGTGATATTGGCAATGTTGTAATCTCCGAAAAGTTTTGTTTCAAAGTTATGGCTCTGATTTTCATGTTTCAGCGTGAATGTTGAACCAGCTAGCGAACTTTTTTGAATGCCAACGATGTGAAAATCAGAATGTTGCGAAAATCCAAAACCGTAGACCCGCTGTCCGTTAGCTTTTAAAGTGTCGAGCAACTTCAGCCCATATTCGTCGTCGATGTTTACCAAGCTAACCTTTGGCAACGCTCCATTCCCGCCGGTAAAGAGTTTTTTCTTCGCCGCAAAATAGTTTTCAAGCGTACCGTGGTAATCTAAATGTTCATGGGAAAGGTTGGTAAAAATGGCGACGTCAATGGCAAGACCGAATATGCGTTTCTGCTTAATTGCGTGGGAACTCGCTTCCAAAGCGACATTTTCGCAGCCGTTTTTCGCACACCTATCCACCAATTTGTAAAAATCTAGGGCCGCGGGAGTGGTGTTAGCGGAGTCGAGAATTTGCCCACCAACGTCATATTCTATCGTGCCGAACAAGCCGCACTTATCGAGCAAATGCCTCAATAGGAAGCCGATCGTGGACTTCCCATTGGTGCCGGTTACGGCCACGATGTTCATCTTTTTATCGGGAAAATTGTAAAATTTACGGGCAACAATGGCCATTGCCCCGTTGAAATCTGAGACTTTTATGCCATTGTCATGGACGATTTCGCCTATCACAACCGTATTTTTGTTTCTAGCAAGAACATCGCCAGTGAGCAAATTAGCGTCGCAATGTTCACCCTTTATCGCAAAAAAAAGCGGATTGCCATTCGCTGGAATGTCGTGAGAATCGCGGCTAATATAATCGACGGGCATCGCACAATTGACACGATTTA
>JAITOW010000059.1 GCA_031289835.1 Puniceicoccales bacterium | reverse complement strand
TGACGTCATTCAGCCTCCAATCGCCGATGGCACGGGCAGACTGCGTAATTGCCAGGATTTCGGCGTGAGCCGTCGGATCGTTAAGTGTGATTACGGAATTATGGCAGCTCGCGATGATTTCTCCGTTGGCAACCGCCACAGCCCCGACGGGAGTTTCATCGGCCTTCCACGCTAAAATCGCCTCATTGTATGCAAAGGACATGTAATATTCATCGTTTATAATTAATTGCGAGGGAAATTTTTTCTCGAATGGACACTCCATTCACTCCACAATACCAGAATATGAAATAATCTCAATACATGTTTCCCCGCATGTCCAACAAATGACTTGACCGGGCAGATAATTCAGATAGCACTGCACTGGTGGCGACCGATGAATCATCTCCGAGGAGAAAAAACAGGATGTTGGCCGTGCAGTTTCTGTACTCGTGGTCCATAAATCCCGGTGAAAGTTTGCGCGAATTGGCGCAGTACGTCGACGAGTTCGTGAAGCATTACGGTCCGGAAGCCAAAGCATTTTATAAGTTTGCCCGTGAGCTGTCAATTGGGGCCGTGGAAAATTTGGACGTCATCGACGAACTGATTGAAAAAAATGCAAAAAATTGGACGATACCCCGAATAGCCAAGGTTGATCTGGCAATATTGCGACTGGCGATGTATGAGATGCTCTTCAGGGATGACATTCCTCCGATCGTTTCGATGAATGAGGCAATCGAACTGGGGAAAGAGCTCTCCACGGACGAGTCAAATCGCTTCCTAAACGGAGTTCTGGACAACATAAAGTCTACACTGGCCAGACCCTCCCGAACTCCCAGGAGGTAAACCGAGAGACCGATATCCAATTTACAAAAGTTTACCCAATTCGGCGATGCTTTTTTCACACAACCTGCCGAGGGGTGATCGGCATTCGTCTGATTTTATGAAATCTTTTTTGTGGAGCAAATACTTTATCGGTAGCGGATTAGTTTCCACAAAAAGCCTGCTCACAACCGGATAAATTTTTCGATATTCCGCCAAAGCTGATACGTAATCGCCTCCATGGGCATATTCAACGATGGAAACCATCTCCCGTGGCAATAAATTTGAGGCAACACTAACCACCCCACTGGCCCCCAAAGACATAAATGGAATCGTCATGGAATCATTTCCACTTAGAATGACGAAATTCTTTGGAAGTGCCTCGCGAATCGCATCGACGCGGGCACAATTGTCCGTTGCTTCCTTGATCGCGCAGATATTTTTACATTCATTCGCCAAGGTTTTCACGGTGTCGACGGCGATTTCGACAACGCATCTGGATGGCACGGAGTAGAGAATAACGGGCCTATCCGTGGAATCGGCAATGCGGCGAAAATACTCGATTAACCCGACTTGGGTGGGCTTATTATAGTACGGCGTAACCGCCAACATGCCGTCCAAACCAAGCTCGTGGGCAAGCTTTGCTTTGCTCACCGCCCGTTTCGTATCAAAGGATCCAACACCGGCGAAAACTTTGATCCTTCCGGCAACGCGCCCAACGGTATGTTTCAAAACGTTTTCATAGTCACCGCGGGAAAGTGTCGGTGCCTCGCCGGTAGTCCCGCAAACAATAATGCCCCTCACTCCAGCCTCAATTTGAAAATCGATGAGCCCATTCAGACAATCACGGGACACCTCCCCTTCAACAAAGGGAGTCACCAACGCCGTGTAAACACCATGCTCCACCGTTCCGGAGGGGTGCACATTTTGATAAACCTGTCAATTATTTTATTTTGCTCAACCTGCGCTCAACTAGCCAGTTGGCATATTCTGCAAAACAAAAATCCCGATCAAACATGAAAAGCCTTTTTTCGATTTCGCCCCCATCTTTTTCTTTCATATCAGCGTAGGACGGTGTTCGGCAATCCAAAACCACGATAAAGGCTACGCCGTCGTCAACCGCTATGGAACGAACGCGCTCATTCTCTTTCATGAGACTTAGGGCCCTGAAAATTTTACTGTCCACCTTTTCTGCGTCTTTAATCAGGGAGATTCCATCGAAAAACTGCGGCATTAGCTCATATTTTTCAAAATCGGTTGGTGCATTTGCCTGTGTTGTCTCTCTGAAAAATTTTTCTATTTCCTCCACCAAAGTTTTAAATTTGTTCTTTCTTTTTTCCTCGCGCACGTCTTGCTCCACATATTGCTTGGCTTCGCTGAACGGTAGTATGTAAGCTTCCTTGCGGCCCTCAACGATTAGAACCGCGGCGCCAAAATCAGTCACAAATGGATCGGAATAGTAGCGTGAAGAGTCCATGTTACAAACGCTGAGTAGCGCCGCTTCGGGAACACCATTAACTTCGGGTAACTTAAGCCTGGAATAGGCGGCAACTTTTTCCTTTGTGACTCCAAATTTTGACAACAAATCCTGCCATTCCTTGGAATTCAGCCCAATGTCATTTCCATACAATTCACTGACAAATTCGTCCGCGTTCTGGCCGGCCAGTCTCTGCGATTCAAGCTTTAAATACTGGGAGACAACCTCATCCTTGGCCGATTCAAAGTCGGGATAGGCGCTGAATTTTTCACGCTCGGTCTGAAAATATTCGCGTAAAATAGATTCGGGAGGTGGTTGAGCGTCTTTTTTTGGCTGGGTGGCTTCGAAGCGAACGATGGAAGTGGCCACCATTTCGGGTATGCGATACTTGTTTGAATGTTTTTCGTAAAATTTTTGCAAATCAAATTCGCTGGCACTTATTTTCGGTGTGAATGAATTATAACTCAGCTCAGCAACGGCCAAATCATACTCGGAATAGAACATCGATAGAGTTTTTTTCAATTGATAGTCGAATATAATTCCATTGCCGGCCACAGCCCGCTTCAACACACCGATCCGCTGATCATCAAGCAGCGCCGTTCGCACTTCGGATTTACTAAATCCATTGCGCTCACATGCGGCCAAAAATGCGTCATATTTCTCCTTGGAAAATGCGTTTTTTTCGCCAAAAAACCCGGGCAAAGTTTTTATAAACTCGGATAAACCCCTGTCGTCCACCGGTGGGATCTGCAGCATATCAGCCTGGGACAACAGGGCACACCTAATCAAGACCAATTGATCGAGCTGCTCCTTTGATTGTATGGAAAACTCTGTGGTTTTAGATGAAATCCAAGCGGCGTTCACAATCGGCTTCATTTCCTTCCAAGACAGCAGATTTTTACCATAAAAAATCACCCTGCGTTTTTTACCAACTATCCCCGGCGTCGCTCCAACTGTAAACACAAAAGCTACGATGACTACGCCCAACAATGTGCCAAAAATCCATTTGTGATGCTTTTGTAAAATCTGCTGAATAAAAGAAATCATAGCTAAACCTGCGATAAACATAAATGCCAATTGCCAAAAAGCGCAAGATTTTTGTGGAAAAGAATATTGCCGGTGTTTTCATTGGTGTGGCGAAATTTTTTACAAAAGTCATTGACTTATTTTTGTTTTTGCATTAACTGTGTTCGATCGTGATATTGCACTATGATAGCACTTGTCGAAGCGGTTCGCAGTGGATTGTTTTCTAGGAAAAACGCATTCCAGAATGTGTGTGCGGGGATTGTTGTTGGGGTTGTGTCCATACCGCTATCCATGGCCTTTGCCATTTCCTCAAACGTTAAGCCTGAAGTCGGCTTGCACACGGCAATGATCGCGGCCTTATGTGTCTCCATATTAGGCGGGTCACGGGTACAAATTTCCGGGCCAACGGGTGCATTCATTGGTGTGTTAGTTTCGATTTCTTCCCAATTTGGCTTCGATGGCCTGCAACTTGCCACGATCATGGCCGGCTGCATGTTGATGATCATGGGAGTTGCCAAGGTTGGCAAGGTAATTAAATTCATACCGGAACAGGTGATAATTGGCTTCACATCCGGTCTCGCAGTCAACCTTTTCATAGGGCAACTTCCGAATTTTCTTGGGCTGACGTGCGACAAGCTGCCGGTGGATTTTGGAGGAAAGCTGTCGTGCATTGCCCAGGCTTTGCCTTCGATCAGCATCCCAACAACTGCCGTGGCCTGTGCAAGCCTGCTGATACTTATTTTTAGTAAAAAAACGCCACTCAGGGTAATTCCAGGACCAATATTGGCTTTAATTTTTGGAATGACCGTCCAATTTATCTTTAAATTCGAATCCCTAGCCACAATCGGCAGTGCCTTTGGCGGGATGCCAAGTTCCCTACCAAGGCTGCACCTGCCCCCGGATGTTTCGCTGCACAGGATAACTTCGCTGCTTTCATCGGCATTCGCCATCGCCATGCTCGGCGCCATAGAATCCCTACTATCTGCGGTTATTATCGACAGAATGACCAGTGCCAAGCACTCGTTGAATCAGGATCTAATAGGGCAGGGCATTGGAAACATTGTGGCTCCGCTGTTTGGTGGCATCGCGTCGACGGGATCCCTCGCTCGCACAATATCAAGCGTTAATGCCGGCGGAAATTCCCCCCTTGCCGGCATAGTCAGCTCGATAACGCTGCTGTTCACCATTTGCTTCTGCGCGCCCTTGGCGACAAACATCCCACTTGCCACGCTCGCTGCCATAATATTCATGGTTGCCTACAATATGAGCTGCGCCAAATCGTTTGTATCGACAATCGTACATGCTCCAAAACTGGATGCCGTCACATTAATAGTAACATTCTTGCTGACAATCGTTTGCGGCATCGTATTCGCCGTCAATGTCGGTGTTGTGCTATCGGCCCTAATTTTGATGTACAGATTGTCGGCGGTGTCCGATGTGAGCTGTGAGCAATGCAAAGAATTTCGCAGCCATCACATCGCGTCTTTGCCTCATGAAATAGCTGTTTATTCCATACATGGGCCACTATTTTTTGGAATGACTGACAAATTTGAAGATACCATAAACGGCATAGCCTGCGACGTTAAAGTATTGATTTTGCGCATGCAAAGGGTTTCCTTCATAGATACGAGTGGGCTGCAAGAACTTCATGTGATCATCGACAGATTTGCATCAAATGGGCGCAAGATTATCATATGCGAGGCCCAGGATGCGGTCGCTAAAAGGTTACATCGGTCGCAAATCCTCGACTCAACTGGAGCTGAAAACTATGGCCAGGATATTGAAGAAGCTATCAGGATTGCAAAAAAAATTTATGGCACCATAAGCGGAGAGAATGACATGTTTACTCGCACTACTGTTCATCATCGGAGCATGCATCGGAAGCTTCCTCGGGGTATGCGTTGATCGCATACCAAAGGGAAAATCCGTAATTCTTGGCCATTCGCGCTGCACGTGTGGGGCAAAAATTCCGCCGTATTTAAATGTGCCAATTTTAGCCTGGCTCCTGTTGCGGGGACGGACCAAATGTTGTGGGACAAAAATTCCCTTCAAATTTTTCCTACTGGAACTGTTATCCGGAATTTTGCTGCCGCTGGTATTCCTTTCCCAAAGGAACATTGCGCAGACCGCCGTCTTCTTCACTCTCACCGCTTGTTTGCTTGTTGCCTCATTCATAGACATCGATACATTGGAGCTTCCGGATACTCTGACCGTTGGCTTAGCAATCATCGGGCTTACGGTTTCCGCGGTTTTTCCGGAAACACATGGGACATCGAACGTTTTTATCAGTGTTAGGCGGAGTGTACTCGGATTGCTATGCGGCACGGGGATATTGTTCTGGATCGGTGTACTGGGCGAGCAGATATTTAAAAAGGAAGCGATCGGTCTTGGCGACATCAAATTGATCGGGGCAATTGGCACCCTATGCGGGGTTAGGGGATGCTTATGTGCAATCTTCGGCGGATCCACGATCGGAATCTTGATCATTCTCCCAATTTTGGTGAGAAGGTTCTTTGTTCCGCGGGAAGGGGGAAATATCTCGGTTTTGCCCTTTGCACCGTTCCTGAGCTTGGGAACAATTTTGTTTATTCTTTTCGGAAAAAGCGCGTTTCTAGGCTATCTAGGCTGTATTAGTGATTATGCGCGATTGACATTTCCATGGGCGTAGGATTCCAAAAGCGGGGGATATTTATAGACGCTCCTAAGCCTCAGACTTTTCGTCTTTTTGCAACTCCATATCATCTGTATTTTTATGGGATGTTACATTTTTTAATAAAAACATCGCCGCCGAGATTGGATTTTATGATGCGGGTTATCTCCGTTTCAAGGTCTGAATCCTGAAATGCGCAGAAACATCCGCTTCCGCTTCCGCTAAGCATCATTGGGCAGGGCAGGGCCCCATGGAGGGAGGCCAATTCCCTGCGCTCGTCGAATACGATCGTCGAAAACGTGTTAAAAAGAGGGAGGTTTGGCTCGAAATTGTTCACACTTGAGATTAACTGGTCGAGTAAAACTATGGCTTGGGTTTTTGGCATGTACAACGCGGGTTTAGACTGCAATTTGCGGTAGGCTTCTTTTGTGCTGACGCCAAAATTCGGTTTAAACAATAGAATGTGATATTTGGCGAGGTTTTTGTGAAAATTACCGCCGATTTCGGAAATTTTTTCCCCTGTCCCACTCACGATTGCCGGTCTATTTTTGATGAAAAATGGGCAATCGGCCCCAAATAACAGTGCAATGTTGCGCAATTTCTCCTCGCTAAAATCGAGGCCATAGCGTTCGTTAAAAAACTTCAAAACTGTAGCCGCATCGCTGCTGCCTCCGCCAAATCCGGACATAATTGGAATGTTTTTTTCCAATTCGATGGAGAAATTTTTGCCCACATATCGCTTCAAATATTTCGTAACTTTACCTATGATATTGTCCGAAAGCAGAGCCGCGTTGTTCGTTTTAAAAGTATCCTTTTCGGCTTCGCATACCGTGATTTTATCGCACAGGGATGCCGGAACATTGAGCGACAGCAAGTCATGGTATCCATCGCTGCGCCTGCCAGTTACAGCCAGCGAGAGGTTTATCTTGGCATTGGCAAAAATTGTACTCACGAAAAAGAAACGATCCCACAATTTCAAGTCCCTGAAAAATTTGCAACCTGAATATTTTGTTTTTATTTTTGTCAAGGTAAAATCACCAAAATCTGCCAATATTGCCTTGAAATTTTTTGAAAAAATTGTCATTTTTTGGCAAATTCACAAGGGTGAGATTATAAATTGACTGCTGCAATATTTTGCTTATCGGTAGAACAAAATTTTATGTTACACAGGCGTGTTATCCTGAAATTCAGCGGTGAAATTTTAAGGTCGGGCGACGGTTCGGATGCCATCGATCACTCCACCGTCGAAAGGTTGTGCAACACTCTGAAAGAATTGCACGGCAGCGGGTTGGAGATTGGGTTGGTGCTTGGTGGTGGGAATATTTTCCGGGGGCTACCGGCCAGCGTTGCTTCCAAATGTGATCGCACGCGGGGGGACTACATGGGCATGCTGGCAACTGTCATAAATTGTCTAGCTGTGCAAGATGGACTCGAGCGCCTGAGCGTTCCCACGCGGGTTTACTCTGCTCTTCCGATGCCAAGTGTCTGCGATACATTTTTTGTCAGGGATGCGCTGCGGGATATCGGCGAGGGCAAAGTTTTGCTCCTTGCGGGAGGGACCGGCAGTGCATTTTTTTCGACGGATAGCGCCGCGGCCCTGCGTGCCAATGAGCTCAAAGCCGACATCGTCGTTAAAGCGACAAAGGTCAACGGTGTGTACGACAAGGATCCGAAAAAATTCGCCGATGCGAAAAAATTTGACACGATTTCCTTTGCCGATGTTTTAAAAAATCGGCTCAACGTGATGGATTCCACGGCATTTTCACTGTGCATGGATAACAATATACCAGTTTTAATTCTAGATGTTGTTGGCGATATCAACAATGTAAAGCGCGCGTTACTAGGTGAAAAAATCGGGACTTTGGTCAGTAATTTTTAATATTAAGGAGAACTTATGGACATTGATGTTGTGATAAAAAACACTAAAAGTGGCATGGCAAAGGCAGTTGAACATACGCATGAAGAATTCAATTCGCTGCATACGGGGAAAGCTTCCGTGGGCATGGTGGACTGCATCGTTGCCGAAATTTATGGCTCTCAAATGCGCATAAAAGACATTGCGGCGGTCACGACTCCCGATTCACGCACGATACGGATTCAGCCGTGGGATAGGGAAAGTCTGAAGCCGATCGAAAAGGCCATTGCGGCGGCTAATATCGGCTTAAACCCTGTCATTGACGGCATGGTTATTCGCTGCAATGTGCCGGAAATGAGTGGGGAACGTCGCCAGGAGTTATCGAAGGTTGCGAATACGATGGCGGAAGAAGGGCGGGTCAGTGTGCGTGGAATTCGCCGCGATACGCTCGATTTGCTCAAAAAAGCCCAAAAAGCTAGCGAAATTTCCGAAGACGAGTTGAAGCGCCTGGAAAAAGATGTGCAAAAATTAACCGACGCTTCGATTGCCGAAATGGATGAAGCGCTGAACAAAAAAACCGTCGATTTAATGAAAGTATAACAATGGATATTAAACATTTTTTAACCGATTACGTGTCTTTTCAGAGCGTATCCTGCGATCGTTCAAAGGTTTCCGAAATGCGGGCAACCAGGGATTTTTTGCTGAAATTTCTCTCAAATCTCGATTTTCGTACGAAGGAAATAAAAACTGATCTACACAATGTAATTTTGGCTAAAAACGATCATAGGAAGGGGCGAAAAAGCGTACTTCTATATGGGCACTACGACGTCCAACCGGCTGGAGAGGGTTGGACGAACGATCCGTTTACTTTGACTGAAAAAGATGGGCGTTTGTACGCGCGCGGCGCATCCGACAACAAGGGAGGGAACTCCACAATTCTTGCCGCATTGTATGACATCTTCACCGAAGATAAAGATTTTCCATTGAATGTCACCGTAATCCTGGAGGGCGAGGAGGAAATCGGCAGCCCAAGCATGCCGGTGTTTCTGGAGGAACACCGCGACGAGTTACGGGCTGATTTTGTTGTCGTTGCCGATACGTGGAGCATTGACGATGAAAATATCGTAATAACAACGGGATTGCGCGGCATCATTGTCCTCGAACTTAAGTTAAAATCAGCCCAGCACGATATCCATTCCGGCTACGGCGGTTCGATCGTCAACCCGGTAAGGGAGCTCGCTAGGCTTTGCACAAGTTTCCACGACGAACATGGTAAGGTCAACGTTCCAGGATTTTACGACGATGTCGAGGCACCATCCGACTATGAACTTTCGCAGATAAAAAAACTTCCATTTACCGATGCTGGATTTTTGGAATCCATCGGAGCAAAAAAACTATCAACGGACAAAGCCACGTACTCCGCCATCGAAAATTCGAGATTTTATCCAACTTTGGAATTTAATGGCATATGCGGTGGATACATCGGCGAAGGTGTTAAAACGGTAATTCCCAGCGAGGCTTCCGCTAAGATAAGCTGTCGACTTGTGCCCAACCAGGACTGCGAAAGGATAAAAAGTTGCCTTCGTAGGGCGATTTTGACTGGGATTGACACAAATTTGGAAGTTAGCCTGAATTTTGAAAGGTGTTCTAGTGCTTACAATTTGCCGTTCGAAAAGATTCGTCGGGATAAAACTTCCGCCGTTGGCCAAGGCTTGGAAATTGCCGACCGAGAAATCGAAAGTGTTTTCGGCCACAAACCACTATACCTTCGCGATGGTGGCAGCATTCCACTAATCCGCATGATGAAAGATATCTTGGGTATGGACGCGATATTGATCGGATTTTCCTCTGCTAAAGATCACATACATGCGACGGATGAAAGCATTTCCATAAAAATGTTGGAGCGGGGCCGTGAATTTTTTAAACGGTTTTTAACCAAGCTTTCCCAATGAAAGTAAGCATGAACCTGCTCAAGTGGTGCAAAACGAGTAACAGCAGAATAAAAGTCTTCCAATACATAGCGATTGCGGTGTTCGTTTATCTCTTTTGCGGACTATTTTTTCGCCAGGTCGTGCAAAATTCCTATTTTCAGCAAAAATCGCGGCAACAGAGTGTTCGTCGGATCGTTTTCCCCGCCGCACGGGGGAAAATATACGATCGCAACGGCAATGTTTTGGTCGAAAACAGGCCACTATTTTCGCTGGATTTATATCTGGGTGAGTTATCCGAAAGGTTTCGTGAAGAAATTCTCAAACGGGTCAGAAAATGTTCCAAATCCGGAAAAAAATTTGACCGCAGTCAGATTCGTGCGGAAACCCACGAGTCCATTGTCAATGAAATACTTAGTGTCGCCGGTGATATTCTTGGCAAGGATATTTATGTCACTGAGCAGGAAATAAATGGGCATATGAATCGGAATCCCATGCTTCCAATGACGGTTTTAAGTAATCTTTCCGCCGAAGAATGTGATAAACTAATCGACGTTTTGCCAGCGGCTTCACCTTTGCAGATCGGTGTGACCTTGACCAGATATTACCCAAATAATGCGCTAGCCTGCCACGTTTTAGGTTACACAGTCCTGATGGAAAATCAGAGTTTTACGCAAAAATATGACGATCACTTGCGCACCTTTGCTCTTCGGGAACAGGTTGGAAAAAGTGGCGTTGAAAAATGTGCGGATCATATTTTAGCCGGTGAGGTTGGGTATGAGACTTGGATCGTCGATCATTCGGGGGCAAAAAGCAAATTGGACAAGAAGATTGAGTCCAAGGCTGGGCAGCCAGTTTACTTGTCCATCGACAGGGATTTGCAAAGAGCCGCCGAAGATGCTTTATCGGCGCACATCGGCTCGGCCATCGCGATTGACGTTAATTCTGGAGAAATTTTGGCCCTTGCTAATTCACCGTTTTACGATCCAAACGCCTTCTATCCATCAATGCCAAAGGCAGTATTTGCTCAGATAAATGAAAGGGCGGGCTGGTTTAACCAAGCCATACAAGGTTTGTTTCCGACGGGATCAATACTTAAGCTCGTGGCCGCGGTGGCATTCATAAAATCCGGAGAAATCGACGTCGATGAAAAATGGCAGTGTACGGGGAAATATGTGTATGGGAAAAAACAACTTAGATGTAATAATCACCCCCACGGCGAGTATGTAGACCTGAAATTAGCGCTTGGGAAAAGTTGCAACACATACATGTTCGACAGAGCCTTTAAAATAGGCCATGAATCGATATCATGTGAGGCAAAAAAGTTTGGTTTGGATTCGAAAGTTGGAATTGAGCTCCCCTACGAAACAAACGGCATGACCATCCCGGATGCAGCCTGGAAGCGGGAGCACAATTTGGGCCTGTGGGTTCCGGGGGATACTTTCAATTTGGTTATCGGCCAGGGATACGTCCTCACGACCCCACTTAACGTGTGTTGTTTCACGGCCTCGTTGGCTAAAAATAGGTATATGACCAGGCCAACGATTTTCAAAACTGAGGAAAAAATATCGGATACCGGTGAGCGATGCCTGTCCGATGACGAGCACAGGTTTATCGTCGATGCGATGGTCGATTGCGTGGAAAATTACACTGGTCACAGGGCAAAAATTGATGAAATTGCCATTGCGGGGAAAACGGGAACGGCCCAATTTAAAGAATCTGGCAAAAAGCGCAATTTGGCCTGGTTTACGTGCTTCGCTCCGGCATATGACCCCAAAATTGCGGTGACCGTGCTGGTTCGTGAGCGAGAAGATGGGCTCAACTATCATGGCGGAAGTCATGCAGCTCCCATAGCGAGGAAAATTTTACTCAAATACTTCGATCTAAATTAGGGCACATTGGCACAACTGGCGAAATGGTTGTAAGTAATTAATTTCAATGAACCTGATTTGAAACCTAATCTTTAACGCTATCATTCCAAAGAATTTAAATTTTCACTAATCTTTTGCGGAAATTAAGTTAATTTTTCTATGATTTTGGCTTAA
>JAITOW010000046.1 GCA_031289835.1 Puniceicoccales bacterium | reverse complement strand
ACCCCGTTGGCACCGGTCAGGTTGATATTGCTGTGCCCGGCAATGGAAATGCCGGTGCCGCCCCGCAATAGGATGTCAAATGGGCACGAAAACTCGATTTCTTCGAATTTATCGGCAACAATTATTAGCACACATTTTTTCATAGTAAAATTTGAAAATTATTCCACACCCAGGATTCCGCCCACGCGATCATCGCTCTCTTTTTTGTCATGCTCGAAACCGTCAATATCTCCGGGGCCCTTTTGTTTCCTCTTGCCTAGCAATGTGGAGACTGCGTCCACCGCACGTTTCGCGGAGGTAATCATGTCCACCGAAGCACGCTTACTGATAGATTCTACTATCGACTTAAGCCTTTAGTCGGCAATTTTCCTTGAAATTGTTTGTCGGTTTTTTGGATTTTTGTCGAGGCCGTTTTCAAGGCCGTCATTATCATCATCCATTCTGTTGTACGAGTCAGCGTGTTTATCGAAAGTTGCTGTTGATCAACAGCCAAAGCTTCCCGTTTAGAATCCGGGGTGCTGGTGGCAACCAATCTGCCAGAAATCGATTCGGCAGGATTTTCGAGTGAGCAAGATCTGGAATCTTTGACATTGAGATCTTCCATAGTTTCCGAGACGGATGTGGCCGGTGGTTTCACCGGTGTCTCAATCATACCAGCGGGTAGATTACTTTGTATGTTCTGGGCACGAACGAGTTCGATGTACTTTTCAAAATTATTCGTCTGATCCTCCTTGTCTTTACTAATTGACTCTATTGCTTCTACCATGTTGCACTCTTATTTTCATGTTTTTTACTGCTTCGCTATTCTCTTCTTCCGACTCTTCGTCGGAAAGGGTATATTTTGATGCTATCTCTTCAATCCATTTTCCCGTGTTGATCGCTGCTTTTTCAGCGGTTTGTACGAAATTGAGCAATATATTCTCGAATGGCAGGGTGTCAAGGTGGTTAATTGAAATACTGTATGTTAGGACAATATTTTGCACCTTACTATCCAGGCCAGACCCAGCTTGGCTATTCGCAATGCCGTGCAAGTTGTTCTCGAGCAATTTTTCGAAGAATTGCTCCGGAAAATGGCATGGTACCTTGCAAATCGGAGAGTAGAAGTATACGATATCGCTACCTTCGCGAAGCTCAACCGCAAATTCCATTCTACCGCGGTCATGCTTAAACGCGCACGTGCCATTGTTGCCAAGTTGCAACGTTGATTTCATCTTAGAGGCGGCAAAATCGATATACTCTGCCAACTTTCCATGTAAACCGAAATTCTGATCAGAATCCATGGGAGGAGACTTTCCGAAAAATTCCCATAGTAAAACACAAAGTTCTTGTGAGCAAATAAGTCTTGTAATTATAGTTTTGTAAAAAAATAATGCCGAGCAAAGAATATGAGGGTCACAGAAAAAGTCTACGGGAACGCTTTTTGAGAGGTGTTTTTTCCGGGTTCGCAGATCATGAAATTGTTGAGCTAATTCTAACACTTTGCACCCAACGGCGCGATGTTAAGAAGCAGGTCAAGATGTTACTGCGCAAGTTTGGGAGCATTATTGGCATATTTTACGCCGATTTAAGTGAACTGAAGTCGGTTGAGGGCATCAGGGAAGTGGCGGCTGTGGCGATAGAAATCGTAAGGGCGTCGACGAATTTGTATTTGAGGGAACGCATTGAGACGAATCAAAGGTTGGACGAGAGCGGTAAGTTAAGAAAATTTTGGAAAAATCGCATGCGACGTCTACGTTTTGAGGAAATTGGGCATGGGAGTGCCAGTTGCGTCCATGTGGATTTACGAAAAATTTTCGAAATAGCACTCAGTAGGCATGCCAGTTGCATAATTTTCGCCCATCACCATCCCTGTGGAGATACTCGTCCATCCGACACCGACGAATGTATCACCAGGAAGGCTAAGGCCGCGGCCGAATTGCTGGAAATAACTCTGGTTGACCTCATTATCATCTCCAAAGTCAACGAATTTTCATTTCGCGATCGGGGTTTAGTCATATAGCTTTGGCGTTTGTGAAAAATTAATCAAAAAATTTGTCATTGACTTTTTACTTTAAATTTTTCCTTTTACATGGACGAGGAGGACTTATGATATTAGACGCCATTCAGTTTAGTATTCATTATTTCATGCCAATGTTTGTTGTTATGGTTCCGTTAGCAATTGTTGCGCTTTTTGTTCGCATGACTCCTTCCTATAGCGTGGAGGAGCGTTTGGGAACGGCCAAGACGAGTTGTTTGGTTGCCCTTGCGGTGGTCGAATTTTTTGCCATATTTGGGGGGAAATTTTTGAATTTTTTGGAATATCGGTGGGTTCATTTTGCACAGCCGGCGGTGTGTTGATATTTTTACTTGGCTCGAAATGCTTCGGGCGCAAAATCCTGACGAATACGTAACGGAAGGAGAATTGAATGATTCGAAAGCTCCTGCGAGAAAGAAAAAAGATGTTGCAATAACACCGCTTGGAGTGCCGCTTATTGGAGGTCCCTGTGCCATAACAAATGCCATTGCCCTAATCTCTATTCTGGCAATATACACATTAAAAGCTGTGGGATCTTTGCTATCACTTTTGGGATTTTATCCCGAAGTTCAAAGCGATTACAGCAATCGCAGGGTATAGGAGGAATACCCTGAGTTTGTGGCAAATTTTCTTCAAAAAATATGTAAAAAAATATGCGATTAAACTTCCCTTTGTGCGGCTTATTTTCCCCTATGCCCCTGCATAGCGTGGCAAGTATAACTTCCAAATTTTG
>JAITOW010000041.1 GCA_031289835.1 Puniceicoccales bacterium | reverse complement strand
TTTTTCGAAAAAATTTAACCTTGCATGAAAAAAAAATATTCATCGAATGGAGAAGGTTGGGTATCGGTCGATGATCGAGCCGATGAACCCCGCTAGATCCGGAAGGAAGCAACGGTAGTTAGGAAATCTCATGCGAACGAAATACTCAACCCTGGGATGTTCGAAGTTTAAGCCAGTGGGCGAAAGGTGTGTGCACAAAGAACTTAGCAGATAATCACTGGGAGAAAGGTCTTGTACTCCTAGCAAGTTTTATCCTTGAGTTGAGTGCAAACGCGTTCTGCAATTCGGGGAAATCCGGCACATTTCGACTGAGCCTAAAGTTTCCATTATTACGATTGATATGAACAACGTAGGAACCGGAGTAGAAATGCGGCGCCTTGGAAGCAAATCATAAAAAAATCAATCAACCAAGTGGCAACTAAGCCGCCTGTCCCATTGCGAAAAGCAAAAGTTACCAATTGCACACAAGGTGTTAAAAATAAAAAACTTCGCGTGGTGGAGGTGGCGGGAGTCGAACCCGCGTCCCACTAATTTTCACAAAATACCTCTACATGCTTAGCTGATTTTTAGTTTTCGGCAATTTTAGCATATCAGCATGCCGCCATTACCTATCGTAACGTTTGTAGAGCGCCATGGCCGTTACGCACTCCCATGGCACCCGCTTGGTAAATACATCCGTTCGCACTACCAAGCATCATGCGACGAACGCGCTGCTTTTAATTAAGCAGCTTTGGCAACTTCATTTCTGAAGTTTAATTTCATAATGTTTTTGTCATTTATGATTTTAACGGATTTTTACGAAGCCAACCGTCATCTTCGACATGCCATGTTTTCCTACGATTAATAGTCGAATCCATGTCACCCCCTCTCAAAGAACACGAGATTTATCCCTATGAAATTTATAATGCTTTTACAAGAAAAATTTAGCCTGGTTACTTTTTTATTCTATTTGCAAGAAAATTACGCAATATTTACACCGTACCCTAATTTTACCCATGCAATTCAAACTCGTACTTTTGATCGGCCAGGCGTTCATCGATGAACGGCAAACTTTCCTAAAAATATTTAAAAATTGCCACTGCGTATTTGCGAAGAATGGCTTGCGTGGATTGGCAATGGCTGTGGTGATGCATCCCGACGTGGTAGTTTGCAAGCGTGATTCAAGTCTGATATCGACCGATCTTATCAGGTACGAGGTTTTACACATAAACAGCCACTGCAAGTTTTTGATAATGGACGACGAAAAGGTCGCGGAGTGAAAACATTGCGCGAGATTCGCCTACATTTTTCTCGACAATTGCGAAACTTGAGTATTATAGTAGCAACAGGCTGGTTTGGAAAAGTTTATTTTGCCAGTCAGTATAATTGTAAATCAAGTTATTATGCCAGAGTTTAAGGAAGAAAGTGACTTATCCGTGGTTGATGGTGAGACCTCCTTTGAGGTGCGCTCGGACATTGCAGAAGAAGAGAGTGAAAGCATGGCCGCTGAAAATGCGGCAAACCCTGTCCTGAGCGACGAGGAACGTGCGCGTTGTGCATTGAAGCGTGGTCGCTTGCCAGTATCTGCGGTACAGAAAAAAGCGAATTCGAAATTCGTATGTGTTGATGATGTGTGCAAGGACGCGATCGGAACGCGAAAAAATGGGCAAACAGCGGTGCAAAAATCGACAGCCATAGTTGAAAAAAACACGAATAGTAGCAAAAAAGATAGTAATAGGGCGGACCGTAGCTGTAAAAAGCATGCCGAAAACGTAGACGCAGATCAGGAGGATGAACGTCCATCAAAATGCACTTCATGTGAGTGCAAATGCGGAGTGTTTGGCCGGTTTATCAAAAAAGTCCTAAGTTTTCTAGGATTGCGCAAAGAGGGTGAACGGTGCGAGCAAAAACCTCGCCAATATCGCCGTCGTAGCCATAATCAGCGTAGAGGTAATTCGCACAACAGTAGTCATTCAACCAATTAGTTAACATAGTGGAAGTTGCTCGCATCATTGGTGGGCGGGAGTTGCACGGTGAAGTATGGGTCAGTGGGTCTAAGAACGCTTGTCTGCCAATATTGGTGGCTTGTCTACTAACCGAAGAGGAGTGTATTATCGAAAATGTCCCAAATTTGAGCGATATTCGTTTGATACTTGACATTCTTCGCAATGTGGGAGTGAATATTGAATACATTGACACTCACACACTCAAGGTGTGCGCCGCTGCCATCAACCCGCATGCTCCCTATGACGCCGTAAAAAAAATGCGAGCATCAGTGTGTTTAATGGGGGCATTTTTGGGCCGCATTGGCCGTTCAAGTGTCTCGTTGCCAGGTGGATGTATAATTGGACAGCGCCCGATAGATCTACATATCAAAGGATTCAAAAAGCTCGGTTGCACCGTTGAAATGAAAAACGGATATCTGGAGGTAGATGGCAGCAACATGGTCGGATCGCGCATATTTCTCGGCGGACGCTATGGCAGCACCGTCACCGGCACCGCCAATGTTCTAATGGCAGCGCTTGGGGCCCAAGGGGTTACGATCATTGAGAGTGCCGCGTACGAACCAGAGATTGTGGACCTATGTCTATTTTTACGCCGGCAAGGGGCGATAATCGGCGGCATAGGTACGAGTATGCTTACCATCGAGGGCAGACATAAGTTACATGGCTGCAGGTACCGTGTAATCGGAGATCGCGTGGAGGCAGGAACGTTTATTTGCGCCGCATTAATGACGCGCGGCCGAATCACAATTCGCGGCAATGCCCAAAATGTTAGCAGTGCCGTCTACGATAAACTCGAGGAAATTGGCGCCGATGTCAGAGAGCTTGAGGATGGCACAATTGTGGCCGATGGCACGAAACAAAATTTACGTTCCACGGAAATAATCACCCTTCCCTATCCCGGTTTTCCAACTGATTTACAGGCTCAATTTTGCGCATTGTTGAGCTGTGTCGATGGCATATCGGTCGTGAGTGAACGGATTTACCCAACCAGGTTCATGCACATTCCAGAATTGAACCGCATGGGAGCAAGCATAATGCTCGAAGAGTCGCATGCAATCATACACGGGTCGAGTTCGCGAAAATTGACTGGCGCTCAACTTATGGCTTCGGACTTGAGGGCAAGTGCGGCGTTGTATCTGGCTGGTTTGTGTGCGGAAAACGAAACGCTAATCCATAGAATTTACCACCTCGATCGCGGATACGAAAATTTTGATGAAAAATTACGCAGCCTTGGAGCCAACATTGAGCGTACCACGGAAACTGACCTCGAACGCTGCGAATTAAACTAACTGCATTTTGCCAAATTTCCGTGCTTGGAAGCCGAGTTACGCGGCAAACTGTTTTAGGAAACGCGCATCGTTTTGGTAAAACAAACGGATGTCGTCCACTCCGCACATGAGCATCGCCAGGCGCTCAATTCCAAACCCGAAGGCATAGCCACTCCAAGCATTGGAGTCGTATCCAACCACAGAAAACACATTTGGGTGGACCATTCCGCAGCCAACAACTTCTATCCACTGGTTACTCAGTTTGCCCATATTAGGGGCGCGAAAATCCATCTCAAAGCTCGGCTCAGTAAACGGAAAAAAGCTCGGTCTAAAACGGGTTTCACACTTCTCTCCCAGCAATTCTTTGAAGAAAAAATCCAGGACAGATTTCAAATCAACGACACTCATACCCTGATCTACAACCAAACCTTCACATTGGTGAAAATTCGCACTATGGGTGGCGTCCATGGTGTCCCTCCTAAATGTTCTTCCCGGGGAAATTATACGCAGCGGTGGCTTCTCCGCGAGCATTGTACGAACTTGAACGGTCGAAGTTTGTGAACGCAGGATATGGTGTTCATCGCCGCGCCTAGGAACATTTTTAACACACAAGCTCTCGCTGAAATACAGCGTATCAATTGCGTCACGGGCCGGATGTGACTCATCCATATTCAAAGCATCGTAGCAATACCAAACGGTCTCAATTTCCGGACCAAGTGCGATGGTAAAGCCAATCTTTCGAAAAATTTCAGCCATCGTTTCCTGCATCATCGACAGTGGATGGATGCCTCCATGCGCAACGATCGGTACCGATGGATCGATCTTTGGCCCAAGTGAATCAGACAGTTCGGAGTCTTCCAACTGCGATAACTTTTCCACAAAAATCTCCTCCATGCGCGCTTTGCACTCATTGATCAACTTTCCCAACCTCGGCTTCTCCTCCTTCCCGGCGGAAGCCAACGTGTTAAAAAGAGCTTTCACCTGCCCGTTTGGACCAAGAAAATCCGCCTTTACCTTCTCAAAACCAGCACGGTCCAAGGCAACATCCAAATCAAGCCTCGCCCGGTCCACCAGTCCTTTAAAATCACATTCCACCTTTCAAAAAAGCTAATAATGAAAACAACTCACCTAAGCAGCCTGCTTTGCCTTCTCAATAAGCACCCTAAAAGCCACACCATCGTGTACGGCAAGTTCGCTCAGTGATTTTCTATTTAAGTCAATACCCGCCTTCTTTAGCCCACTCATGAACCTACTGTATTGCATTCCATTCTCACGGCAAATTGCATTTATTCGCACTATCCACAATTGGCGAAAGTCAGTCTTGCGGCGCTTCCTATCGCGATACGCAAATTTTCCTGCCCGCCACAGCGCATCCTTTGCATAGCGGAATAACTTCGACTTTTTACCGAAATACCCACCGGTCTGCTCCAACACCCTCCTGCGGCGTTTCTTCGTCGCCACCGCATTAGTCACTCTTGGCATACTTACCTCTCTTTATCCTGTCCATAAACACTACCTACCGCCATCATTAAAACACACCAGATGAATCATAACCCCACCGCTATGGCACGCTTCACTTGCGCAATCATACCCGCACCAAGCGTCCTATCCATCCCCGATGCCCTAAGCTGCCTCGACGACTTACACCTCATCAAATGCCTACGTCCAGATACGCGTCTTAGAATCTTACCGCTTGCCGTAACCTTAAATCGCTTTACAAATGCCTTCTTCGTTTTCTGCATCTAAAACCTCTCACCGCATACGACCACAATTGAAAAAATTTCGGATGTCAACTAAAATCATAAAATTTCGTCCAAAATTTATTTGCCATTCACAAAGGACAAAATCAAAAAAATTTCGATATGCTTATACTAATATTAATTTATAAATTCATTATTATTCATATTATTATGGGGTGTGAATATGTTAATTGTTTGCGTAACATGTTGCGAGTAATTATGTTGCGAAACGTTTCAGATTGTGTATTTCCTGTGAATTATTGTGTAATATCATGTTAGTAATTGTGAAGAAGTTCACGTTATTCACAGATATAAACATGTTATTCACATGTTATCACCATGGGATGTGAATAAGTTTGCTTTTTTAGGCATGGCAACAACGCCCGCTCGGCATTTGTATTTTTTGCTTGTGAAAAATGGTATCTAATTTTAGATGGCGTGAAATTTAAAAAAGGTATGCGATGACACAACATCCTAGTTTTACGAGGGGCGGTGCTGCCACAAAGAAGCGCAGTGTACTAAAAAGGTACGAACGCGTCGATTTATTGAGGAAGCGCGGGCAATGGAATGATTCAAATTTGGTTTTGGGTATGCCGAAGACGAAGCCTGAAGATTGATCATTTGCGTGTGGTTAGGGCTTTTTCATCGCATTTTTCCATGTAGTGGCGTGTCTGACAGTCAAATGGTGGGGTGTCGTTTGCGGCTAGTGGCGCTGTGTTTATTGCTATGTTTGTGTGGCTGTGAACGGAAGGCGGAGGTTGATGATGGCGAGGCGTCCGATCCGGAGTATCTTAATGGTATTCAGCTTGTTAGGGAGGGAAATGAAGATGCCGCGTTGTCTTCGTTTTTGAACGTAATATCCAGAAAAAAGAATGCGGTGAGTTCGCATTTGCACGTCGGTTGCATATATTTGGATAGGTGTAACGATCCAATTTATGCAATTTATCACTTTCGCGAATATTTGTCACGGGCTGAAAACTCGAAGGAAGCGCTTATTGTTAAACAACTTATCGATACGGCTAAGAAAAGGTTCATAGGAAGTTTGCCGGGGCATAACTGCGAATTAAATGCGCATGTGGAATTGATTGAAATCGCCAAGCGTTTGCGGGCGGGGAATGTTGCTTTGAAGCGTAGTTTGCGGGAGGCGGAGGGGCGATGTAAATTGTTGGAATCTCTCCGCGAGGAGGGCGCGAAAGTTTCAGAGGTGCGTGAAAATTTCGATTCCAAAAGGCAAATTAGGCACGTTGTGCGCGTTGGAGATACGCTGTCGAAAATAAGCCAAAAATACTACGGCACCCCGACGCATTGGAAAAAAATTTTTGAGGCCAACCAGGACGATATACCATTTCCAAGCGCTTTGACCGTTGGCCAGGAGTTAATAATTCCTTGAATGTCAGTTTGTTATATCCACCTAAATAATATGATCCTAAATCGTCTACCAAGCTTTTTATTTGCTTCGGAAAGCATAACGTCTGATGCTATATTTTCCATTTGGTTTACAAACGTTGGCATGCGCTGAACTATAACCTCACAGCGTTTTGTGGAATGTCCATGGGAGCCCTGTGAGATTATTTTAAATGTGTCCCCACGCACCGTGGCGAAATGCGCAAGTGCTTGCAATATATCCGCTTGATTCAATACGTTTGGCAATCCTTCTTCCAAATATCCGCTGGCCACCCCGTCGTTGAACCAACTTTTATTTTTGTTAAAAGAAATGTAATATTTGCAGGTTTTATGGTTAATATTTGAATCAAAAATGGCTTGTTGGAGTAAACCGTAGGACATTTCGCCGGATAGTTGCCTGTTTACAAACGTGCTTAAAGTTGGAAAGAGTGAGCGTTGTTTTATCAGCGTAACGATACTTGCGGTGAGGTTTTTTGCTTCGTGTTTTGAAAAAGATGCGCATTGGTTAGCGTTGGTGTTGTAAATTCTTGGAAAAATAACTTCGTTGCTGTCGTTTATTCTGGAATTTAAGTAGGCTTCCCACGCTTCTTCGGATGTGGAATGTACATTGAAGCTCCCCCTTACCAGCAGAGTGTCAGGGCCTATTGGGGTGGCCAAAATTTTGAACCGTTGGTTTGCGAGTTTGTTTTCTTCTACGTTCAACGTTGAACAAAAAAAGTTATCGAAAAGGGTTTCGTTTAAAAGGTAGGAATAGTCAAGCAGTGATTCCACTTTGTTGTGCGATGGCCAAATCCCATTTTGAGCGTTTTGAAAAATTGTGTAATTCGTTGGTATGTAAGGATTAGGGTTTGAATTTCCCATGCATATGCCGGGAAGGTATCCAAATGGCGTCCAGTTAACGTGTTGCAGTGCGGCAATGCTCAAAACACCGTGATTATGGCTCGGCACATCAAAGAGTGCCAACCCATTCAAATAGTTCAACTGCTGGTAACTCAGCGTAGTTTTACCGTCCGTGAATTTAATGTTCCAGGACCAGTTACCGGATATGCATTCTTTTCCAAAGAAAATTGACGACGGATCTTGGAAAACGGCCCGATTTACATACGGAGCGCGGGGGTTGGCAAAGGCTAGCCAACGTATGCCGGTTTCCGTTTGCGCATCCTCCAGCGAGCCGATTTTCATGGTAGAAAGTAGTGTGAGCAGCAATTTTTCCGTTTCTTCGGGCCGAAATGTGAGTGACAAGCTTTGGTTGTTGTTTATGGGAGTTAGTTGGGCAATTTCCTGCAAAATTGCCCGTGACGGTTGGTGTATGAGACGAATGTAAAATTCTTGCCAATTGAGATTTTGGGATCCGTTTTGGTCCGTACAGGATATTGTAAAATTCAAATAATCGGATACAGTTATATCGGTCTTTATCAGGAGGCAATTATTATAATCCCCTGGTGTGGCGTCAGTTACGCGCGTAAGCAATAAATTTGTGTCAGCTGGCAAAGAGAAAATTTTTACTTCGCCGGGATTGAAGGTGCATCCAAATTTCATTCCAAACATGCGACGGAGATGTTGTTCAATTTCGTCCGAACATAGTGGTAGAATGAGAATTTTGTTTGGAATATTTTGACCGCGAGGTTTGCCATTAATTGTTATGCAAATTTTAGCATTTGCGTCACGGGGGGCAATTGATGCATCAAGTTGGTAATCAGTTTGTTGTAAGGATATATTATGGGGGTTCCACAGGGCGCATTTGGGACAAATTTTTATCGCGAGTTTGCTGTCAATCACTGCCACTGATATTGAAAAATTCAGTTGGGCAATAAGCGGATAAATGCCATGGTTGGTCGGTGTACCCAGATCATCACCCAAATTGTCCAGCGTTCTTTGCGCATAATCTTTTAAATATTGTGGGCGATACAGCGGGTACGTTGGTGAAACTTGAATTCCACTCGCCCCGATCTGATCTTTCAGTTTAAAAAACGACTGCAAAAATTTCCATGTCGGTGGGGGTGCGGGTAATGACGTTTTTCCTTCAAAAATATAGTCATCTGCTTGAAATTTTCCATCCGGAAGCCACGTTGATAGGTCTGTTTTCAAGCCGTTTAGGGTAGATAAAACACCATAGGAATGGAGTGTGTACGTACTCGAGTTGTTCACTATATTTTTCCCAAGTTCATCGTCGAAAAGCGAAAATTGTTCCAAAAAATCCATATTTTTGCATTCATGTACGCTTCGATTTTTGGCGGATAAAATTGTTGCAACTTCTTCGTAACTAGAGCATTGCGGGCATAAGAGTTTTACGTAGTTGTCGTTTGTATTATCCCGCAGGGACAGGTCGATTTTTTGTGATTCATCCTGGATGGTAAAGCTCCAATTTAAGTTATTTGTTCCCAAATGTGTCCGTGAATTGGACTTTTCCGATGCGCCATTTAATTTCTCGGAATCGTAGGCCGATGTGAGCCATCGCGAAAATTTTACGGAATATTCTTTGTTGTTTTTAAAAACGTGCCATATGCCGATGTCGTTGCCGTTTGATGAAATTTCAATGTTGCTCCTTTTGGCCGAAATGGCGTTGTCCATACCCGCGGATTCTTGCAGGCGAGCCAGAGCTACTTTTAGCGAAAATTCTGCGGCCCGTTTGGCAAGTTTTTCAGAGAAACTTTTTCTGAGTTGGGAATTGTAGGCTAGGTTTTGATAGGTTATGGTAGACACGAATAGCGACAACATGCCGATCATGGTGATTACGAACAGCATCGCGAATCCGCGTCGTTTTGCGTGAGACATGTTGCGGAAGATTATATATATATTTGAACATTTGTCTAGCTATTTTGTTAATTTAATGTCAAACAATGGTAGGGAAGGGTCTTTAATGGGGAACGTTACCGTGATTTTGGTCCCTAATCCGGGTTGGCTTTGTATGACTAAAACGGCATTGTGTTCGCGTAAAATGCGTTCGACGATCATAAGTCCAAGCCCATTGCCATTCTTTTTGGTGGAAAAATAAGGATTTGCAATTTTAAGCATGTTTTCTTCGGTGATTCCGGATCCGTTGTCAACGAATTCCAATATGAGTTGAGTTGCGCTTAACTTGCTGCCAATAAAAATGTTACCGCGATTTGGCAATGCTTCCATGGCATTTTTTATGATGTTGAAAAATGCCTGTTCCAGTTGTTTCTCATCGGCTAAAATTGGGGGCAAAGCGGGGAAGTTTTTGCTCACCGTAATGTGGCCGTTTGCTAACTCCGGCGACAAAACATCTAGCATGCGATCTATGACAATTTCGATGTTTGTCGGTAGCAAAATCAACTTTTGAGGACGAATTGCCTGTAGAAAATTTTTGATAATTCCATCCAAACGATCAATCTCTTCCCTGCAAACATAGATGGATTTTTGCAGTTGTTCGCGCTCCTCGGACGGGGCAATATACCCAGTTTGTTTTTGCATCAATTGCAATCGTAACGCCATGGCATTCAATGGATTACCCAACTCATGTGCCACGCCACTTGCCAGTAAATTAATCGTTGAAAATCGCTCACTTTCCACCTGTTGTTCGATTAAATTATTTGTTGCCGTTACGTCACGGATCACTAGAATGAAAAAATCGCTTTTGTGTTCAGCGACGAGATGAACACCGCCTATGCTAAGAGTTTTTTTTTGCGGATACTTTATTTCTAACTCTTTGATTGCAAATGGGATATTAGCTTCACATTTTTGAAGAAATTGTTTCAAGAAAGATAATTCCGGAACATATTGCTCCAAAGAATGCTGCTGGTCGAGAAGTCCAAAAATTTCGTTTGCGGCGTGGTTGCCATATTCGATTGTACAGGAATTTGTGAGAATGAGAATGCCATCATTTACCAAATTGAAAACCTTGTGATAGGCTTCTTGTTCGTGATATAATCGCTGAATTAATGTGTGTAATTCTCTCGTATCCAAGGAGTTAAGTTTTTCGAAAAGTTTTTTAAATTTGTTTTCTTTCATAGTGTATCGCGCGGATGAAATTGTCGATGTCCGCTGATTAGACGCTGCTTATCGACGGCCGTATAAATTTGTGTCGTAGAAATGTTAGCGTGCCCGAGCATTTCTTGTATCGCACGCATGTCAGCCCCATTTTCCAACATATGTGTGGCAAAGGAATGGCGCAAAGAGTGTGGTTTTACATTTTTTGCAATCCCTGCCAGTTGCGCGTATTGTTTGAGGTGTAACCAAAAAGTTTTTCGTGAAATTGCTCGACCTCTTATGGTTATAAATAGTTGGCTGCCAGTGGAATGTGAAATAAGTTGTGGGCGTGCAAGAGACAAATACCAGCTAAGTTTTTCAATGCCAGCTTTGCCTATGGGAACTGTTCGTTCCTTGCTGCCCTTTCCATACACGCGCACAAATTTATTTTCCAAATCGATGGCCTGGATCAGCAAATCACATAGCTCGGAAACGCGCAACCCGCTGCTGTACATGAGCTCGAGCATGGCAGCGTCGCGGATTCCCAAGGGGTTTGTAACGTCGGGCGCGTTTAACAGACTTTCAATCTCACTTAGTGAAAGAGAATCCGGCAAAGTTCTGTAATAATGCGGTCGCTTCAAAAAAGGTGCGATGTTTTCCGAGATAACGTTGACTTGTTTGCAGAACTTGAAAAATGATCTGATCGTCGATATTTTGCGCGAGATTGTTGCGCTGGAGAGATTGTTTCGGGAGAGATTTTCCAGCCAGCCGCGCAAGTTATCCAGGACGACATTTTTCCAACTGGGCACGTGGTATTTCCGGTGCAAAAATTCAGCCAGTTGCAAAAGGTCCGTTTCGTAGCTGCTGGCCGTGTTGTCGCTATACCCGCGCTCAAGACTAACGCTGACCAAAAAAGCATCGATCGAATTTCGCAACTCACTGGGTAGAGACTTTTCACTCACCTTTCAGTACCCGTATCTTGGCATGAAAATTTTCCCGCAACAAATCTTGAGTGGATTTTGGTAATCGACTGGATGTTGCTGTATTTTCTTGAATATCAGGAAATTGCGAACTTTGTTTGCGCAAAATTTGGAGAATGTAATCAATGGCTCGGGTCTGCGATTGTTCCGTTGCATGCAAAAGTATGGATTCAAAATTTGTTCGTTCATCAAACCCGGACTTTGTGTCATCCTTTGAACGGTGTATTGCTTCTAAGATTCTTATTTCGCGCTCGGGAAAATTTTCGCTACTCGTTGATAATAAACGTGATAGTTGCGCATGCAACCTGGTTTCCAGATCACACAGCACGCGATATAAATCGCAATTTGAGCTAACAACTTCGTCGGACAGGGAGAGAATTTTTTCGTAATTTCCACTTCGCATGGCGCTGATTATTTCGTCAAGTTTGGCATCGGCGGCAAGACCGTAGGCGGATAAAATATTCACCTCTTCAATTTTGTTGGCGCAAAAAGCAGCCATCTGATCGAGTATGGACTGGGCATCGCGCACACCTCCGTTTGCCAATCTGACGATCAATTTTAGCGCCTCATCCGAGACTTTTATGCCCTCGTGATCGGCAATTTCGCGCAGTTTTTGGCACAAAGTTACATCATTAACCGGGCGAAATGAGAACCGTTGGCACCGGGATGTTACGGTTGGCAAAACCTTGGTCGCTTCCGTCGTTGCAAATATGAATTTAACGTGCACGGGAGGCTCTTCGAGTGTCTTCAAAAGTGCATTAAAAGCGGCATTCGACAGCATGTGCACTTCGTCGATAATGTATATTTTGTAGAGACATTTGACGGGCGTGTACTGGCATTCCTCGCGCAAATTTCGAATCTGATCAACGGAGTTGTTCGAAGCCCCATCTATTTCAATGACGTCCAAGCAACTTCCATTGGCAATCTCCGTCGCAATCTCCCCGTTGGTGTCGAAGGAAGCCGAAGGGCCATTTTCAACGTTTAGGGCTGTGGCCAATAAACGCGCCATAGTGGTTTTCCCCGTACCGTGCGGGCCGACAAACAGGTAGGCATGCGCTATCTTTCCCGCATTGATCGCGTTCTTGAGCGTGCGGACTATGTGATCCTGGCCCACTAACTCATCGAAAGTCTTCGGCCGCCACCTGCGCGCGATCACACGATATTCGCGATCATTCTCTGCCATGGGAAAACTCTAAAAGCTAAGCATTTGAAGTAAAGCAGTTATTTGAAAGTTAGGATGAAAAGCGCTGAAATTATTATATTCCAGAGCGCAATGTGAACGGCGGCACTGGCCGTGTCTTTTGCCTTCTTGGCTAGCCTGTGACGTTTTTTGTCAATCATTAGGTCAACGGCGGCTTCGATGGCAGTATTTAAGCACTCCGCAAGGAGCAGCACGAAAAAATCAACCGTTAGAATCAGCAATTTCCACCCCCAGCCGAAAATTAGAAAGCAAATTGGCCAGATAACAACCCCACATAGAAATTCCGTTTGAAATGGCCGTTCGTGGCGCATAAAGTTCATGCCGCTTAGGGAATAACTCAGTGGATTGATTATGTATCGTCGCAGCTTGATTAAAAGAAAGAGAATTTTTTTGTTTCTTTTCATGGATGGCCAACATATACTTAAAAGGCAATGAGTAAAAGTTTAAATTGTTTCCGCGGTAATTTGGGTTTACTCTTATGCAAAACTTTTCTACTTTTTGTGCTTTTCTCACTGACCAGAGTGCTGTTTTTTGCATACAATTATGACTTTTTTTCGGATGTGGGGATTGGTGATGTTTTGTACGCTTGTTTCATCGGATTGCGCGTGGATTGGTGCCTTATTTCACTGATTTGTTCTCCGACGATTATTTTATATCTTCTTCCCGTTAAACATGTTAGATTCGTAATATTTTTGGCAAACCTGTGGTTTTTCACGGTTTCCTCCCTGGCCATTTTGTTGAACATTTTCGATATTAAGTATTTTCCTTTTACCTTTCGTCGCTTGGGCGGGGAAATTTTTGGCCAGGGGGAATTATTTACGGAGGGCGTTGGCGTATATTGGAACGCCATTTTATTGTATTGGCATCTGATTTTGTTTGCCCTGGTTTTGCTATATTTTACGTGGCGAATATCCTTTAAAATAACACCAAAATTGGGCGATGGTGGAAAAAATTTTAGTGCAAAGGGTTGCCTGGTATTTGTTACATCCGTGGCCCTGATTGTCTTTGGTATCCGCGGGGGTTTTCAGGACAGGCCGTTTAAAACAATGCACTTGCCAATTTTCCTCGGTGTTAATAAAACACAGTTCATCGCCAATAATTCATGTCTAAATACCATTCAAACAACGGGACAGGCAGATATTCCGAATTTTCAATTCTTCCACGACAATGGTGAGTTGAGCAAAAAGTTTAGCCCCATACACACCGCCAAAAATTTCAGCACGCTCCATGGAAAATTTGCCGGAAAAAATGTAGTTATATTGATTTTGGAAAGCTTTACTGCGCAAAACATCGGATTTTTGGATCGGCAATACAAGGATTGTCCGGAGCGCACATTTACACCATTTTTGGATGAATTACTGGCCAAAAGCTTGTATTTTGACGGATTTGCGAATGGAACAATCTCAATCGATGGCTTGACATCAACGCTGATAGGCGTGCCTCCGCTGTTTGAATCGTCGTTCATAACAAGTGCATTTTCATGCAATAAAACGGATGCATTGCCGGATGCCGTGCGGCAGCTTGGATACTCCACACTATTTTTTTACGGTGGGAAAAAAAATTCGTGCAATTTTGATACCATACGTACGCACGCCGGCGTCGAAAAATATGTCTGTAAGTACGATTTTTTTGAACGGTATCCGCAGCTGATACATGCGGGAGTTAGTGGCGAATGGGGTGTGCATGACGAGGAATGGTTGCAGTTTGTATCTGAAATTTTAGGTGAGACTAAATCTCCATTTTGTGCGGTAATTTTTACATTGTCATCGCATTTCCCTTTCAAGTTTCCGGAGAAATATAGGGGAACTTTTCCGACGGGGGAGCATCCGCTGCAGGAAGTGACGGCATATTCCGATTTCGCCCTTAGACGCTTTTTTGAATCTGCGCAACAAACTGACTGGTATGGGGATACGATTTTTATCCTAGTTGCTGACCATGTTTCCTGCGCAACCGAGCGATATTATCAAAAAAGTTTGGGGGGATATTCCATTCCATTTGCGATTTTTGATCCCGGCGGTGAGTTGCAGGGGAAAAGCGACTTGGTGGCTCAACAAATAGACATTATGCCGACAATTTTGGATCTTGTTGGGTATGATAAGCCGTATTTTTCATTTGGGCACAGCTTGTTTGAGGAAAATGCACCGCGGTTTGCGGTGAACTACAGAAATGGTGTGTACCAGATAATAACGGATGGATATGTGCTTCAATTTGACGGTAAGGGTACCATTGGATTTTACCTGCGCACTGACTTTTTGTTGGAAAACAATTTGGTACATTCTCTTGAATATGAAGAAGATAGAGAAATTATTGAATCATTTTTAAAGTCATTTTTGCAGCGATATGGCCGAAGTTTGCGCACGAACAAAATGACCTGCGAGTAACAATTGTTTGCCAAAGGGGTGTCATCCGTTACGATCGCACCCATGAAGTTTAAATATAGGGGTTTGGATGCTGGCAAGCGGGTTGTCCGCGGTGAAATAGAGGCTGATTCGCGCAGGCAAGCGATGCGGGCGTTGACTGGCAGTGACGTCGTAATTTTGGGACTCAGTGAAGCGTCTGCCAAGGGGCCGCTTAGGTTAGGGTTTCGTAAACATGGCAACTTTGTGAAATTTTCGGACGCTGAAATGGGCCATTTTTTAGAAAAGCTGGCCCATTTATACCGCGGCGGATTAATGTTGTCGGATGCCCTTGAGTCAATGGCTAAAAATACGTCCCAAGGGAAAGAGCGTTCCCTAAGTTTTCGAATTTTGGAAAATTTGAGGGATGGCGACGGTTTTGCGCAATCGCTTAAGAAATGTTGCAACTTCTTTGATAACAGTATGTTAAGCATATTGGAGTTGGGAGAATTGGCGGGAAAATTTTTACAATCACTGGATAATGTTATTGCCTTGTTGCGGCGAAAAATTGAAACCAAAAAACGACTTATCGCGGGGCTGAGTTACCCACTTTTCATATGCTGTGTGGCGTTTTTGGTGATTTTGCTTTTCCTATTTTACTTGATGCCAAGAATGGATGGAATGCTGCGTAATTTCGGCGGCCAATTGCCAGTGACGGCACGCATTTTAATTAGTTGTTCGCGATTTTTAGCGAATTATTTCCCGGTTTTCCTGCTACTTGCTGCGATGGCGGGCGTGTTTTGCCGATATTTATATCGTTTTGCCAAATATAGATTGATTTTTGATAGATTTTTTTTGAAAATCCCCGCTTTGGGGTACCTTTATACGCTGTCCATGCGTGTTCGCATTGCTAGCATGTTGGCGAGCTTGCTATCCGGTGGTGTGGCTGCTTCCGAGGCAATTGACATGGTTTCCAACTCAATTTCCAATTCATATTTTAAAAAAAATTACACCAAGGCGCGCGACGCAATTTTGGATGGAACAACACTCGCATCGGCTTTTAAAACCTGTGAAATTTTCGACGGATCCGCGACGGATATTATCGCAGTTGGGGAAAAAACTGGCGATGTGGCCTCACATTTCGCTTCTCTCGCGGCGACGTACGACGTTCAATTGAACGATTTTTTGAAAAAATCAATCACGATTACATCTTCTGCAGCACTATTGCTCGCTTTTGTAATTGTTGCAATTTTGGCTTTAAGCATCGTTTCGACTGTTTTAAACTTCAGCGCGAAACTTGTACGCTAATTTATCCTATGGAAGTCAAGAAAATAATGGTATTTTTTCATTCGCCGCTCACTCTTTCTTTCCAAGTGATTGATTCCGTGGAAGTTCGAAGGAGCCTTGCCCGGTGGGCTAAACCTAAGCCGTGGCACCGAGAAGGGTTTGTTCGGAAACCTTACCTGATATTTTGAACCACGGCCTTTAATTGCGGAGCCCAAACTTATTTTGGGGCCATGTATCTTTCCATGGGATTGCAAAAAAATGAAATTTTGTTGCTTTTTCCCTTTTCAGGCATTTTTGAAACTTTCGCTTTCATATGAAATAATCTGCCTTCAGTTAATGTGCTCCATTATAACATAATGCGGAAAATTATAAGCCTATTTTTTT
>JAITOW010000015.1 GCA_031289835.1 Puniceicoccales bacterium | reverse complement strand
CAGACTTTCGTCCATTGTGAATAATTCGAAACTGCTGCCACCCGTAGGTGTTTGGACCGTGTCTCAGTTCCAATGTGGCTGATCGTCCTCTCAGACCAGCTACCCGTCTTAGCCTTGGTGGGCCTTTACCCCGCCAACAAGCTGATAGGCCGCAAACCCCTCCTCTAGCACCATTTCAAGTTTTAGTAAGATTTCCATGCGGAAATTTACCACATTCGGTATTAATTCATCTTTCGACGAGCTATCCCCAACTAAAGGGCAGGTTGTTTACGTGTTACTCACCCGTTTGCCACTCTCATCAATCTTTCTTACGATTGATTGAATCCCGTTCGACTTGCATGTCTTAACCACGCCGCCAGCGTTCACTCTGAGCCAGGATCAAACTCTCCATAATTATTTCTATAAAAATAGAAGAGTCCAATATCCTGTAATTTGGATTTTTGGACAATACTTTCAAAGTATTAATTGACTCTTTTAGAGCCTTACAAAATCGCACAAAGTAGTTTTCAAAGAACAAAAAAGTTTCATCACCGAACCCAACAATTGCAGAAAACATTTCCCACAACTCTCTAAATTTTCATTAAAAAAATCAAAACGATCGGATAGAAAACTTCGGAAACCTAACCTAATCAATTAGGTTTTTCCCTTTCGACGTGCACCCGATGCATTCCACTCATTATCAAGCTTACCTGCCTGGATTGCTGTCGATGTT
Organism: Puniceicoccales bacterium; assembly: GCA_031289835.1. GTDB lineage: Bacteria > Verrucomicrobiota > Verrucomicrobiia > Opitutales > JAIRKQ01 > JAIDVZ01. The sequence goes on along the minus strand of JAITOW010000015.1, from coordinate 28,336 downwards.
GGAAACACTACAGGTCAGTTACCGCTCGTCAATAGTTTTTTTAAAAAATTTTTTCACCCTTCCAATTTGCGTAAATTTTAAATCTCTCGCCAAAGGAAAAATTTTTTGACTACTTAACTGTGCGCAATGGGTTCTCTTTTTAAATACACGATCGACACACTCGTCTCCCTGGGGCATAGGCCAACCAAAAAATTCGGCCAAAATTTTTTGGTAGATGCGAACGTTGTCGAAAAATTCGTGCGCTCCGCAGGATTGAAAATCGGTGACAATGTGGTTGAAATTGGACCGGGATTGGCAACAGTTTCCGAGGAAATTTTGAAATGTGGTGCTAAACTATTCGCAATCGAATTGGATAAGCGCCTATTTAAATTTTTGGAAGAAAAATATAGAGGCAATGAAAATTTTAATCCTATGAATGGGGATGCCGTGGAGTTTCCCATCGCCGCCCTGGACAAAAAATGCCGAAGCTACAAAATCGTGGCGAGCCTACCCTATGCCATATCGTCACCGTGGCTTGAATCGCTGCTGCAATGCGAAAATTTGCCGGAATCGATGGCCATAATAATACAGCTCGACGCGGCAAACAGGTTTTTGGCACCCCATGGCACAAAGTCATTCGGGCCCACATCAATCTTTTTGCAATCGGCCTACGCCAAAGTCGCGCTGTGCAAGGTCGCGCGAAATTCATTTTATCCCGTCCCCGCCGTCGACTCTGCCATGCTGTTTTTGGTCAAAAAAGAGCAACCATTTTTGTTTTCTAGGGAAGTTAAGCGGGTGATTCGGGAAATTTTCACCAACAGGCGGAAACAAATTTCGAAAATTGCCAATGAATGCAACCTTTCCATCGGCGAATGGTTGCATAGAAATAAAATTCCTTCCAAGGCGCGTCCGGAGCAGGTTCCCGTCGGAACATGGCAGGATTTTCAGGCCGCCATAGGTTTAAATTAGGCAAACCTCGGTAAAAAACAGGTAAATCAAAAAAATTTTCGCGCTCAAAATGCACATAAGTCTCTAGCCCATAAAATGTACGAAAGTTATTCACATTAAAATGTTAATAACTTGTTGATTTCTTATGGTTGATTTTAAGTGTCGAACTCTAAACTGAAGAAATTTCCATCAATTTATTCAAAAAGTTTGTGAATACAAAATTTTATATAACGTATTTATTAATAGCATGTTATACAACTTACTTGAAGTTGATAAAGTTTGAAAATTTAACTAAATTTTCCCGTTGAAAAATCGATGGTTGTGCGATATATGTATGTTTTTAAAAATGTGAACAACTTCCAATGAATAATGTTAAGATAGAGGTGAAGTCTCCCGTTTGGGAGTCAGTGAAGACCGATTTTTCTAACATTTTTCCACCGGATGTGTATAAGATATGGTTTGAGCCCATAGCCGTTCTGGAGGAAACTGAAAATGCGGTTGTACTCGGTGTTCAAAACGATTTTGCCGCCATCTGGATACAGGAAAATTATTTGGACGTGATTGCGAAGAGGTTTGGTCTTGCCCTTGGACATCAGGTTGATGTAACGCTGCGAGTCACTAAGGATGGCGGTGTACAGTTGCAGCAAGTGGATAAACCAAAGTGTCAATCGAAGTGCAAGCCGGAGCAAAAGGTGAGGGAAACGTGCCTGCTCAGCTCAAAAAACACTTTCGAAAATTTCGTCGTTGGTTCCGGCAATCAGATGGCCCATGCCGCTTGCGTAGCCGTCACCAATTCCCCCGGACGTGCCTATAATCCGCTGTTTCTCTACGGCGACACGGGCCTGGGAAAAACCCATCTAATCCAGGCCGTTGCCCATCAAATTTTGAAACAGATGCCTCGAACCCACGTCGTTTACACATCGACGGAAAAATTCACCAATGAATTCATAAACGCCCTGCAGCAAAACAGCTTACCAAGCTTCAGACAGAAATATCGCAGCATCGACGTGCTGTTGATCGATGACATTCACTTCCTATCTGGCAAGGAGCGCATTCAGGAGGAATTTTTCCACACTTTTAACGAGCTCTTTGAGGCGCAGAAGCAAATTTTGTTGTGCAGCGATCGGCCCGCATCGGAGATCTCCAAGCTTGAAAGCAGGCTCGTTTCCCGCTTCCAATGGGGGCTTGTTACGGATATACAGGCTCCGGATTTCGAAACAAGAATGGCCATATTGGCAAAAAAAGCGGCGGCGATGAATTTGCGCCTGCCCCAGGACGTGATTGAATGCCTGGCGAATCGCGTATCAACCAATGTCCGCAAATTGGAAGGGGCTTTGACGCGTCTGGCGAGCTACTCGTCCCTAACCCAAGCCCCGATAAACATCGAGGCCGTCGAACACCTCTTACACGATCTCTTCCACGAAGAAGCGTCAACGCAAGTGTCCATCGAACACGTTCAGCGGAAGGTTGCGGAATATTATCGGCTCAAGTTAGCCGACATGGTAAGCAAACGACGTCCGGCAAATATTGCTTTCCCGCGGCAGGTGGCAATGTATCTGTGCCGGGTTATGACACCCCAGTCACTGTCTGATATTGGCAGCGAATTCGGCGGTCGCGACCATGGAACAGTTATTTACGCGTGCAAGACCGTCGAAAATATGATAGACCAGGACACATCGATCAAAAGAACGGTGGAATACTTACAAAAACTTGTCGCAAACTCCAAGTAGAAAATGCTTATTAGGGTAATAGGTTAGATTACTGATTCCTTCGCATATTCGTCGCAAAGGGAAGGCATAATTTGAAGGGCAATGCTTTGATTTAATTTTGGACCCAACCACACCTCAAGGAGGTTATGTTCCTCCCCGGGAAAACCATCCAAGTCCACCATCTTGTACATATCCCTCATAGTGGCTAACACTTCGCCACATTTCAAAGACTCTGGACTTTTCAATAACTCCAATTCGCCCATTATCTTTTTTAATAGTTCGGTCTTATCGGCACCATCTTCTGCCATAAGCCTTTTCTCCGTCACCCAACCTTGCATGAAATCCCCAAAAGATGTAAGGGGAATTTTCATGTCCTCCGACAGGTCACGCACCGGAATTTGATCAAGATTTCCGATAAGCAGATCCAAATATCCTTCGCCCATCGCCACTTCACTAAACCTATCCCGTTCCCTGGCTCGAAGTATTAGTATCAAAAAATCCTCAACATCTTCATATTTAACCTCGCAATTCAGCTCATTCCAATTAGCCAATACTTCTTCCACTCTTTTTAATTCGGGTGCATAAGTTTTTTTATATTCCTCTTTCAACTTTCCATAGGTTTCGTATGCCCCGAAAAGAGGATCTTCCAAATCGTCTCTTAGCGCTTTAGTGAAAACGCCGATTTGCTTTCTGGCTTCTGTTACAAATGTTATTCCACTTCCCGGTTTGCCACGCATCCTTTGATGGATACCTCTTAAAAGGAGACCAACTTCCAGTGACTCTTTCGTCACTAACCCTTGAATAGCTGCTATTTCGCCTACTTTGCGAACGACACTTGTTATTGTCCCGGTAGACCACATGTCTCCGAGTATTTCCAATTTATCGCGCAAAGGCATATCGCTGTTGCCAAATTTTGCCACTTCTAGGCCAAATTCAAGTTCCTCCATACCGGTTCTAAGAGCATCAACGCAGGTATTGCTATATGCTATGGCATTTGCGATTGCATCGCTGGCTTCCTGGAAAGCTCTGAAAGAAGGAAAAGTTTCCCGTTCAACTACCCATTGCACAAATTTATCCAATGTGTCAAGCTCACGGCTGAGCACATTTCCAAAATCCTCAAGATTTCTGGCCTTTCTTGATAAGATTCTTCGCAATACATCGATCTTTTTTACACAGTTTTCAACCACTCCACGCAGCTCCGGACTTTGTAATTTGGGAGATAATTCAAGAAACTTTTTTGCCACCGGCGAAGTTTCATCAAAAATCTCCTCCTCAACAAAAATTATGCCAGATAGTTTGGCTAAAATACCCACAATATCAACTTCATTGCCCAGCGAATCTCCTATTGTCCCTTCTATTTCATCACGCGTACCTGATATTATAGCTCTGGCATCGGGCGAAAATTTACTTACAATTTCACGAAATTGATCAATAAGTTTTACTTCCTCCGGATATTTTGCCATAACAATTATCAGAGGTATCACCAAGGAACACTCTGCCATGCAGCTCAGCTCTACCCAAAAGTCTTCGTCCGGACCAAGTATTATTAATTTATTCAGGATATTTTTCCAGTTCTCAAACACCATAGGAGGGATAGAATCATCGTTGTCCTCATCATCACTGATATCATTTTCTAGAATTTCCCATGAGTCCAGTATTTCCTTTTTCAATAACTCCGGATTGTATTCTCCCGAAGTCCCCAGGACTTCGACATCCCTTTCAGTCAAACTTCTATTTCCCAATCCATGTGCATCACCCTGGGGAGCTATGTCATTTTGCCCTTCTGCTTGGCGGATAGAAGGTTGTGCTAATTCTTCCCTCCTCGGCAAAAGGGGAGCCGTGGTAACTGGCCACACGGAACTTATAGCTTCACTTATTCTCATTCCCATTTTAACACTTTGCTATTTTTTTTCTTTTAAGATACATTCGACCGAGTGAATTCAATTTATTACAATTTACTAAACGCCACTAAGTTTAAGCCAAAAAGACCATATTAGTCAATCAAAAACTTGCACGCCACCCTTGGAGATTCCATAAAACATCCACAAAAACTCGTTGTAAGTTCCAAACAATCAGCACCCTAGCTCCAAAAAATTAGCCAATTGAATTTTCCGTTTCGAGATCGATCAATCGTCGAAGTTCGACGCTGTATTCCATGGGGAATTCGCGAACGAGGTCGTTTATGAAGCCGTTCACGCTCAGGCTAATGGCATGTTTTTTAGTGATTCCCCGCTGCATCATGTAAAAAATTTGTTCCCCATCGATGCGCGAAACACTGGCCTCATGCTCAATCCTATTTCCGCCTCCAATCGCCTGAATTTTTGGGTAAGTCGCCGTTTTACTTTCGCTATTCAACAGCATCGCATCGCAGCAGGTTTTATTTTTGCACCCGGACAACCCCGGCGCCGTCTTCACGAGGCCGCGATAGGTCGCTACCCCATCCCGAATCGACACCGATTTTGAGGTAATATTGGAGCGAGTGTTATTCGCCAAATGAATCATCTTTGCACCGGTATCCTGCTGTTGGCCACTCGAAGCAACCGCGATGGACAACACCTCTCCGTGGGCGCGTTCACCTTTTAGAATGATTGCGGGATACTTTGTCGTCAATTTCGAGCCAATGTTGCAGTCTATCCAACGAATATCCGCATCGGCATGCGCGATGGCCCGTTTCGTTACGAGGTTGTAAACGCTATTCGACCAATTTTGAACGGTTATGTACTGAATTTTGGCACCGGACAAAGCTACGAGTTCAACGACGGCCGAGTGCAGATTTGAGGAGTCAAAGCGGGGCGCCGTGCATCCCTCCAGGTATGTTACTTCGGCGCCTTCGCCAACGACTATCAATGTGCGTTCAAATTGCCCAAAATTTTCGGAATTTATCCGAAAATACGCTTGCAACGGTTGCTCAACCTTCACACCGGCAGGGACATAAATGAAACTTCCGCCGCTGAAAACCGCACTATTAAGCGCGCTAAACTTATTATCAGTGACCGGAACTACCGTGGCAAAAAATTTCCTAAAAATATGGAAATAGTCCTTCAACCCAACGGCGGAATCAACGAAAACCACGCCACACTCCCGCAGGGCATCCCTAATGCGAGAATAGGCCGCTTCGCTGTCAAATTGAGCTTCCACGCCGGCCAAAAATTTACGCTCATTTTCGGGCACACCCAGCCGCTCGAATGTCTCCTTGATTTTATCCGGCACATCATCCCAAGTTTGCTTAATTTCCTTACTGTTAGCGAGATAATACCTAATTTTGTCAAAATTCATGGCTTTGACGTCATCGTGGAGAAACCACCCGGGGAGATCCTTGGAGAAAAACACATCCAATGCCTTGTGGCGAAATTCGCGTAACCACGCTTCCTCGCCCTTGGCATCGGAAATATAGTCGACCGTGGCGTGGTTCAACCCGTAGCCGGAATCGTAGGCATACTCGACATCGCAACTAAAATCGCCGGTATTTTGGGCATTATAAATTTCGTCTTCCACTATGTCTTCACGTTTTGGTACCCGCCCTCTTCAAGCGAATCGACCAGCTCCAAGTCACCGCTACGTGTGATGCGTCCGTTTTCGATAATGTGCACGACATCCGGCACGATGTGCCGCAACAATCGCCCGTAATGCGTGATAACAAGCGCCGATATCCCTCCGCCGCGCAGGGAGTTAAAGCCTTCGGCAACAATTTTGAGGGCATCAATGTCCAGTCCGCTGTCTATTTCATCGAGCAGGATGCATGTCGGCCGCAGCATCAACATCTGCAAAATTTCGAAGCGCTTTTTCTCGCCGCCGGAAAACCCCACGTTCATAGAACGGGAGGTGAAGCTGCGATCCATGTGCAAAAGATCCATGCACTCGTACAACTGTTTGTAAAACTCAGTCGCCGAAATGTGCCCGTCGGAACGCGCTTGTATGGCCGCTCGTATGAAATTCGCCACGCTCACACCGGAAAGCTCCGCGGGATGCTGAAATGACAAAAAAATTCCCAGCCGCGCCCTCTCGTCCGGTGAAAGCCCGATGACCGATTTTCCATCGAATAGAATATCTCCGGATTCAATTTTGTAGTGCGGATGTCCCGCAATTGTGTTTGCCAACGAGCTCTTCCCCGCACCGTTTGGCCCCATCAACGCATGGACTTCGCCACTGGGAATAATCAGCGAAAATTCACACAAAACCGTCTTGCTTTCAACGCTAACGGTCAGTTTTCTGATGTCCAAAACACTCATCGAGCTCAATGCTGTATTTCATTTCACGGAAGATTGCGAGAATTTTTAGGAATTGGCAACCCGCCCCTACTCCTCGTGAATATGAACCGGCGGGGCTCCAACGGCCGCTTTGATTACGGTATCCATTTCCTGAATTATGCGATTGCAGATTTGAACAAGCTTCATTTTTATCCAGCGTACGGTTTGGCTATTATCCGTATAATTCGCTGGCCCATATGCGTCTATCCTATTGTTAGCCAACATCTTATCGTTTTGCTCAAACTCCGCCTCGGAATCTTCGTTGTAAACGGCATAGGCGTGTCCACCATCGTGCCGCACGACAGAAAATGCCGGAATATCGCTGGGACCATCGGCGATGTAGATCATGTTCGGTACCGGGATCCTTCTGTCGATGCAGTCCATCGCGCTGTTGATGTTAATGTCCGGATCCTTGTTGCACCCCTTATTAATCTCGAAGATGCAGCGGGTTTTCTGCGTGTTATCAATCAACCTGCCGATCTGCTGAATTTCGTCGCCACTCTCATATTCCACATTATCGTCCAAGAAATTCGGCGGGAGCGGATTTTCGATGAACTCACAGGCATATATCCCGTTGACATATGGTGCGATGCTTGAACCGCGGATAACCTCGGCTAATCCATTGCTAACAATGTAGTGCTCGAGCGTGATTTTGTACTTCCTATTCCTCTCGTTGCCATTGACAAAATTTCTAATTTTTTCGAAAAATTCCGGCAATCCATCGAAAAACTTAATCTTCGCACCGATTTCAAAGAGTTTTTCGTTCGTTAATCCATGCAATAGACCAGCTTTTACGTAGGTCAACATATGGTTCATAGCGATATTATCGCTCGAAACGCTGATTCCATGCTTTGCATACGCCGCTGGCAAGGCATTAATCTCCTTCCAAAATTTTTTCAAATCTAACCCATACTCCTTGAACAAGACTTCCTGCATGTAACCGGGAGTTAAAGTCTTGTCAAAGTCCCAAATGCAGGCGACAACATTATCATGCCCAATGGCCACACGTTTTCCACTCATGGTATAAATCCTTCAATTTTCCTTTAAAAAAAAGCAAAAATCGTTTAAGAGCAATCATAAACTGTGGATAAATTGCCCGACATTACTTCGTTCAAGGCGCGCTATGATGAGATTGGTGCGCTGATATCGGCCCCTGATTTTTACTCGGATCAACGCCGTGCAACCGCAATTTCACGGGAACATCAAAAACTGGCCAACTTGATCGAAAAAACCGAATATTTTGCGAAACTTAACGGTGAAATTGATGAGGCGAATCAAATGCTGGCCGACGCAAATACTGATCTCGAATTGCTCACACTGGCCGATGAGGAAATCGCAGAAAAAACGGCAAAATTGGCCACCGTTCAACGCGAAATAATGTTACTCATGCTGCCACCGGATGAGGCGGACTCTAGAAATACGGTTTTTGAGATACGTGCCGGAACGGGCGGCGAAGAAGCGGCCCTATTCGCCGGTGACTTGTTCCGAATGTATTCCCGTTTTGCCGAATCCCGTGGCTGGACGATTGAGCTCATGTCGAGCAGTGTTTCGGAGACAGGCGGGTTCAAGGAGGTAATTTTCCTGATCTCCGGCGAAGATATTTACAAATCTTTGAAATTTGAAAGCGGCGTTCACCGTGTCCAGCGCGTCCCCACCACGGAAGCAAACGGACGCATACATACCTCAGCGGCAACGGTTGCCGTCCTGCCGGAAGCCGAGGACGTCGACATTCAGATTTCACCGGAAGACCTGGAAATTTCCGTTTGTAGGGCAAGCGGGCCCGGGGGACAGGGAGTCAACACCACGGATTCCGCCGTGCAAATTTTTCACAAGCCATCCGGCATGCAGGTTTACTGCGCGGATGAGCGTTCGCAGCAAAAAAATAAGGTCAAAGCTTTAAAGGTCCTGCGGGCGCGCCTATTGCAAAAAAAGGAAGAGGAGGAGCGGGCAAAGTACGCAGCAAATCGCAAGGATCAGATCGGTAGCGGCGACCGTTCCGAGCGCATACGCACATACAATTTTCCGCAAAACAGGCTTACGGATCACAGAATCGGACTCACCTTACACAACCTTCCGCAAATTATGGAGGGCGAAATCGACGAACTCATAGGGGCTTTGCAGCAAGCGGATTACGAGTCTAAAATCGCAGAGTTGTTGAAAAAATCATAGGTTGTAGCGCACAATTACCCTTTCGTTTACAGTTTTAATTTTATCATTAATTTTTGTTAAACACCAGCCAACCACCGCCGTCAATATCAGCGCCGGAATCCAAATTCCGTCCAAGGAATAGGGGACATTGATCAGCCCGTGCCCAAATTTTCGCGAACAATTAAGCGTAAAATTTATCAAAAAAATCGGAATAACCGTAAGCTTATTCACAATCGCGCACAGGGCAAACATGTTGAAGGCGCCGAATAGAAGCGATACTCCTCCGACAAAAATTATGATAGATGCCAGCGGAACAAAAACGATGTTAAGCAAAATTGTTAGATAGGAAAAGTTTCCAAAAAATTCCACGGATAGCGGGATGCTGGCCATATTCGCCGCGAATGCTGTGCAAAAATTTTCAACCACACCCCAATAAATGCAATTCCTAATTCTCTCGGCAAAAGTATGGCCGCACAGCCGTCGATTTCTTAATTTTAAGCTCCTGAGCAGTCTGTTTAAGTTGGCACCGACGCATATTATGCCAAAGACGATCCCGTAGGATAGCAAGAAACTTACGTTAAACACACTTTCCGGTTCACAGCAGACGTTAACCGCAGCGCTATTCGCAAATGAGGAAAATGCACTCGATTGCCGTCCAAAAATCGCAGCGGCATAGTAAAAAAACAGGGTTGCATAGGCGCGCATCGAGGCGGGTGTCGGCCCAATTACGCTCAGGTAGACGAACAAAATGGCGATGACCGGCAGAGCGCGCATGCGACGCGACAATCTTAGCAGGCGAAAAAACCAGTCAAAAAACAGCGCAATCACGCCGATGTGAAACCCGCTAATCGCAAAAACATGTGCCGTACCCGTGTTGCAAAAATCATTCTTTTGCGTATTGGACAGCATGTGCTTCGAGCCGGTTAGCATTGCGGTAATAATGCCAATGTTGCCCCTATCACCTACCCCACATCGCAGGGCGTGGAAAAATTTTTCACGGTACCGCTCACAGATCCGATCAAACCATGATTTTTCGCTCAAATACTTTTCTATTTTACCGTTCGAACCATATAAAAATACATGATTTTTGCGTAAAAATTTCAAAAATGGCTTAGATTTGCGCCGCCCGACATATTCAACCTGCGCCGAAATTTGCAATTTCTGGCCACGCGCCGGGATAACTTCGTCGTATTTCAGGATAAAATACATTCTGTGGCCAACGATCTTCCCGTAGCGCTTCGGGGCCTCCAAAACGCGCGCATACCCATACACGACATTCTCGGAAGTTTTTTCGTTTACGGTATCAGGCTGAATTGTCAGGGTGATACTCCTGGGGCGGCCCAACCCTGAGCAATCCGCAAGCTCATGGGTATTTATGTATGCCACGCCGACCAGATACAAAAATGCAAAGGAAAAAATATAGCACACGGTTCCGCGGAATATAACGCTCATAAACACAGCCAACAGGCATGCCATTGGGCAAATCATGCCAAATTCATGGCCATACCCAGTATACATCCCGACCACAAATCCGAATACGGCGCATAGGATGACGTGGCTAAATCGATAAAATGACACACTGCAGCTCAAATGATTTGAGCTACGACATAGTTTTATTTTTGTAAATAAAAATTTTTATTTTGGCTATTTTTTTTGCAAAACGGCAAAATGTACACACATGAAAATTTTCACAACCAGTTACGTAGAAAGGAGTTCTCCGTATAAAACACTGATGGCAAAATCGGTAATTTTTATGTTCGCAAATTTCCCGATCAGAGTAACTTGCCCGTCAAAAATTACTTTATCTCCGTGCTTTGTACAACCGCAAAACTTGTTTTCACCGCGTTTAGCATGGCCCTCGACCAGAACCTCGACGACGCGCCCAACCATCATTTTATTGTGTTCAATGGAGTGCCTTTGCACGATATCCAGCAACACTTTATTTCTGCGATCCTTCTCGCTTTCACTGACACTATCCGGCAAAGTCGCAGAAAATGTCCCCGCCCGCGGACTATATTTAAAAATGAAAGCCATGTTAAATTTTACGCCATTGAGCAGGTCAACGGTTGCTTGAAAATCTTCCTCCGTTTCCCCCGGATAGCCAACAATTACATCCGTAGTCAGAGAAATATCCGGCACAGATGTGCGCAACGCTCCAACTATGGAAAGGACCCGAGCGCGCGTGTACGGCCGCCTCATCGCCCCAAGAATGCGATCGGATCCGCTTTGAACAGGCAAATGCACGGAAGGGCAAAGTTTTTTTAATCGGCAATGAGCCCCGATCAGGTCTTTGCGAAACCCCTTCGGATGGGGCGACATGTATCTTATTCGCTCAAGCCCGGGGATGTTATCGACGCGCTCGAGAAGCCGCACAAATGGGCTCCTGTTGTTGACAAATTCCACGGCATTTTGTCCGTAATTGTTCACAATTTGCCCGAGCAACATGATCTCTTTGACGCCCCTTTTTGCTAAAATTTCACATTCGGCAACAATGCTTTCCATCGGCCTGTAAGTTTCAACCCCGCGCGTCTTGGGGACGATGCAGTAACTACACCTCATGTTGCAACCCTGCATAATCGACACTGATGCACAAACGTTTCCGCGGGAAAAATCATGCATCGCTTCCGTAATGTCCTGCGAATTTGCCTCTCCAAGCAGGACAACGCGATTAACATTTTCGCTTGTCAATATCGCCGGCAACTCGCCGATGCGACGTGGCCCAACGATGAAATCGATCCCAGAATTGAGCTTAAACAAATTTTCCGCCAAATTTTCCGCCATGCATCCAACGATGCCGAGTAGAACACCGCTTCTACGAAGCTTCTTGCGCAGAAGATGCCCGGCTTTCCCGATGGCCTTGATTTCAGCTTGCTCGCGCACGCTGCACGTATTTAAAATGTAAACATCCGCAACATCCTCGGTATCAACAATTTCATGGCCATAATCGATCAGTGTGGCAACGAGACGCTCGGAATCGCGAACGTTCATCTGGCACCCGTATGTTTTTATGAAAATTTTCCGCGGAAACGACACACGAACATTCATTTGGCGTATGCTAGCTTTGTCGAGTCTGATTTGAAAACAATTGACATCGGCTTGATAAAATCATCGAGTTTAGAAAGGTCCGAGAAACATCAGTCGAAATTTTAAAAACATGCCGCAAAGCACCCAATCAAGATTTTTCGTGGCAATTATTTTGGTATGCACAGTTGTTGGATTCATCGGATTTCATGTGAAAGTTGACCTGAAATCAACGGAATTAAAAAATATGGTCAAAAACCATTTTGTCAAGCTACTGTACGGCGACTTGGAGTTTCAACATCGAGCAGCGGATGCGTTTTTTATTCCAACGGAATATGGCGCAAGGTACCGATTTCACAGGCCAAAATTTGACAAAAGCGATAAATATCAGCGTAAGCAAATTTTTTCCGAATTGGATAAAATCAGAATTTTTAACGTATTTTTGAAAAATTTTTCCGAATCGGAATACTGGGTCATATCCAATTTTAATCTGCGCCCCCAAAACGGTAAAAAATTCGAAAAAATACATTTCGTCACAGGCATTGAACGCGGCTTTGAGGCGGATCATGGGGTGAAAAAACTATACGATTGTGAGACGCAAATTTTATTCAAAGATGAGCACGATGGACGCTAGAAAGAAGAAGTGGATATTGGTCGATGGGCATAACTTGGCATTTCGGTGTTTTTACGGCGTCCCGGTGATGACGCGTTCCGATGGGTTTCAAACAAACGCGATTTTTGGGTATATTCGAACGCTCATGCGCCTTGAAATTCACCATGCGCCGGATGCCATCTGCGTGTTTTTCGACACGGACGGCTCGGCAATCCGCAAGCAAATTTTGTCCACATACAAAGCTAATCGCAAGAAAATGCCCGACGAATTGGCTTCCCAGTTTGACTGGATGAAGAAAATATCCTTGGCATTTGGGTACTACGTTGAAGCGAACAGCGGTGTTGAGGCCGACGATTTGATCGGTAGTTTTGCGGAAAAAATCGCTGAAAATGACGAATTGGCCTATATCGCAAGCTCGGACAAAGATTTTGCACAGTGCGTATCAAAAAACATTTTTCAACTCCTACCGCCGATCAGTGCAAGCAAGTCGTCCGACTGGCAGCTACTTGATGAAGCTGGTGTCTGCGAAAAATTCGGCGTGCAAAACCACCAAATCGTTGATTACCTTTCTCTCACCGGTGACACTGCCGATAACATAAGCGGCCTTTCCGGCGTTGGCCCCAAAACAGCGGCAAAATGGCTCTCCCGCTTCGATTCCATTGAAAATATTTACGACAACATCGCTGAAGTTCAACCCGAGCGCTTCCAAAAAATTCTTCTGGAAGGCAAAGAATTGCTGTCGCGAAATCAGCGACTAATCAAGCTACAAGACATTTCCGACTTTCGATTGCCCTACGCTGAAATCCGGCCAAATCCGCAGGAAGTCGAAGAATTGCTGAGCGAACTTGAGCTACATTCGATCCTGCGTGACTTTCGTGCCAATAATCAGCGCACATTATTTCAATGAAAAAAGAATTAGCAATCCGAGCAAAATTCTATACCAGGCAAATATGCGCATTCCTTTGGAGCTCAAGTAATTAAGAAATATTCTTATGGATAAAACGGAAAAAATAAATGCCACCAAAATTCCAATAAAAAACATTGGCGCCGAGAAGTAATGAAAAATAACTTCGTGATCCTTAATTAGCTTGAACATCGTTGCCGAGGATAGTAAAATAAGTCCCAGTAAGAAGCTGTATTCTGCCGCATCTTTTCGCTTTAATTTGCAATAATATCCGCCGAGGATCGTTACCATTGACCGACTCATGCCGGGTATCAATGCCAGGCATTGCCACAGACCAATTTTAAGGTAAGACAATGTTTGCAACTTGTTGATGTCCAATGAATTTTGCGCATAAGAGTACCTCTTTTCGGCTACAAAAATTAAACCGGCGCCGAAGATCAGAGCACAGGCAATGCAGGTTGGGTTGTACAACAATTTTTGCAAAATTCCATCCAAAAATAAGCCGGCAAAGGCTGCGGGGAAAAATGATATCAACAAACTTTTTGCTAATCGTAAGCCTTCCGAACTGCGGCCGCAAAGTGCAAGAATCATGCTCAAAATACGCCCACGAAACATCAAAATTACTGCCAAAATCGAACCAAATTGAATAATTGCAAAATAGGAGTTGAGTGCGCGATCATACTCAGGGGAAGCACCACGGTTAATTTTTTTATTAAAAATTTCGCTAATCAAAATCATGTGCCCCGTTGAAGATATCGGCAAAAACTCCGTTATGCCCTGCGTAACTCCGAGTACAATCGCAGTTTTGCAATCGCAGTTTTGCCCAAAACTTTGTCCGGAACTTCCTGCTTCACAAATTGTTATGCAATTTAAGCAAATAACGAAAATAAATATTTTTCTAATCATTAAAATTTACATTATATTTCTCGAACAGCGCTTCAATGTGCTTTTCGTCGCCGTGAAAATATTGGGCCGCATCGCGTAAAATAAACAAAATTTGAAGTAACCAATATCGAGATTTTTTTGTTAATTCAACCCCAGAATCATCGACATTGGCCAGGACATCGAAGGCAAATTCCTGCAGTTTCTCATACTTACCCTGCAATTTCAAAGCTAAACAATATTCCGCTGCACATTCCAAACGGAAACTGGTACTTTGACCGGGATTAGAATACAAATTTTCGAGTACATTTATCGCAGTTTCTAAACATTGGCTGTCGCGATTTTTCTGAGCGATTAAACATTTGGCCCGAACAAGGGATAAGTAATTAATATCACGCGTGTTGGAAACAAAGTTCAATGCATGTCCGTACATAAATTGAGCGTTGCTAAAATCTCCCATCGCACGCAAAATGTCCCCCTGAATAATGCGCGCTGCTGCCGCGATTTCAGCATCCGGATAGTTGTGGATTATCTGTTCCAGCAACTCGGTTGCTTCCCCAACCAAGCCGGAGCGAAATTTAAGCAAAGCGATCCTATAATTGGCATAGGGAAGATACTTAACATCCTCACATAACTCCAAAACGGAAATGGCTTTTGTCAAATCGCCGGATTTATGCAAAAATTTAGCCTCCTTAAAAAGGGAGAATGTGGAGTATTCCGTATTGCGGAAATTGACACGCAAAGCCCCGAATGCTTCGTCCGCAATTTTGAAATCTTTCAACTTGTAAGCCGCGCACCCTTTGATGAATAGAGCTTGACTGCATATTCCAGAGTATTCCTTCGAATTGATTTTCGAAGATAATTCATCGCAAATTTTCGACGCTAAAACTAGAGCCTGTACGCACTGCTTCTTTTTGAGTAAAATTTTCGCTTTGAAAGCGGCTATGGTATATTTCGTTGAATTTGGCACATTTTCCAACTTCAAGGAATCGATGTATTTCAAAGCTTCATCGTACATTTTATTCCGTTTCAGTGCCCCCAGGTATTCAACGATCGCGTCCAGCTTTTCGTGAAACCCACCACTCGCAGAATTGATGTGAGCGGAAGCCTCCTCATAATTGCCAAGTGCCACATCGCTAAGCACCTGATTCACAAGAGCATGGCCGCATTTTTCAACCGAATTTAGCTTCAACACTTCACCGTACATATCGGATGCCAACTTAAAATCATGGTTATAAAAAAACGCATCCGCAATCTTCAATGCAACGGCAACGCGCACGCTGTTATCGGGTACTGAAGCGCGCAGTTTATCTAGGTAGTGCGCAGAATTACGATATTCTAGAGCATTCCCTCCAAGCGCAATGCAGGCTAGGAGTTCATAAATATCCTTAAAAAATCCGTCCATGGAAAACGAATTGATATATTTGGAAGCTACCGGTGAGCATAAATCAAAGCGCTCCACACTTAGAAAAATTGCAATCTTTGCCAGGAAAATGGAACGTTTGATTAAGTCCGAATCCACGTCCGTAAGCACAAAGTCCAAAAAATCAGCTGCCAAGGTGGCGTCAGCGTCTGTTTTCACGGAATTGACCAATAATTTGAAGGCTAGCAATTTCGTGTCGACATTACAATTGCTTAGCAAAACATATTTTACATCTGCTAAACCCATCTTTGAAAGTATCCCTGAAACCAGTGCACGGTACAACTTAATTGCACACACATCTTCCTGTTTGCCAAAATGTTGCAAACATTCTTCCAATGCATTTAACGCTTCGGTGCGTCTCCCCACATTGTTCAAAAACAGGGAATATAGTTTTGTGGCATCGCACGAATGTGGACTGTTTTTGCAGCTCAAAATCTGGATTTTCAAGGAATTTTCAACGGCGGCGACGGCGGTGTTTGAGCCAACTTCGGACACGATGTTTTGCAAATTAAAAAAATTTATCATCCACAATTGCTCATCGGATTTGGCATGCGCCTTGGCTAATTCTAACTCAACATTTGATTCTTCAAACTTTCGCCTATCGTGCAAAACTAAAGAATTTAACAGGTGATACCAGGATCTCATGTCGTCCCGGAGGTGAGCAAAATCAACCCTTACGAAAATGTTTTCGGCGCTGACAAAATGCCGATTTTTTACCAAGATAAAACATATTCTCAACATGAGCTCGCCGTAGCCGGGCACACTTTCAAACTGACTAAAATCGGTTGCATCTACGTATTGCCTGGCGAAAGCCCATTGGCCCATGCAAAGCATGGAATCCAAAATTCCGCGTGCCACTGCCAGTCTCAACGGCGGAGAATTTGTAACAACCTCCCCGTAAAATTTTTGTGCAACTGCGTAATCAGCCCGTTGAAAGGCGTGTTCAGCGCAGCGATATTTGAACATCGGATCATCGGCCAACGCGCCAAATGCGCATGACCTAGCCAGGGACATCAGACAAATCTGCACAAAAGCTTTCACGCATCATTCTACGGTGACGGACTTCGCTAAATTCCGGGGTTTGTCGATGTCGCAACCGCGAAATTTAGCAACGTAATATGCAAACAATTGAACGGGAATCGTGGCAACTATCGGCTGTAAAGCGGCGTGGACATTCGGGACGAGGATCAAATCATCAACGAACTTTTCCGTCAACTCGCTACCCGCAGTTGCAACCGCAATCACTTTGGCACGGCGCGACCGTACCTCCTGAATATTGGCAACATTTTTTTGCAAAATGCGCTCCTGGGTTGCCAAAAAAAAACATGGACATTTCTCCGAAACAAGCGCAATCGGGCCATGTTTCATCTCCGCGGCGGGGTAGCCCTCGGAATGCATGTAAGAAATCTCTTTCAATTTGAGGGCGCCCTCAAGGGCAATAGGAAACATCGCCTGGCGGCCAAGGAAAAGCATGTCATCGTGGTGTGCATATTTTTCAGCAATTTTCTCGATGACATCACCTTGGGCCAGAACATCTTCCACAACACTCGGAAGATCGTGGAGCGCCTGTACGAAAAGTGCGCCGTCTTCAAAGGACATGTCGCGCATGCGTCCGAGATACAGCGCCAACATCGCAGCAATGCAGATTTGCGCGGTAAATGCCTTGGTGGACGCCACTCCGATTTCCGGCCCGGAATGCTGATAAATACCACCGTCCGACTCGCGCGCTATCGCAGAGCCAACAACATTCGTAATCGCCAATGTGCGGAAACCCTTCCGTTTGGCCTCCTGCAACGCCGCCATGGTATCAAGGGTCTCGCCGGATTGACTAATGACAAAAATCAATGTATTTTTATCCAGGGGCGAATTTTGATATCTGAACTCCGAGGCATACTCGACTTCTACGGGAATTCTAGCATATTTTTCGATCAAATATTCGGCCACCAAACAGGCTATCCACGCCGTTCCACACGCACAAAACAGTATTCTGTCGACCTGTCTAAGTTCACGGGTAGACATTCTCAATCCGCCAAATCTTGCCGTGCTAAGATCATCGGAAAATCGCCCACGCATGGCATTTTCCAACGCCTTCGGTTGTTCAAAGATCTCCTTCAACATGTAATGCTCATATCCGCCGCGATCCGCATCTTCAACGCGCCAATCGAGCTCGCACTTTACAACATCGACACTTTCGTTGCGCAGGGTTGTTATGAAAAAATCCGACGGAGTTAAACGCGCAATCTCTCCATCATTCAGGTACACAACATCGCGCGTGTGCTGGGCAATCGCAGAAGCATCGCTTGCGACGAACATTTCTCCACTGCCAATTCCAATTAGCAAAGGTGAACTTTTGCGTGCAACTACGATTTCATTGGCATAATCCTTGCACAAAACAGCGATGCCATAGGTCCCCCGCACGTGAAACAAAGCCTTCTGGACACTTTTCAAAAACTTATTTTCCGGATCCTGTTCTTTGTTGAAATGGTATTCAATAAGGTTGACCAAAATCTCCGTATCCGTCTCGGACTCAAACGTAAACCCCTTCCCCAGAAGAAATTCCCTGATGCTTTCATAATTTTCTATCACGCCGTTGTGCGCAATGCTAAACAAACCGTGGGCGCTTTGATGTGGATGTGCATTCTTTTCCGACACCACACCGTGCGTCGCCCAACGGGTATGGCCGATTCCGACGAATCCTGCAATGCTCACCCTATCAACCGCGTCTATCAAATTTGCCACACGACCGACCCTACGCAGAATATTAAACTCCGAATCGACCACCGTGGCTATACCGGCCGAATCGTATCCACGGTATTCCAAACGAGTTAGGCCATCGAGCAAGATTTGCACGGCATCCTTATTACCAACGTATCCTATGATTCCACACATAAAACAATGGTTAGTAGAAGTTTCCGCCATTGCGAGTTAAAAATTGAGCAATTCCAAAACGGCAACGTTTTCGATGTGCCGCGTCTGCGGGAACATGTCGATCGGCTGCAATTCTCTAACCTTATATTTGGAAACCAATATCTTAAGATCACGTGCCTGCGTGTCAGGAGCGCAGGAAACGTAGACAATTTTGCGCGGAGCGAACGCTAAAATTTGTCCAATAAAATCACCGTCGCATCCGCTACGCGGCGGATCGATTATTACGCAAGTATGCTTCGCTTCAAATGAAATTTTGGCAAAAATCCTGGCAGCATCACTGGAAATAAATGAAATATTGGCAATGTTATTGGCCTCGGCATTTGCGCGCGCGAAAGATATCGCATCCGCATCGATTTCAACGCCACAAACACCGCGAAAATGTTCCGCCAAACAAATGCCAAACACCCCCACGCCGCAGTACGCATCGACCAAATGATCGCATCCGCAACTGGCTTCCGTAATAAATTTCACCATTTTGGGCAGGACGTGCGGGTTATTCTGAAAAAATGACCCGGCTTTGAATTTGAAAATAAACTTACCTATGTCCTGTGTGACAACGGCATTGCTATCCGTAGCAACGCCTTCCTTCGCCTCTCGCAAAAGCAAGGTACCGCCGCGCTTAAAAGTTTTTGCTAAAATTTTTGCTTGCCCGCGTACGATGCTAAGTTCGGAGTTAATTTTTTCGGTGGCAATGGGACATTGTTCAACGTCGACCAGTTTCGAGCCACACCCATTTGCAAGAAAGCCGATCGGGAAATTGTCCTGCGATTTCAATCTTTGGAAATGTGGGGTAATTTTCGAACGGTACCCGTACACGTGCTCGGAATGGATGCACTCGCTGACATCCGCATCGATGCCACCCAGGCGCAGCATCGCTTCCCTAACATGTGCCCGTTTCATATCAAGCTGAGCAGGATAGGCGATGTGTTGATATTGGCAGCCGCCACACACTCCAAATAGCGGACAAAGGGGCTCGATACGCCCGTCCGATGGCTCCAAAACTGCTACCAAATCCGCCTCCGAATAATTCTTATGATTCCTAAATATCCGCACTCTAACCAGCTCGCCGATGCACACAAACGATACCATGACGACCCAGTTGTTCACCCTGCCGACGCCGAGGCCAAGATTCGTAACCGCAGAAATGCGCAATTCCACCTCCTCGTGGTATTTAAATGGCTTAGGGACAAAATTTTTGGGAAGCTGCGGATCCATGGAATGAACAAACCACGAAGTCTTGACTTTTCAACGTAAATTTTATTCAAAATTTTAGACTTTCCTTTTCTAGACTTTTGCGTACAATTGCACCATGACTAAGTTTGAGCGCATACTTGGAGTTGACAAAAACGGGAATAATATTGGAGCCAGCGCGGAAGATATAGCCGCGCTCAAGGAGCAATTAGCCACGCTTAGGCACGCTGCTACGACACCGCGGGAACAGGCACCCGTTGACGCCAGGATAAATTCCTTTCTAAATGAATATCTGAACACCAACCACAATTATTCCTGGTTGCCAAAAACATCTTTCATCTGCGATAAATACGGAATCTCTCGCATACTTTCATTGCCGGAAAACGGCGATGAATTTCACTCCGAATACGTGGACAGTTACCGAATATATCAGGGAATTTTGAACAACCCGTCCACGGATAAGCGGACGACCTCTGGGAGCTTTCACATCGTAGAAGGGAGCTTTGCGGTACCGAGCGACAAGAAGGAAATTCCCAAACAGGCCTTTGCCAATATGCTCAAAATGGCCTTCAACCCACCGGAAGATATGCTCGCATTGCCATTTTCTTCGGAAGAAAACTCAAAGGACAAAGTGTTTGTCTCGGCATATTTTAAGCCAATAATATGTCCGGAAGTTGGGGAAAATATCTCCGCAAAAAATATGGAAATTCGCCTGTTTTTACCGGGAAGCTTGGTTAGCGTGTTGGACTGCACGGAGAGCATATTTGGCAATGCCGGCTCACCGTTTTTGCCGGAAAATGATGCCGCCATGGATCCGGAATCATGGTCCGGGTGCACGGGGTGCATAGTCTTTGCGCCCCAATTGCGGAAGTGCACAAAAAAAGAGCTTGAACTTCCCCATGTTTCCGTGGCGACTGATCGGCAGAAGAAGGACGGCATGTGCTGGGAAAGTGAAAACGAGCTATACCACGACGGGAGGCCATTCCGTGCCGTTGCACGCTCAAATTCCGGTGTCATCGTCTCAATCATCGGGGATAGCTACAATGGGTACGGAAAAAAGGAGATAAAGACGCAAATGTCCTACGCAGCCAACATGTACGGTCTTTGCGAGGAAGAGCACTCCGGGGGGGCGCTGGTTTTCCCGCGTTACGACCTCGGCGACGAGTTTAATTATGAAAAATTTTTTAAGACCAAAATTCCGTTCGAAGACCTGGTACAAAGCAATGCCGATAACATGGATGTGCAGAAAGATGGGTATGCCATAGATAAAAATTACGCTTCTGTAATTTACATTCCCGGCGACGCAACATTCAACCTCCCAAAGCTGGAAGCAGTGTGGAACTTCAGCGGCGACACAAAAAGTTTGCTCCTCGAATTGGATAAAATATACGTGCTGCCGAACGGATATCGCATCCACATAGTTAGGCCGTCCCATGATGGCTCGCGCTGGAAAATGGTAGGCACATCGCCGAATGCAACGTTTTGCTACAAGCCCGCCACGGTATCCGGCGGAGGGAAATCCGAAATCGCTAAACCGATGTCGGACGCCATAATACACGGCTCGCTGGTAGTAACTGACTACGAAGCCGACTTCGCGCTGGCAGACAAAATTTTAAGAATGGATTTCTCGGACAGGTTCAGGGACAAAAGTATCAAAGATAATCGCGGCATCCTCGACGCATTGCGCACCCTCGGTTCGGTGATAAAGCTCCTAAATTTTAGCGAAAAATACACGGACGAATACAATAATTGGCTAAAAACGATCCCGGCCCACATTAAAGAACTCATCCTCGCCGTAAAAACTTTTTACAAGGAAAGTTGGGGTACGAATTGGCAGTCAAAATTTTCCGTCGACATCGTCAATGGACAGCATGGGCATGAGGTCTATTACCGCCGCGAAAAGTTTGCTAACCAATACGTTCGCATTGGGTTCACCCCCGAAAAAATTTGGAGAAATTTCTCCCTGCGCAACGACTTTTATCCCGCATTCAAGCTGCAGTTAGCGGACGACATCACCTCAAGTGTCACGCTTCCGGAAAGCGAAGTCAAGGGGCTCAACCCAGAATACGACAATAGGTCCGTGAAATTTGTTCATAACTGCGAATACCGCCTCTATCAGCGCCCGGACGAGGCGCTCGTCCCCGGTTATGACCACGAAACGGAGTACGAAATTTCGAAGCCGAATACTTTTACGTGCAACTACAAACCTCTCACAAAGGACGATGTGCACAAAATGATGAGCAATCGCATTCAATTCGAAAAATATACCCGACCGATGAAGGAATTGCTCACCAATTTTGTCAACGATCCACATGCGCCAAAGTATGTCGTTTGCCCGTCCGAGTTGCGAATCATGCCCAGTGGCGAAGTGAGCAAAAATGAGCGCTACCTGCAAAATCGCCAGGACATATACGATCGGGCGGCGGTGTATGTTTCAAAGTTGTGCATGAAGCTGCACAATCACACAAAAAATATTGGCGATGTAAAATTTCCCGTTCACTCGATTTTGACCGGTAGGCGCAATAACCCACCGGATGGCAAAGTGCGGGCGCTAAGCGTGTATAATCCTTTGCATTACATGGATTTGCCGGAATTGTTCATGGAATATACCTCGAGCATGACCGGAAAATCGCCATCGACAACCGGTGCCGGCCTGGAAGGCGCCATGACAAAGGGCCCATTCAACGCCCTGAGCACGGTTTATGATCTCAACAACGCCCTGCTATCCTTCATATTATGCGACTACCACGGATTTTTATCGGCGGCAGGATACGTCGGCCCAAAGTTTTATGTGGAGCATGACGTCACCTACATTTTGCCTGAAATTTGGTCGCGCATGCGCGTTCACGAGCGCAATCCACAGTTTTTGATCGAGCAAGGCTACCTGGAACCTTGCCAAAATTTCGAGCATGACGGTAAAACCATACCATTCGGTCGCGTGGGTTACCGCATAACAAAAAAATTCGTGAAAATATTTGCCGGGCGGGTGCTATCGTTTCCAGATTCGCTTTTCACCGATGAGGTTTTGCACCCCGAAAAACAGGATCTCTCGGTTTTTGCTGACAGCATGGCCAACATAGTTGAGTCGCACAAGCATGCCGCCGAAATCATAATGTCCAGCAATGACATCGAACACGCCATTCCACCGCTGAAGGCGCTCCTAAATATCATGCATACGGGAGAACATGAGGGCATGGCGCTTAATTCTCCACGTTTTAGGGACTTGTTCAAGCGGGAAAGCGTAGTCAACGGCGAGTGGTACCTGGACCGACTGAAAAATAGGCAAGCGCACCACATCGATCACCTGAAAAATGGCATACACTACCTGCGTGCTTTCGCGGACTTACGCGGAAACGGCAAGGAGCTAAACATCAAAGCTAAAATTGACAAAATCAACGGCGAACTCGCGCGTGTTAGCTTTCCGCAATACATAAGCAGCCTCGTTGGGACAATAGGTAGGTGAGCCACCCTTATTTTTGAGTCGTTGCATGGCTGTGGAAGCGATCGAGAGCATTTAATATGGCACTCGTTCCGTCGGAATACTCATCAAACATCCCGTAATCCTTATTCAGCGCGAAACCAGCCGATTTCACATCATTGATCGCCTTTATTCCCTTCTTCCAGGCGTCCATAAACATACTCGATAGGGAATGCAGATTTGGTGCGGCCAAAAACAGGCGTAGGGCCTGGGACTGGTCGATCCACCGTTGACACACCGATGCATGTTCAATTAGGATCGGACTATCAATCATAAACGCCGTGCAGTACAGATTTTTAATTTCCTCCGAAATTTCCTCGATCGCGGCCAGCTCACCTTCAAAATACCGGATCTGCTTGTGGATTTCTTTGTTCCAAACCCCGTGCCGCTTTAGTGTTTTAACAAGTTCTTGCGAAATGATCATCATTTCCCGGTTGTTCGAAAGCTCCTTTGTGAACACGTTCCTCGTCGCCGGTGCCAAGCCAGGATAGCATCCCATTAGGCGAGAAATTTTTCTCGTGGGCGAATTGGCGTTTAAATACGCATTTCTGATGCCGAACTGCTTCAGCTCACCGCGCAAAGACTCCCAGTCAAGGCTTACTCCCGCGTCGCTGGACGAAAAATCCATTGGCAAAACGCCCCTCTTCCACTCGGTCTGCTCGCAAACGGGGCACGGGCCAAGCCGCTTGGCAAGCTCGATCGATTCTTTTATGGTTTCGTAGGTGATGAATTCAAAGCATTCGTTGCTAAATTTCAGGGCTTCCGGGCTGCCAAAGGGCATATTTTTACGGTACAAGGCGTTCTGAAAGCCCATCACACCAAGCCCGATTGCCCTGTATTTATGCGCAAATGTTTTCGACGTCTCCGTCGGGAAGTAATTCACGTCGATCATGGCATCGAGCGCGCGAACGGCGACTTGCACGGTATTCCGCAACTTGTTGACGTCCAGCGAGCCATCACTGCGCAGGTGCTTACCTATGTCCAGCGATCCCGTGTTACACACGGCGGTCTCATCGTAGGACGAATTCAGCATGTGTTCCAGGCACAGGTTCGGAGCGTGGATCACCCCATTTTTGCACATATTTGCACGATTGCAGGTGTCTTTAAAGGCGATTTTCGGATAACCGGTTTCGAAAATTCTCTGCATGATTTTTTGCCAAAAATCGGATGCCGAAACCTTCTTCGACACAATTTCACCCCCGATGGCCCTTTGTTCCAATTCGGCATAAAATTTTTCAAATTCGGCACCGTATGAGTCATGCAAATTTCCAACATCTTCGGGGTTAAACAGCGACCAATCGGCATTTTCCCCAAGCCGCTTCATGAATAAGTCGGGAATCCACAGAACCGTGCCCAACTCGTCACCATTCGCATTGGAACTGCCAATTTTTTTCCTATAATCGATGAACTCCTGGACGTCGCAGTGCCAGATCTCTAAACTGGCAAGCCCCCTACCGCGCCGGCGTTCCGTCCCCTGGTTTGCCACGGCCAATTGGTGCTGATGCAGCTGCAAAAATGGAATAATTCCCGGAGAATCGCCCCGCGTTCCCTTAATTTTTGTCCCTCGGCCACGCACATTGGTCCATGAACCGGCGACTCCCCCACCCCACTTAGATATGAAAGCGTTGTCCGCAATGCCGCGCGCCATGATGCTTTCCAGGTCATCCTTTATGTGATAAACATAGCTCGCCATCATCTGTACCTTTGGCGTGCCAGCGTAATACAAGGTCGGTGTGGACAGGCAAAATTTTCTGCCTTTAAATAGTTTGTAAAGCGCAATGGCATCGCCTTCGGCATGCAGCTTCCCCATGAAAACCCCCATGGAAACACGCATCCATAGCATCTGGGGCGTCTCGAGTATCGTGTGATCGGAATCGCGCAATAGGTAATTTTCCACCAAACTTTGAAGCGCAATGGCGTCAAATTCGAGGTCCGCACGGACGTCGAGTTCCGCGGATATGGCATCGAGGTCGTATTTGAGCATGCTTTCATGCAGCAAACCGAGCTGAACACCGCATTTGATGTATTCCACAAAGGTCGATTTTTGCCTGTCTTGCAGCTGCTCAATGCCCGCATTCGAGCAATGCCAGTTAAAAATTTCTTCGTACAGGTAGGTCAACTGTATGCGCGCAGCAAAAATCGCAAACGCCGGATCCTTCTCGATCAACCCCCGCGCATTCTCGATCACGCGCTCGCGCAGGGCACCGTAATCTATTTCATTGGTCATTCCATCGCGTAGCGCACTCATGACCTCATCATTGGTTAGGTGGGAATCGATGCCGACGTGCGCAAATGATATCTTCGCTTGCAAATCGGAGCCATCCCACAGGAAACTTTGACCATCGCCGTTCCTTATCAAAATTATCGATTCCTGAAGGCTTTCATCGACGGTCTGACCCTCAATTTGGCCACTTTCGCGCAACTGTGCATGCTTTGACCGGTATAAAATATACGCCTCGGCCACCTTGAAAAATCCAGCGGCCATGAGCTCCTCCTGCACGCAATCTTGCACATCCTCGATGTGCGCAAACGACAGCCCGGAATTTATAACGTTCTTCGTTATTGCTTCCGCGATTTTTGTGGCTGGAGTCGGGTCCTGTTTCACCGCTAAAAATGCCTGAGTTACAGCGTTTTTGATCTTCGCTTCATTCCACGGAACAACCTGTCTATTGCGTCTGATCAGCCTGATTCCGGGCCTTTGGCACATATTGTTGAATGATTCATTTTCGATGCGTTTCTTCATGGCGTATCCACGGGCAATGTCGTATGCCTTATTGCGGACTAGCACCTCTTCGATCAGCAAATCGAGCTCGCCCTTGTTCAACGAATCTGATCCACGGCGCAGAGATTCCCTGGCGATGTCGGACACCAATAGGCTGATTAAAATTTTGTTTTCCTGTGTGAAAATATCGGCTTCCCCACGGGACAAACAAACATTGGTCAATGCCTCGCCGAGTTCACGGGCGATATTCATCACATCGCAGTCCCTGTGCGCTTCAACCCGCGCCACCACACTTCCCCAGCGAAAGTGTGGTTTTTCTTCGCTCGGCGTGGAGATCAGCTTTTTGAGCTCCAGATTTTCCTGTGAATTTGTACGCATAGCTACCTCAATTGATTAAACTTTCCCGCCGCCCCGTCAACATTTAGTGGCAAAATTTTCCGCAACCTAAAATTCCATTGAATGCCAATGGGCTGCGCAATTTTGACAAATTTTTCTAGGAAGCAGTCCATGCCGGACAGGCCATAGCTGGTTTGTGTGCAGGAAATTGCGCATCAAAGCGCAGCTTCGAGCGCAACTTGAATTCGGCCTGTTTACCATCGTTCCACTGTTGAACCGGACGGATATAGCCGACGACGCGGGAATATATTTCCGTCCTCTTGCCGCAATGTGGGCACGTCGCCTGCTCACCAGCCAAATAGCCATGATCCTGGCAAACGGAGAACGTCGGTGTCAGGGAATAGTACGGCAACCTATAGCTTTGAGCCACTTTTTTCACAAGCGCCTTCACCACATTTTTATCGGAGACACGCTCACCGAGGAATAGGTGCACCACCGTCCCGCCGGTAAACTTTACCTGCAAATCATCCTGATGATCGAGCACGGAGAACAGGTCTTCCGTATAATTAACGGGCACGTGGATCGAATTAGTGTAAAAAGGAACATCATTGTTGCGCTTCTGCTCCCCCTCATTGGCCGCTAATATCTTGCCCTTGAACCGCATTTTGTCCTTCCTCGCCAGTCTGAAAGATGTACCCTCCGCCGGCGTCGCCTCCAAATTGTACAGATTTCCGGTTTTCTTTTGGAACTCCATTATCTTGTCGCGCATGAAATCGAGCACCTCCAGGGCAAACGCCTTTCCCCCGTCGGAGGTGATGTCCTTCCCCAAAAAGTTCAAACATGCCTCATTCATACCAACGAGCCCGATCGTCGAGAAATGATTTTTCCAATACTGCCCAAAACGCTTTTCAATGTCCTTCAGGTAAAACGTCGTGTACGGGTATAGGTTCGACGCGGTCAACTTCTCCAGAAGCTTGCGCTTAATTTCCAAACTTTCGCTGGCAAGCTCCATTAGAGCCGCCAAACGTGCCAAAAACTCAGTCTTAGACTTCGCCAAAAACCCAATTCTAGGAAGATTGATCGTTACAACACCGACGCTTCCCGTCAGAGGATTCGCACCGAACAACCCCCCTCCGCGCTTCTCCAATTGGGTGTTATCTATGCGCAGACGACAGCACATCGAACGGGTATCCTCGGGATTCATGTCGGAATTTATGAAATTCGAAAAATACGGGATTCCATATTTGCCGGTCATTTCCCACAGACCATCAAGATTCGGGTTATCCCAATCGAAATCTTTAGTGAGATTGATCGTTGGAATCGGGAAAGTCATTATTCTCCCATGGGCATCGCCCTCCGTCATGACCTCAAACAATGCACGGTTAAAGATATCCATTTCCGGCTGAAAATCGCGGTACTTATCCTCCATGATCTCGCCACCGATTATGATCGGCTCATCGGCGAGGTGCTTCGGACAGAACAAATCCAGCGTGATATTCGTGAACGGTGTCTGAAATCCAACCCTCGTTGGAATGTTGATATTGAACATGAACTCCTGTAGGACCTGCTTAACTTGACCAAAGGCTAGGCAATCGAATCTGATGAACGGAGCCAACAGGGTATCGAAGTTTGAAAACGCCTGTGCCCCGGCCGCTTCTCCCTGCAAGGTGTAAAAAAAATTGACGATCTGTCCGAGTGCCGTGCGCAGATGTCTCGGAGGATGGGCCTCTATTTTCCCCGATACGCCGCAGAAGCCTTCCCGTAGAAGATCGGCCAAATCCCAGCCAACGCAGTATACGGACAGCTG
>JAITOW010000066.1 GCA_031289835.1 Puniceicoccales bacterium | reverse complement strand
GATAGCCGAATAGGCCCGTCAAGCCAGCCCCAGTCGCAGCGGCACGGCGAGAGCCAAATTCAGCGCCGGAAAGCCCAACTAAGGTTTGGGGACCATATATGAAAAATCCCATCAAAAATCCAAAAATGTATTTATCCAAACGGAATGTGTGGACATTTTCCAGAAAATGAACAGGGAAACAATGAGGCATGCCATAAAATAGAATGCCGTACAATTTCTTTTTCCACGAAATATTTTGTCGGAGGCCCAACCGGCGGTAAGTCCACCGATTGATCCCATGAACTCGAATGCCACATTTTGCCAAGCTGCACCGATGACACCTATGCCACAGGCTTCCCGCAAAAACGTTGGTGCCCAGTTGAAAAATCCCATTCTTATTATATACACAAAAAAATTCGCCATGCAAACGTACCACAGCGCCTTATTCGGCAGGATGTGTTCAAACATGACCTCCTTGATCGTAATTTCTTCGGCATCGGAATGTTGCACACCATCAACGGCAAGATTTTCCTTTTCTTCGATGGACGGCAAACCGAGTGACTGAGGACTGTCTCTCAATCGCTCGAGGAGAAATAGCGCAAGTATCAGTGCAATGACCGCGGGTATGATAAAAACAAAGCGCCACCCAAACATAACGGATAGATGGGCGCCAATGATCAATATTATTATGCTGCCGAGTTGGTGGGAAGCGCTGACAATGCCCCATTTTGTGCCAAGCTCTTCCGGAGAATACCACTGCGTCATCAGGCGTGATACCGGCGGCCACCCAGCCGATTGGAAGGCTCCGTTTAGCGAATAGAATATGACAAGGACTGTCAATGAGCTAGAAAACCCGATAAGTAGGCTGCAAAATGCCGAACCAACCAGCCCGATTGTCATGAAATAGCGCGCATTGGTTCGATCGCAGATCATTCCACTAACAAACTTCCCCACGCCGTATATTATGGCAAAGGCCGAAAACACCCATCCTATTTCCGTTCGCGTGTATCCAAGTTCATCCAACATTTTTGGCGTCGCGATCTGAAAATTTTGGCGAACGAGGTAAAACGTAGCATATCCCATAATTAGCGAGTATAAAATCCTAGTTCTCCAATACTTATACTGCTCGTTTACATCGTCGCGGCGTTTTTTTCTGAAGGGAAAATGCAACATTGGCTTGTAAATGGTCGTTTTTTCAATGGATGGCAAATGTTTTTTACGAAGAAAACAAAGATAGCATCGTGCGAATGTTTGAAAGTGCCAATGTTGCAATAAAACGCAAATATTAGCAAAATTTTTCTTGACTTAAAACAATCCTTCCTGAGCTGCTAGCATGGCAAAATTCATTTTCTTATATTTGTTTTTTTATTAAATTTGATTCAATTTCAAGATTATATTGACTTTCGTTTGAAAATTTGTAGGCTTTAGGAAAGGATGAAGCTAAACGTATATTGCATAATCATGGGAGGGGGTCGCGGAGATAGGCTGTATCCATTGACAAAAACCCGTTGCAAGCCGGCCGTACCCCTGGCCGGAAAATATAGATTGGTCGATATTCCCATTAGCAATTGTTTAAATTCATCGTTTAACAAAATTTACATCCTTACGCAGTTCCAAACAAGATCACTTCACAGGCACATCGAACATACTTACCGCTTCGATAATTTTAGCGATGGCATCATTGATATTTTCCCCGCTGAGCAAACAAGTTCCGCCGGTGAACATTGGTATGTGGGAAATGCCGATGCTGTGCGCAAAAATCTTCAGTACATTTCCACGCGCGACGAAGACATTGTTCTAATTTTGTCCGGAGATCAGCTCTACCGAATGGATCTGGCTGAGTTGGTGCAACATCACATAAACGTGAGGGCGGATGCCACAATTTCGGCCAAACCAATTCCGGAATACAGGATTTCCACATTCGGAATTATGGCCATGGATAAAGACTTTAGAATTAAAAAATTCGCGGAAAAGCCCCAGGACAAAACTCAGGTTAGTGGTTTCGAAGTGCCACTTTCCCTAAGAAACATGCTCAAAAACAGGGATTCCATGAACACCTATCTCGCCTCCATGGGGATTTATGTTTTTACGGCAAAGGTGCTAAAAGAAGTGCTAACTTCGGATGGTGGCAGCGATTTCGGCAAGGATATAATACCGAACATGCTCAGCAAATACAAAATGTATGGGTACATGTTCGATGGTTTTTGGGAAGATATAGGGACGGTTCGCTCGTTCTTCGATACGAATCTCATGTTGACCGACGTCGTCCCAGAGTTTGATTTTTTTGATGCGAAAAACCCAATTTACACGTGTGCGAGATATCTGCCAGCTTGCAAAGTGAATAGTTGCTGCGTAGAAAACACCCTGCTTTCCGACGGATGCATCATAACCGAAGCCTCCCTAAATAGGTGCGTAATCGGACTGAGGTCGGTTATAAAAAAAAGTGCGCGCCTGGAAAACGTTTTGATGTTTGGCGCAGATTATTTTGATTCCGTTGATAGCGCTCAACAAAGTGAAATTGAGCTCGGTGTCGGCGAAAACACCATTATTAAAAAGGCAATTTTAGATAAAAATGTGCGCATTGGCAAAAATGTACGCCTTTCGCCGGATGGAAAACCGGATGGATACGAGCGCGATGGACTTTACATTAAAGATGGGATTTTATGTGTTACAAACGAAACTGTGATTAAAGATAATACAATCTTTTAAAAAAACAAGTTGACTTGCAAAATCTGCTGCCTATGAAGACCGAGAGTGAAAAAGCTTTGTTTAATCCTCAGTTTATGTATGGTTTGGCAGCGACCGTGTCTTTGGGCTGGAATTTTCAGTAAAAATGAAGATGCAAGGGCGAATATTCCGTATATATTTATCCGTGAGGAATCAAACGATCCAATGAAAATTAAAGACGAAGAGCGTGCAGAGGAGATATTCAACGATGCGTGGGAGGCATTGTCGAAAAGATCCAGAGCAAAGCGGATGAGAATGAAATTCCCCGCCAAGATGGTCTGGCTTAATGGTGCACCAGGATCCGGCAAAGGGACAAACACTGCCAGTGTGATGAGGGTATTGGAGATTTCGAGCAAACCAATAGTGATGAGTTCTCTACTGAAAAGTCCCGAGGATCAATCGGTCAAAGCGTCTGGGAATTTGGTCGATGATGAAAGGGTGGTTACGCTTGTGTTTAAGGAGCTGTTGCGTCGCGAGTATGTGCGCGGGGTGGTAATTGATGGATTTCCTCGCACGCGGGTTCAGGCCATATGCATGAAGCTTTTGGCGGAGAAGCTTCGGATGAGTGACAGCAATAGGGCATGTTCGTTTAGGGTTATGAATTTCACGATTTCGCGGAAGACTAGCGTAGCAAGGCAGCTTAAGCGTGGCCGCGATGCGATTGAGCACAACAAACTCGTGGAGGATTTGAAAAAGATTCCTGTTCGTGAAACCGATTTAAATGAAGCCACAGCTGAGTTCCGCTATCAAACCTATGAGGATAAAATGCGAGATTGCATTGCGATATTACGCGAAATGCCAGAGTATTGCGAAATCAGTACGGAGGGCAGCATGGAAAGTGTTCGCAATGAAATTTACAGAACGCTGTCCCGTTGATAAAAATGTCCTTGACAGGGGAAAAATTTTTAAAATTACTAGTCGCTGTAGTTAGATTTAGATGAAACCGTCATATCATCCATCAAAGATAAAGAGGATTCGCAAGTGTGGGTTCCGTGGGCGTATGGCCACACGCGGTGGAAGGGGTGTTCTTTCCGCACGTAGAGCCAAGGGAAGGTACAGAATTTGCGAACGTGCATTTGTAAAATAGCGTGGGGGAACGTTTATTCAGAGATCAGCGCATCCGCTTGTCGAGTGAATTTGTAAAGTTTCATTCCCGTTGTGTGTTTGAGTTTCGCTCAGTGCTTTTTACATTAAAGGTCTTGGATGTGGGACGTGGCGTTAGTAGGTTAGGAATTATTGTTACCAAGAAGGTTGGAAATGCCGTTGTTCGCAATAGGGTACGTCGGGTCGTGCGTGAAATTTTTCGAAAAAATTTGCAAAAGCATAGCAAAAACTATGATCATCTGCTAATAGCAAAGGGGGCCATTGTTGGTGTTCCCTATGGAAAAATTGAACCCGAAGTGCTAAATGCGGCGGCGACTATTTACAAGAAAATGTCACAGGGGCAATCGGCGAAGTAAACATTTCCCGGGGACGATCCCAGCAATGTTTGACAAAATTGCGAGGATCGCTGCATTATCTCTGATAAAAATATATCAATTTGTGCTTTCTCCGCTTAAAATTTGTCTATTTGGAGCGTTGTGTCGATGCAGGTTTGAGCCGACATGTTCGCAGTACGCCATGCAAATGTACCTAAGGCACAATTTTTCCAAAGCGACATTTTTGACGATTCGGCGGCTAATAAAGTGCCAACCATTTTATAAAAATGCGGATGAGCAATAATTTTCCTCAGCTGTTTTTTTCCAACACGCGGGTAAATAAAAACCTGAAGTATCTGCTTGGCTGCAGCATTGGGGATGACATAGCCGCGATAAAACAGGCAACTGGCCTGAGCGTTTTGGCATCTGCTTTGGAAATTAATCGCCTAAAAAGCGAGTCAAATGGGACCGAAATTGTGGCAGTCGAAAGCCTGAGTGCTGGCAAAAAATTAAGCCAAAGTGATTTGATTTCAGCGTTTATTAGGCGCATAACGAAGAAAAAAACGGTTATAGTTAATGAAAATTTTCCATTTAAGCTGGCTTCGGATTTGCTAGCAAATGGCTTTAAAATCAGGACAGATCCCCGCAATGTCCTGGCGGAACGTCTGATAAAATCTAGGCGCGAGATTGAATGCATAGGAAAAGTTCTTCGCGTGGTTAAAGGGTGCTTTGAGCGCGTCAGAGAAATCCTGCGACAATCAAAAATAGGCGAAAACGGAGTCCTTAGATTTCGAAATGGGGAACTAACATCCGAGTTCATGCGCGAAGATATCGAAAATTTTTGCTATGCAAACGGTTGCTTGGCTGAAAATACCATCGTTTCCTGTGGGCGTCAATCTGCGGAACCGCATTGCCAGGGACATGGACCAATCTGCGCTAATCAGTTCATTGTTATGGACTTATTTCCATTCGATAAAACATCAGGATATTACGCCGATATAACCCGCACATTTTTGCGCGGCATACCGACCGAAGCACAGGCAAACATGTACGAAACGGTCAAAGTTACCCAAGAAATGGCACATGAAAAATTGAGAGCTGGCATTCGTTGCTCAAAATTAATGGGCGATACCTTGAAATTTTTTGAATCAAAGGGGTATAAAACAGACCGGGCGGCATCGATCCCCTGTGGCATGTTTCACTCCCTCGGCCATGGATTTGGGCTTGAAATTCACGAAGAGCCATATGTTTCAAATAACACCACGCTTTTAAAAGAAAGAAACGTGGTTACCCTTGAACCGGGTTTGTATTATCCTGAAATCGGCGGGGTGCGCATTGAAGACGACTTCCTGATTACCGATAAAAGCTCCATAAAATTGTCAGCCGAAATCGCCTACGATTGGGTAATAGACTAAAAACTCCCTCAAGTACCCCGTTGATTGAATGAAACTTGGGATTGCCTACCTGAACTTGGCCAGGGTGTAAACGCCGGAGTCGTAGGTGGGGTACACTTCACCCACGATTAGTGGAGACGCGTACTTGAAAAACGAAACGTCGACGGCTATCTCGTCGTTGTTATACCACGCGGTGGGGAAATCTTTCTTTTTTCCGATGGCATTTGAAATGTCGACGCAGCTTACTTCGCAGTTGTATTTCTGACTATCGGAGCGCAATAGAATCATCATTTTACCGCTGCTCATATTTTCAAAAACCAGCTCAGCGGCACGTTTAGCACAGCTCACAGTTTCGGCGGAGTCCGTACCGGAGATCGTCATGCACGACGTTTGCCTCCAGTCATTCAGGATTACCAAATCAACATCTATCTCAAAATTGGCTTCTATTATAAATTTTATGTGCTGACCGGGCGTGCGATTTCCGGCCACATTCCCACCGGAGCGATTCTTCAGCGCCCCTCCGGTTGCAATTACGCAGCTACCATTCGAATGGATACATTCGTGTACTTTTTTCACAAGTGTTTGTTCATCAAACAGATCTGCGAATATGAGGTGCGGCGCCATGCTCGAATCAGGATGCTTTTTGGCTAGCGCAATGCCACACAAAACCCACACGTTATCACACCCGTTTAGCTCCACAACGGTTACGCTTCCGGAAGATTGCGTCGATTGCGTATCGACGACAACACTTGTAAACATCGACGAAACGTGCTTTATTAGAGAACCATATCCCAGGCAGTGATCGGTCAAAGGCAGAGCGTTGTCGGCCGAAAACGGGATCAGCATGAGGCGCATTTCATGTCCGATTTTTGCCACGGCTTCCCCAATGCTTAAACAGTAAGTTATACTCTCTTCGTCACCGAGCACAAATATGAACCTGATATTTTTATCCGCTAAAATCGATGCCACCTTGCCGAAATCCTCATCGGAATACTCAACCATGCGCGAACCCAGTGCGGCTCCAGGGGTAAAAGACAAGTTGCTGATATTTTTTTGTTGCTGAGCGGCAAGATCCATGAAATTTCCAGTCATCAATCCACCAAGCCCATCGACACAACCATAAACATCCTCCACAACGTCGTAATTCAGCACACTGTTTATCAGCGCCGACAACCCAACATTCATAAGTGCCGATGGTCGTCCAAGTTGCATCAGCAAAACATTTCCGCTCAATTCTGTCATAATGTGTACTCCCCGTTAGGTTACTAACCTGCTTTTTACGTGCAGCAAAGCAACAATTTTTAAAAAAATAATATTTTCTTTAAATGCGCTTTTAGTGTTGAAAAATGGCATTCTTTCGTTTTAGTCGACGCCAGCGTAAGTGGAGGATTATGAAGAAATTTGTTGACACATTGGTAATTGCCGCCGTTCTGACGTGTACGGGGTGCAGTTCTGTGGGACCAAGAGGGATGAGGAACGTGCATCCGGAGTACAACGATGCTCTAACTTCCGTTTTGGATCAGCAACTTTTGAACAATTTGGTCAGGTTAAAATATCGCGAAAATCCATTATTTCTGGAAGTCAGTAATATAACGGAGTCGCGGAATTTTGGATTCGAAGGCGGTTTGGGTAATTGCAGATGGTTCCCTCATCCTCAGGGCATTGCTAACGCCAATTATTTGTCGCCAAATTTTAAGCTCATGAATACCCAAACGCCGACGGTTTCCTACCATCCACTGCGTGGAAAAGAATTCATTCAGCACCTAATGACTCCGATACCATTTTCAGCGGTACTCTTGATGTCCCAATCTGGGTGGAAGTTGGAGCGCGTCTTCGACCTATGCATCGAAAAAATGAATGGCGTCGACAATGCTTCAAATGCTTCTGGGCCAACGCCTAGGATCAAGCCGGATTACGAAGATTTTTACCGCATGACTTCGCTTCTGCAAAAGTTACAATATGAGCATAAATTGGCTTTGGGTTTTGATGACGGGAGTAAAGCCGTAGTTTTACGTTTTTTAAACATATCTGATAACTCTCCGGAAATGAGGGAGTTGCGTGAGATTCTTGACCTCGAAGGGGGCAGAAATGAATTCTTTTTCCAAGATAATTTTTTATCCGTGTCCAGGCGAGGCTTGAGTGTGAGAATGAGGTCGCTCATGGGATTGCTGTTCTATCTATCGCATGCCGTTGAGGTTCCGCAGGAAGATATTGACAGCGGCAAAGTCATGACAACGGTTGATGCGGATGGCAACGTTTTTGATTGGGCAAAAAATGCCAGCGGTAAGATGATAAACATAAAATGTTCGAAAACTCTGCCGGCAAATGCCTTCATAGCGACACATCACCGCGGGCATTGGTTCTACATATCCGATGATGACTTGCACTCGAAATCAACGTTCATGTTTGTTTCCTACTTGTTCAATTTGCAAGCGGGGGAAGCTTCTGCCCAGGTAGTTGCTCCGCTGTTGACAATACCAACTTCGGTGAAATAGTACTTTTGTGAAATATAGTGATAATCAATGACAAGTGTACCATTTAATAACCGCCCCACCAGTTCGAAGAGCGGTTTCGGGAGCAGGCCATACGGGAGCGAAAGGTCGTATTCCCGTAGGGACGGCGGAAAAAACTTCGTAAGGAAAAACGATAGAATACGGACCAAGGAAGTGCGTGTTATAAGTCATGACGGACAGCAACTTGGTATCATGCAAACCAGTGATGCCGTAGCATTAGCCAAAAGTAAGGGATTGGACCTGGTAGAAATATCGCCAGGTGCCCAGCCCCCCGTGTGCAAAATTCTCGATTTTGGCAAATATAAGTATGACGAATGCAAGAGAAATAAACAAAATGTCAAAGCACCATCGTCAAAGATAAAGGAAATAAAGCTGCGCATCGCGATCGACCCAAACGACTACAATACAAAAATGCGGCACTCCATAGAATTTTTGGAGAAAGGTTTTAAGCTGAAAATTTCCCTGATGTTCCGCGGCCGTGAACTCGCTCACAGCGAAATGGGATTCGACCTGGTAAAGCAGTTTGCCAACGATCTGCGTGATTACGGTGTCTTGGATTCGGAACCAAAATCGTTCGGAAAAATTGTATCCACCACCATGTCTCCACTTTCGGCCCAGAAAAAATTGGCTCAAACCAATAAAAAAACAGCCAACCCCGCTAACATTTTAGATGCCAGCGAGTTACTAAGATTATAAGTTCCAATGCTTAAATTAAATTTCCCCGGAAGCGTATTGTTGTTGTTGGTAGCATGTGGTTTTTCCCATTCTCCGTGTTGCGCTGTAGTCGGAGGTGAGCGTGTGACGCTTACTTTGATTGCGCAAAAGTATCACCTCAAAACACCGATTAACCAGCCAGACAAGGTGACATTGCGGGGAAACCATATGGAGCTATCCTTCAAATCGCAGTCGCGAATGTTCCACGCCAATGGGGTCTTGATGTCGCTCGGTTTTTCAACGGAGGTAAAAGACGGAAAATTATGTGTGGCGCACAGCGATTACATTGCTCACATATGTCCATTTTTTTCAGCAAAACAGCGGCAAAACGCTGCGCAAAAAACGATTATCGTACTGGATCCGGGGCATGGCGGACGGGCTGATGGGGCAATATCTGCCACTGGCTTGAAGGAGAAAGTTGCAACGCTAGACATTTGCCAGAAGGCTGCACAACTTCTTGCAAAACAAGGATATGTCGTGTATTTGACACGCGACTCAGATGCACACATTGAACTGGATGACCGCACAAAATTTGCAAACCAGAAATTCGCCAAAGTGTTCGTGAGCGTACATTGCAACGCCGCTGAATCGAAATTGGCCCACGGGATTGAGACTTTTGCACTTACGCCCTACGGACAACCTTCGCAGCGCAAGGCAAAATCCCCGCAAGCTGAGCTAAAACGCTACTATAGCAACAAATTCGACGGGGAAAATTTAATGTTGGCTTACAATGTCCAAAAAGCACTTCTAAGGAAAACCAGAAGTGCCGACCGTGGCGTTAGGCACGCCCGTTTCCATGTGCTCAAGAATCTGAATTGTCCCGGCATTTTAGTAGAGTGCGGATTTTTATCCAATGCGGTGGAAGGTAAAAAATTTGCCTCGAGTTGCTATCGTCAAACCCTGGCCCAGGCCATAGCCGACGGAATAACTGCGTTTCTGAGGTAGCAATACAGTTAGGCATTTCCCCACTGCAATTTCATGCACATCGAAACTTTACCCGCAACTATCCGAGTCCAATGGTTAACTTTGGTTTAGTTCCTAAATTGGTACTGCGTTGGCTGTGGGTTTGGAAAAATTTAAATTGCTAAATTTGTAGAAAAATTTGTTATGTTTCCAGTATGATGGATAACCTACATGCTTACTGGCGAATAGACTATGTGGAACGCGCAAAATCAGATTCCGATGATCCATTTAAATATGACGAAGACACGGGTAACGATGGGGAACGCCTAATACTGTTCAGAAGCAAATTTTCCTTCGCCATCATGAATAAGTATCCATACAACCCCGGGCATCTGCTGGTTCTCCCACATAGGGCCGTTTCAGACATAGACGAGTTATCCGAGGTCGAAAGGGTAGATTTTTTCACCGCCATAGGGAAGGCCGAGTCCATGCTAAAAAAAGCTCTATCGCCCGATGGGTTCAACATTGGCATGAACATCGGTTTGGCGGCTGGAGCCGGAATCCCAAAGCATCTACACTGCCACGTTGTACCACGCTGGAATGGGGACACAAATTTTATGCCCGTTGTCGCAAATACAAAGGTTCTTGCCCAGTCTCAACGGGCTATGTTTGAGCGTTTGATTGCATTCACAGATGCTGTTATTTGATATGGCACAGGAAAAACAACAGAAACGTGATGCGGCCCACTCCAAAAATACGCAGGATATTCCCATCGATGCAGCGACAAATTTTAGGGACAAAGCTAAGATTCTAGGAGCTTACTTTTTTTGGCTATTTATCGTAACCGTGTTAGTTTCTGTGGTATGCTTTGCTTGGAACGACTCCATGAATGTGCAGTTTATTCCCGGGAACCTGTCTAAGTCAAAGATTGTTGCAGAGGTGCCCTTCGAGTTCGAAAGCAAGGTAAGGACGAGAAAGTTGTATGAGCAAAAAAGGCACCAAGCTCGCAACGTTTACATCATCGACGAAAAAAAGTACGACAATTTCATAAAAATGCTGAAATTGCTCGATGAGCGCATGGAAGGGTTTTCCTACGAAGATATCCTGTGCGAACACGGAAGAAATGATATCAAGGAATTTGTTAACGAATTCAATGCGATGGGCCCGGTCAAAGTCGAATGGCAAGATGTGGCCTTGCTCG
This sequence comes from Puniceicoccales bacterium, assembly GCA_031289835.1. Taxonomy (GTDB): domain Bacteria; phylum Verrucomicrobiota; class Verrucomicrobiia; order Opitutales; family JAIRKQ01; genus JAIDVZ01. Next base: position 7,060 of record JAITOW010000066.1, on the reverse strand, counting down.
CCGTTTCTCTTGGCCAAATTGAACGCACTCAGATCTTTCAAGAGTGCGTATCTCTATTACGTGAGATAGCACGGGATGGGGTGTATTTCGACGACTTTCTTGTGCCGCAATCGGACGAAGGCTTCACCAAGTTGTATGGGTTTAAGGTGAAAGGGAAGCAGCAGCAACGCGTGCGCACGCTGGAAGATGCACTTTTCCATGTGAGGACGCACCTCCTGTCCCTGGAGCTGGACAAAGATACAGTGACCATTCTGTTCAAGATACTTAAGCAGGGAATTAAGCCTAATCTCGTGTTCGACTCCGAGGAAAGTAAAATCGACGCAAATCTCGTTGCCCGCTCGATCAAGCCTGTCACAATTAAACACGAAGTCGGGGATGTGATTTTGGAACAGAACATTATGATTGATGCGGAAAGGTATGAAGCTTTCGTTGAACACCAGCGCGCACTGCGTGCAAGCCACAGGAACGGGCACGCGTCCTACTATATGTTCCTCACTAAAACGTTTTTAACTTTCCTAGTAATGACGATGTCATTTATCGGGTTAAGGCTATTTATTCCAAATTTTCACAATCTATGCAGGAAAAGATATTACGTGTTGAGCGCTTTGATCCTGCTGCAGGTAACCGTCCTGCGCATGTACATTCAATTTGGAGAGCTGGAAATTTTCGTGAAAAATTCCACCCTTACCTATGCCCTATACTGCATGGCTCCGTTTCTAGTGGCATCGGCGATCGGAACACTGCTCCTAGGTGTCGCCGACGGACTAGTGTCATCGGTCATAGCCTGTATTTTGTACACTTTGATGCTAGCACGTCCAATTGATTTTTGTCTTGTAATACTGTTTGTATGTTTCGCATTCGTGATGCTGCTGAAAAACACAAACTCCAGATCGCAAATATTCGCCTGCTCCTTCCTAGCCGGGTTAATATTTGCGGCTTCGATAATAATTCATGGCATATTGGCGCAGGTTTCGGCTAAAATTGTAGTTTACCAGGTGTTTTCCACATTCGCGATGTCAATGGCAACGAGCATCCTAACCGTAATATTTCTGCCCATCCTCGAAAAAGTCTTTTCCGTGTACACGGACATCAGCTTGCTGGGATTAACCGACTATAGAAATCCGTTGCTGCAGCAGCTGCAATTCGCCGCGCCAGGCACATACCAACATAGCCTGGTTGTCTCGATCCTTTCCGAACAAGTTGCTGGCAGCATAAAAGCTAACAAAACCATTTGCAAAACTGCGGCGCTATTCCACGATCTCGGCAAAATTTCAAAGCCGGAATATTTCATTGAAAATCAAAATAACTACGCCAATCCCCACGACAAACAAACCCCCTACATCAGCTCCCTGATCATCAGGAACCACGTGCGCGAGGGGGCTTCCCTTGCCGCAGCTGCCAAGCTGCCTAGGGTGATCATCGATGTGATTTGCGAGCACCACGGCACAACGACAACGCAGTTTTTCCACGATAAAGCCCGTGGCGAATTGTTGGCGGAAGTGGATGTGATAAATATGACTTCGAAGGATATCGAAAATTATCTGCGCGATAAGTTGGACAAAAACAACTTTAGGTATGATGGACCGAGGCCACGTTCAAAGGAAAGCGCGATTATAATGTTGGCCGACTCCATCGAGGCGGCAAGCAGAAGCATGAAAAAAGTGACCCATCAGAGCATTGAAAATTTAATAGAAGAGGTTTTCGCAAGTAAAGCACGCGACCATCAGCTAGACGAATGTCCAATCACGCTCGACGAAGTGAAAGCTCTTAAAAAAGCCTTTTCATTTTCCATGATCCACATACTTCACTCCAGAATCAGCCATGCCAAGAATAGGACGGATGAGCCATAGGGAAATTGAAATCACAAACAAAGTTGGTTGGCTCGCGTTCAATGAAAAGGAAGTGGAGCTTATGTGCGAGCTTTTGGACAAGTTGGACAAATACCCCGTAAAACCAGGAACCCTTTCCATAGCATTCCTAGGTGAGAAGGAAATGTGCAATGTTCACAAAAAATTTCTGAATGATCCTTCTCCCACGGATGTTATAACGTTTTGTGGCGATGATGAATTTGGCTATGCCGGTGAAGTTTGCGTTTCCCCCGAATACGCCAGACGGGCCACCGAAGAATTCGGCACAATATTTCGCGATGAGCTTGCCTTATACTTAATCCACGGCTATCTGCACCTATCCGGATTGGATGATATCGAAGAACTTGATCGCTTAAAAATGCGGGAAGCGGAAAGTTTTTGCATAAACTTTATGCGAGCCCAAGGGACCATTCCAAATTTTGTAGACACTGGAAATTTTATCAATTTATAAAAAACACAGATTTGTCATGTTGTCGAGCGCTTCCAAACCAACCCCGATGATGCAACAATACAACGAAATTAGAGCATCACTGCCCGAAAAAACTCTCCTTTTCTACAGGCTTGGAGACTTTTACGAATTGTTCAACGAAGATGCCAAAATTGGAGCAAAATTGCTCGGGATAGCGCTTACCCACCGCGGCGACAGCCCAATGGCGGGGATTCCATATCACGCTGCAGAGTCATACATCAGTAAAATCTTGCACTCCGGATACAAGATTGCGATCTGCGACCAAATCAGCGAGCCGAAGCCGGGTCAACTGGTAAGGCGTGCCATTAGCCGGATTCTCACGCCCGGCACGGTGATTGCTGACCAGTATATCGAGGCAAGGCACAACAACTACATCCTGTCGTTTCAGCTTTCGAAGCGCGGCCTATCCGCGGCCTGGATTGAGGTTTCTACGGGCGAATTCAGGGTGGCTTTCTCCGAGGAGGCACAAAATTTACTTCCCGTGCTGCGCGCCCTCTCCCCGGCTGAAATCATCATCTCGGACAGGGAGCGAGAGTTTTGGATGGCCAACGCAACGTCGCACAAGGAATCGCTGCTAAGTTTAATTCAAAATTCCGCCGTTTCCGAGGTCAACAGCATAAAATTCGACATAAAATTTAACAATGAGCTGATGTGTAAGGTACTTGGGGTACACAATTTAAATGGATACGGCATCGTTGGAAATTTGGAATATGCCATCGGGCCAGCGGGAGCACTATTGGCCTATGTTTCCGAAAATTTATGCACGGAAAATCTCACCCTAACCGGCATCAAAGTCTACCAACTGAGCGAAACTATGACGCTGGATGCATCCACGATCAGGAGTTTGGAGTTGTTCCAGTCATCGCATTTTACCCGCTCCGGTTCACTGCTCGACATCGTTGACAGAACGGTTACGGCAGCTGGAGCTAGACTGCTTGAAAAATACTTCCTGTACCCCCTGATAAGTCCTGCAAAGATACAGCGCCGCCAAAATTGTGTCCATGGGTTCGTTCAAAATTTCAGCGTTTGCAAAAATGTGCACGTTCTTCTCGAAAAAACATACGACCTGACGCGCATAATAACCAGGCTCAAAAATCGCCTGCGAAATCCCCGCGAACTCGGCTCAATTAGGGCAACGATAAAGGTCTTGAAACCTCTAAAAAGTGAATTGGAGAAACTTGAGTGCACCGAACTTAGACACTCAAACGGTAAAATTGGGACCTTTGAAAACCTCGATAAACTCCTGTCGCAGGCCCTGTCAGATTCCCCGCCCATCGACCTCTCGAATGGTGGCTATATCCGCGACGGGTACAACGGCGAACTTGACCATCTGCGCAGCTTGCACGGTAATTGCCGCGAGTGGATGGTGGAATTCGAGCGCAATGAGCAGCAACAAACGGGGATTAAAAATCTAAAAGTGAAGTTTAATGGGACGTTTGGCTATTTCATAGAGGTGACGAAATCGAATGTCGGCCTGGTTCCGGGCCATTATATCCGCAGGCAAACAACCGTCAATGGCGAACGCTACATCACGGAGGAATTGCGGAAAAAGGAATCGGAAATTTTGAATGCTGAGAGAAATGCCATCGAGCTCGAATCCACGCTATTCGAAGAACTTTTGGCTGAAACTTTGAAATACTCGGCGCAACTTCAAGAAACTTCCGATGTGTTGGCCGGACTCGATGTTTACTGTGGATGGGCGCGCCTAGCCCATGAACACAACTATTGCAGGCCAGTTATATCCGAAGGTGACACGATTGAGATCACCCAGGGGCGACATCCAGTTGTCGAACAAAGCCTCACCCAATCAAGGTTTGTGCCCAACGATACTACTTTGAACACAAATAACAACCAGGTGGCCATAATCACCGGTCCAAACATGGCCGGAAAGTCGACATACATTAGGCAAGTGGCGCTGATCGTTTTCCTGGCACACATAGGCTCATTTGTTCCGGCAAAAAGTTGCAGCATCGGTGTGGTTGACCGAATATTTTCGCGCATAGGGTCCGGAGACGATCTGTCCCAGGGAAATTCGACATTCATGGTGGAAATGAATGAAATGGCGAACATTCTGAACAATATGACCGGGAGGAGCCTTGTCGTCGTCGACGAAATCGGCCGCGGCACAAGTACCTACGACGGACTGAGCATTGCATGGGCCGTCGTCGAACACCTCGCGCACAGCACAACGCGAACCATGTTTGCCACGCATTACCACGAATTGACGAAATTAGCGGAATTTTCGAAAAAAATCAAAAACTATAAAATGTCCGTAAAAGAGTGGAACGACGAGATAATATTCATGCGCGAAGTCGTTCCCGGGGCGGCAGATAAGTCCTATGGCATACACGTTGCAAGACTGGCAGGCCTGCCATCGGATGTCATCGCCCGATCAAAGGAAATATTGCACGAACTCGAATCCGAAGGGAACACTTTGAAAAAAACTTTGGCTAAAAAATTCAATAAAAATGACGATTTTCAGGGAATGTTGCTGTGACAACCGAATTACTGGAAAATAGCACAGCGAAAACTTGTTATATTTTTCCTGTAATGCCTTTTACGGTTGCGTGGTTGCGTTCGAAAATGTCAAACATTTGCTAAACAAAACAGCGAAGTGGGTGCATGGCGTTGGGGTGGGATACGATGCTTGTTTTTGCATCTTGGTTAATTTTATAAAATTTTTGCATTATTTTATTGTAAAATTTTTACAATCTGATAAACTTAGGTTTATCATGGATATGCAAACAAGGAATATTGCTCCTGGCGGAAATGGAGCACCTGCGCCAGCTTTGAAAATTGAAAATCGCCTGCCAGGTCATTTGTGCCAGGTTCAGAGCGATGAACCTGATTTGTCTAGAGTTACCCAAGGTAAATCTTCCGTTTTTCAACCGCAACGTGCCGGAGATCTACACCACGAAAAACAAATCAATTCCAATACGTGCTCTTTGCATGCTCTGCGGGCTTATGTCGGTGCACGATGGATACACCTAGGTGGGCTAGAAGAAGTAGGTCACGAAGTTTTAAATGAGATACTTGGGTCAAATATTGGAGAGGCGTGTAGAAATTTCGTTGAAACGGCGATGAAAAGTGAGCAATCCATGGTGGATGCCCTACATTATTTTCATGGTGGCAATGTCGAAAATATTGGGAATAAAATTGAATACATTAATAAGTTGGTTTCTGATTTGAATGAATGTATCCGAAAAGGCCAGTGGGGAAAGCTTCTCGATACCATGAAACTTATCAGGGGTATGTTAACAAACAGTGATGCCAAGCCGCCTATACCTATACCACAACCTCCGCATACATTATCTGAGTTGTCTAGACTTTCAAATTACGAGAAAATTATTCGGGGAGTCATCGAAGGAAATGCTATAGGCAGAGGAGCTGGAGCAGATCCACTAGTGGCAAAAGCAGCATTGGCTAAGATAGATCCAAAAACTCGACTTGCTTCCCCTGGAGAGCTTGGTCTCCATTCAAATATCCTTGATGAGTATAATCTAAGGAAACTCTGTGATACGCTCAGCCAAATTGAAACTGACAGAGCGATCATATGCGGTCGTGGCCATTTCATTGCGCTTAGATGTACGGACAAAGATGGGTGGTGCCCTGTGGATTCCAAGAAAGCTAATGTTGTGCCCATAGGACCCCATAGTACCACGATTTTGGACAAAGAATTCCATGGTGTCATTTACTCTACACAGGAAAACTTAGATGAATTTCTTGTGCAAAGGTTCTCTAGGCTACACACCGAACCAATTAAGTGGTAAAATTTTACTAAAAAACCTTGCTCGAATTAGCTTCCATGTATGAAGCTCAGGGAGATAACATATATAGCTACGGTGCGGAGTTCGGGAGCAATTTGGAAAGCCAGCGAGTGTTCCACGGGCGCATATTTTCTTCTGCGGAGCTGGAGAATTCGTGGTCAATCAGAGTGGCGGCGAACCATTGAGCCGTGCGGTGATCTGGCATGATAGCGCGCGCGGGACGATCCCGCGAGTGCGTCCCATGGCAAGCGGGGAGACATACTACCGGGCATCGGTGGATCTATGCGTGCGACTATCCAGCGAAAGTGGGCATGTAAGTGTGTTGCCGCCGCACAAACATGCGTACAAATTGCCGATCGATCTACTTAACATGGGTGCGCCGAGGCAGTGAGGATGCGGTATCGTGCATTGAGTTGGGGCGCTTGGGGATAGTTACCCGGCGATGTGCTGGGCCGTGGATCGCATATTGTTCCACGCCGGCTTCACGAAGATGCTCCGGGGTGTGAGGACCAGGTAGGCGACGCCGTGTTGTCCAAGCTACCAAATGCTAATAAGTATTTCTATGGCAATGTGTCGGAAACTGGCGAACATGGCCGCGGCCATGCTGCTCGGCTCCGCTCTATCAGGGTGTAGTTCCGCCGTGTCAGCCCACCCGCGCGCGTGCGCAAGCTATTTAAGCAATCCTACAAATTGTGGCCGACCGCTCCCTTGGAGTGCGTTGGGCGATTGACCGCTGCCCTCCGCACACGATGAAATACGCGCCATTTCCAAGTACTTACGTTCCTAATTTTTACGTACCTATGTTCCTCACCTTCAAGTACCTGTACCTTTTATTTCCAGGCATCCACGCCTCCCATTTCCAAAAAATGATTATTTTAGTATTGACATTGAAAAATTTCGGCTATGATTATGGACCATTATGGTAAATGTTTTTGACGTAGCTCGGTATATTTTAA